>DNDP01000047.1:7836-10273 GCA_003484235.1 Verrucomicrobiales bacterium
CCCTTCGAGCCGACCGAGAGCCAGCTTTCCATGCTCAACCTCTCGCCGCACGACATCGGGGAGAAGGTGTTCTACTACGGCCGGGGCTGTTCGACCTGCAATGACTCTGGTTACCGCGGCCGGAAAGGAATCTACGAATTGCTCGTGATCAATGAGACGCTGCGGAGTCTGATCAATGATCGCGCGCCCACCGTGGTCCTCCGCCAGAAGGCGGTCGAGCTGGGCATGATAACGTTGCGCGAGGATGGTCTGCGCGGTATTTTCGACGGCGAGACCACCATTGAAGAAGTCGTGAAGTACACCTGAGAAAGGTACGTTTATGCCAAAATACAGCTACGTGGCGATGGATTCGCGCGGCAAGGAAACCAAGGGCGTGCTCGAGGTTTCCAACCAGAACGAGGCCATCAACCGGCTCAAGGAGATGGGCTACTTCCCCACCAAGGTGGTCGAGGACAAGGGCAAGGCGGCAGGTGGCAAGGGCAAGGCGGCCGCAGCCCGGCGCTCCGGCAAGAAGAAGGGCGCCCTCGAGATCAACATCAACATTCCGTTTCTCTCCGGTCGGGTGAAGAGCAAGTCCCTCTCGGTGTTCACCCGGCAGCTGGCCACGCTGGTGGATGCCGGCCTGCCGCTGTTGCGCGGACTTCGCGTGCTGGAAAAGCAGGAACCGAATCCCACCCTGCGCAAGATCATCGTGGACCTCGGTTACGCGATCGAGGGTGGCAGCACCTTCTCCGAAGGTCTGGCCCAGCACCCCAAGGTCTTCAACCGGCTGTTCGTCAACATGGTCAAGGCCGGCGAACTGGGTGGTGTGCTCGAAATCGTGCTCGCCCGCCTGGCGGAGTTCATGGAGAAGGCGGAAAAGATCAAGGGCAAGGTCAAGGCCGCCATGTTCTACCCGGTGGCCGTCATGGTCGTCGCCATCGGCGTGCTAGCGGTTCTGATGCTGTTCGTGGTTCCCAAGTTCAAGGCGATCTTTGCCGAAATGCTGGGTGGCGCCGGGTTGCCTCCCTTCACGGAGTTCGTGCTCGGCATCAGCGACAACATCGCCGAGAACTTTCCGGCCGTCGCCATCGGGGTGATCGCCTTCACAATCTTTCTGGTCGTCTTCAAGAAGACCAAGATCGGCCGCAAGATCGTGGACATGTTCAAGCTTCGCATGCCGGTGCTGGGACCGGTCGTCAGCAAGGTGGCCATCGCCCGCTTCACGAGAACGCTCGGCACGCTGGTCAGTTCGGGTGTGCCGATTCTGCAGGCGCTCACCATCGTCAAGGAGACGAGCGGCAACGTCATCATCGGCAATGCCGTCAGCTCCGTGCACGAAAGCGTGAAGGAAGGCGAAACCATCACCGCGCCCCTGGAGGCCTCCAAGGTGTTCCCGCCCATGGTGATTTCCATGGTGGATGTCGGTGAACAAACCGGCGCCCTCCCCGAAATGTTGATGAAGATCGCCGACAACTACGAGGAGGAGGTGGACAATGCCGTCTCCGCCATGACCTCGCTGTTGGAGCCGATCATGATCGTCTTCCTCGCCGTGGTGGTCGGTTCCATTGTCATCGCGCTGTTCCTGCCGCTGATCACCCTGATCGACCAGCTGGGAAGTCCCCAATCCGGCGGTGGCGAATAGGCGAATTGAAGCAAACTTCGAGAAGGGCCATCCAAGTGGATGGCCCTTTTCATGTATTGACATGGTGCATACATGATGTAAATACATGGTCCATACACCTGATGGACAAATGCACTGAACCTGAAACCTGACATGGAGTTCAACTGGAACACACCGCCTTTCAATCTGGACCCCTCGGTCACCCTGCAGGGAATCGAGGAATCCTTTGAAGACCCTTTTGCGGTGCGGTTGCTCCCGGATTCGCCCCGTTTCTCCGCCCAGAACCGCTTTTTCAATCTCGGTTTGGATGCGGGCGGTGCCGGGGTCTTCAGCGTTTACAAGACTAATGGCAAGCAGTTGAAGGTGATTTTTGCCCGCCGATTCGAGCCCGAGGAACAGGTGTTCTATCAGCGGAAGCTGAACCAGGCGGTCACCCACTAGGAAAGGAACCTGCGATGAATGTGATCACAAGCTGGGACGAGGTGCCGCTCTTCGACCGCGAGGAGGCCGAGGCGGATTTCTGGGCGGTGACCCGCGTGGACATGCGGCTGATGGAATCGGCCGTGGCCTCGGCCTCGGAGGCGTCCGACTCGGTGTCGGTGACCTTGCGCTTTGACCCCCGTATGCTTTCCCGCATCAAACGGCTCGCCCGCTGCCGGTTCCTCAACTACCAGAGCATGATCAAGCAGTGGCTGAGCGAGCGGTTGGAGCAGGAGCTGCGCGAACAGCAGGTTCCCCAATCCCGAATCCGTTGAAAGTCATGCGCCTGAACTTTGACCTGAAATCGTTCCGCGCCGCCCGCTGCCGGGCGTTCACGCTCATCGAACTGCTGGT
>DNDP01000042.1:0-4575 GCA_003484235.1 Verrucomicrobiales bacterium
CGACCAGGTCGAGGCGATGACGCTGGCCGACCGCATCGCGGTGCTGTCGGCCGGCCGGCTGATGCAGTACGACACGCCCGACGCGATCTACAACCGGCCGGCGGCGCTGTTCGTCGCCGGCTTCACTCTGCGGACGTGGTTCACTTCCGAGAAGGGCCGGCGGGTCTGGGAGGGCGGCATTCTCAAGGCGCCCGCCATCGGGCCGCTGGTGGCGCAGTTCGCCATGGCGCGCTTCTGCCGGATGCTCGGCACGCTGCTCGGTGCGGGGGTGCCGCTGATCAACGGGCTGAACGTCGCGCGCCGTTCGATCGGCAACCAGATTCTCTCCGACGCCGTCACGAATGCGATCGACGCCGTGAAGGAAGGAAAACAGCTCGGGCCGAGCCTGAGCGACTGCCGCGTGCTCTTCTCCGGTGCGACGACCGAGATGATCTCCGTCGCCGAGGAAAGCGGCCGGCTCGACGGCGAGTTGGTGCGCATCGCGAACGTCACCGAGGGCGATCTCGACCGCCAGCTCAAGGCGGCCGTGGCGCTGGCCGAGCCGCTGATGCTGTTCTTCATCGCCGGGTTCATCGGCGTGATCTTCATCGGCATGGTGATCCCCATCTTCTCCTTGCAGGACCATATCAAGTAACCGACCCACACATGAAAATCCGTACTCAGAATTCAGTCCCTCGATTCCAACCCCGGCGACACAGCACGGGTTTCACGTTGATCGAACTGCTGCTCGTGCTGGTGATCCTCGGCGTGCTCGCGGCAATCGTGGTGCCGAAGTTCTCCGGCCGCACCGAGCAGGCGCGCGTCACCGCCGCCCAGTCGCAGATCTCGACGTTCAGCACCGCGCTGGATGCGTTCGAGGTGGACAATGGTTTCTACCCGAAAGGCAGTGCGGGCTTGAACGATCTCGTGACCGCGCCGCGAGACGCGCAAAGCTGGCGCGGACCGTACATGAAGGACGCGATTCCGGTCGATCCGTGGGGCAACGCCTACCTTTACGAGTGCCCCGGCAAGAACAACACGAGCGGCTATGACATAAGCTCGCTGGGTCCGGACGGCCGCGCCAACACCGACGACGACATCAAGAACTGGAAGTAACCGATGCGCCTCAAATGCTCAACAACGCCCGAAGTGGGACAGGCTTCCAGCCTGTCCCCGGCGAGCGTCAGCGAGCGTGCCCGGCAGCGGAGCGTCGAGCTCCCGCTCGGCCCGGCGGGCGTCGTGGTGAATCCTGCCGAGCGGGAGCTCGGCGCTCCGGCAAAAGCGGCTTTCACGCTGATCGAGTTGATTCTGGTGATGGCGTTGCTGGTTACGGCGATCGCGCTGATCGCGCCGCGATTGGCAGGTTTCTTCCGGGGTCGTTCGCTGGACAACGAGGCGCGCCGTCTCATGACCCTCACGCGTTACGCTCAGAACCGCGCGGTCGCCGAAGGCATTCCGATGATCGTCTGGTTGGACGAACAGAACGGGCGCTACGGTCTGGAGGCTCAGCCGGGGTTTCTCGAGAACCAACTCGATGAACGCGCCGTCGAGTATTCGCTCGTGGAGCAGCTCGAATTGAAGGTCGGTGATCCGATCGCATCCGTGGTGGGCACGCGTCAGGTGGCACCGTACGGGTCGCTTCCTGCGCAACCGGTCCAGGTGCAGGGCGTGCCGGTCAATCTGCGCACCATCCTGATCAATCCCGACGGGTTCATCCACGAACTCAGTCCGGAACGCATCGAGTTGAACGATGGCAACGCGCAGAGCCCGCCCGTCGTCCTCATGCCGGCGCGGAACTGGCAGAGCTACGAGATCAGCACGAACGCTGCCTATGCGCTGCAACACTGACCATCTTGTTCGGTTGAATCGGACCTCGCGCGCGGCGTTCACGCTGGCCGAGGTGCTTGCCGCGCTGGCGTTCATGGCGATCGTGATCCCGGTGGCGGTGCAGGGGATTCAGGTCGCGAATCGCGCAGGGCTGGTCGCCGCGCGCAAGGGCGAGGCGATGCGCATCGCCGAACGCGTGGTCAACGAACTCGACGTGACCGGGCTGCTGCTGGCCGGATCACAAAACGGGGTCGTCGAGGAGGGAGTGCGTGAGTTCCGCTGGCGGATGCAATCGCAACCCTGGCTCTACGGCGATCTGGACGAAGTCTGGGTGAACGTGACCTTCGAGGTGCAGGGCCGGGAGTATGAAGTCCGACTGGCGACGCTGGTCGATCCCGATGCAGCCACCGCAATCTCGACCACCGAAACGGAGGTGGCGGAATGAGAATCAAGGCTCCAGCCGATCGAACCTCTCCCTTCGCCAGCGACGCTGCGCTGGCCTGCAGGAATCCCCGGCGGACCGGCAGTTCCGCCCTGCCCAACCTTGGTAGGGCGGTGCCGCTGCGCCGCCGTGATCCCCATCGCGCCGCAGGCGAGACGAGCGTTGGTATCCGCGACGCCTTCACCCTCATCGAAGTGCTTCTGGCGATCGCCGTCTCCGCGGTCGTTCTGGCGGTAATCAACGGTGTTTACTTTGGGGCGTTGCAGTTGCGCAATCGCACGACGGCCACCTTTGCCGAGGCGCTTCCGTTGGAGCATGCGGTCGCATTGATCAAGCGCGATCTGGAATGCCTGATGCCGCCCGGCGGGACGCTGGTGGGTGACCTGCAGTCGAATCCGTCCGCCACTGCCGGCGACGCGATGCCGTTGCTCGCCAACGCCGAGCGCGTGAGTCCGGACTTCCACACCAGCTCCGGCCGCGTCGATGACTTTTCCTCTTTTGCCGATGTCCAGCGGGTCGCCTACTACCTCGCCGAACCGGAGGTGTATCCGGGCAATGCCGGCCGCGATCTTTATCGGGTTATCACCCGCAATCTGTTGCCGGCGACCGTCGAGGAGACGCAGCCGCAGTATCTGATGGGCGGGGTCGAGCAGATGACCTGGCAATACCTCGACGGCAGCTACTGGGTGGATGCCTGGGACACGACGATTTCGAGCAACCTGCCGGCTGCGATCAAGCTCAGCATCGTTCCCGCGGCGCGCGACGGTGGTCAGAGCGCTCATCAATACCGGCCGATTGAAATGGTGGTGCCGCTGTTGATTGTGGCGCGAACAAATGCCGCAACCGCGGCCGGAGGCGGCCAATGAGAATGCTCTGCGAGCACGCGATTGAATCGCGCTCCGCGTTCCAGCGCGGTTCCGTGCTGGTCATCGTGCTCTGGGTCACGCTCGGGCTGGTGACGCTGGCGATCTACTTCGCGCATTCGATGAGTCTGGAGTTGAAGGGTGCGCAGAACCGCGTCTCGTCCGTGGCGGCGGAACACGCGATTCACGGCGCGCGGCGCTATCTCGGCCACCTGTTCACCAACAACGCCACCAATGGTGTCGTTCCCAACCTCACCGGTGAGTTGCCCGAGTTCCGCGTTCAGGGCGTGCCGGTCGGTGATTCCCACTACTGGCTGGTCGGGCGCGGCGACCTTCAGACCCGCGTGGACCTGCCGGTGTTCGGTTTGATCGACGAGAATGGCAAACTGAACCTCAACACCGCCACGGCGGAGATGCTCGAAGCGCTGCCGCGAATGACACCGGAACTGGCCGGTGCGATCATCGACTGGCGCGATGAGGACAGCGATTCCGGCGAGGACGGCGGAGCGGAGGACGAAACCTACGCGCGCTTGAATCCACCGCGGCGGGCGAAGAACGCGCCGTTCGAGACGGTCGATGAGCTGCGCCTCGTATACGGCATGACCACGGAGGTTCTCTTCGGCGAGGACGCCAACTTGAACGGCGTCCTCGATCCCAACGAAAACGACGGCGATCTCACGCTCCCCTACGACAACCAGGATGGGCGGCTGGATTCGGGTCTGTTCGAGTACGTGACCGTTTACAGCCAGGTGCCAGGCACGCGGGCGGACGGATCGGCACGGGTGAACATCACCAATCAACAGGGCCGCCAGCAGTTGCGCACCATCCTGAGCGAGCAGTTCGGGGATGACCGGGCGAACGAGATTCTGGCGGCGGCCGGCCCGGGAAACATTCCGAGCGTGTTGCAGTTCTTTGTCGCCAGCGGCATGACGGCCGATGAGTTCGTCCTGATCCACACCGACATTTCAGCTTCGAACGACCCGCAGCCGGGCCTGGTGAACGTCAACACGGCGGGCGAGGCGGTGCTGGCCTGCATTCCGGGCATCGGTCTCGACCATGCACCGGCGCTGGTCGCCCATCGGGCCGCCAATCCCGCCGCGCTGACCTCGATGGCGTGGGTGAAGGACGTGCTCGACGGACAGGCCATCGCCCAGGCTGGCCGTTTCCTGACCGATCAATCGTATCAACTGACCGCCGACGTCGTCGCGCTCGGCGAACACGCGCGCGGCCTGCGTCGCACCCGCTTCGTTTTCGACACGAGCGACGGCACCCCCAAGATTCTGTTCCGCCGCGACCTGACGTCGCTGGGATGGCCGTTGGGGCCGGAAGTGCGGCGCGAGATTCAACTGGCGATGGAGACACTGCGATGAACTGGACCCGCGAAAAACGTACGACCAGCGTGCTGGGCCTGACGCTCGACGGCGGCCGGCTTGAAGCCGTGCTGCTGCGGCGCACGAACGGCTC
>DNDP01000042.1:4783-7319 GCA_003484235.1 Verrucomicrobiales bacterium
GAACGGCTCGGTGGAGATCAAGAAGACGGTCAACGCACCGCTGACGCTTGACCTGCTCCGCAACGAGCCTGAGCTGGTCGGCCATGAGATCCGCAATCTGCTGTCGTCCGCCGGCATCAAGGAACGGCGCTGCGTCGTCGGGGTGCCCGCCGCCTGGGTTCTCACGCTGCACACGGCGCTCCCGGATCTGGCCGACGAGGACGTGCAGAGCTTTCTTGAACTCGAGGCGGAACGGGGTTTCCCGAATTCACCGGACCAGCTGCAGGTTGCCCGGTCGATCGTGAACACCGGTTCCGCGCGTTACGCGACCCAGCTCGCGGTGTTGGGTGATCAGGTCGAACGTTTTGAAGCAATTCTCGCCGCCGCCCAGTTGCGGCCGGTGCAGATCGTGCCGGCGATCGCCGCGCTGCCGGGCGCAATCGCCGACACCGGGCTCGGTTGCCTGACCGCCGTGGTGAACGAAGCCGGGGTGACGCTGCTGATCTCGGCGGGAGGCGGCATCGTGGGCCTGCGGACGCTTGACCATGTGATCGAGGCCGAGGGCAGCGAGCGACGCCTGTTGACCGATGCGATCGCCCGCGAGCTGCGCATCACGCTGTCGCAGTATCCCGAGGATATCCGCGGGAGCCTGCGTGAACTTCGCGTGGTCGGTGCCGGCGACCTGGCGGGGCAGCTGGCCGACGAACTGGGACCACGCGTGAAGCCGCTGAACCTCACGGCCCGCCGGCTGACGACCTCGAACGGCGCCGAGCACGGGCTCCAGGTGATCGGTGAGCCGATGCTTTCCGGCGCGCTGAGTCTGGCGGCGCAGTCGTTGAGCGCCACGGGGGACGCCCTGAACTTCCTGCCGCCGAAGCCGACGCTGTGGCAGCAGATCTCGCGGAAGTACTCGGGCAAGCGCCTCGCCTATTCGGGAGCGACCGCCGGCGCGGTCGCGGTGGTTCTGGTGGCGATGTTTCTGTTCCAGCAGTTCCAGCTGGCGGGTCTCCGCTCCGAATGGCGGGCGATGGAAAAGCAGGTCACGGAACTGGAGGAACTGCAGGCGGACATCCGCCAGTTCCGGCCGTGGAACGACGCCAACGCGACGAGTCTCGGCATCTTGAGAAACATCACCGAGGCGTTTCCCGAGGAGGGTTCGTTGACCGCCAAGTCGGTGGAGATCCGCCAGCAGTCGACGGTGAGCGTGAGCGGCGTGACCCGTGACAACGCCATCCTGCTCAGGACGCTTGATCAGCTTCGCGCGACGGAGGGCATCGCGGAGGTGAAGGTGGACACGATCCGCGGGACGTCACCGATGCAGTACACGTTCAATTTCCAGTGGAGGGGCAACCGATGAATCCAGCGCAACGCCAGCAACTGCTGTTGATCCTCGCCGGCGCGGTCGTCGGGCTGTTCCTCGTGGACCGCCTGGTGTTCACCCCGCTGGCGGCGGGTTGGCGGGAGCGATCCGAAACCATCGCCGGGCTGCGGGAGTCTATTGAGAAGGGCAGATTGATGATCGACCGCGAGGAGTTCACGCGGCGCGCGTGGAACGATCTGCGGAAGAACACGTTGCCCGCCAGCGTGTCGCACGCGGAGAAGACGCTGCTCGAGGCGTTCGATCAGTGGTCGCGCGACAGCCGCGTCACGGTGAGCTCGATCAAGCCCCAGTGGAAACGCGGCGCGAACGAGGATTACTCGCTGCTCGAATGCCGGGTGGACGCGAGCGGCGACCTCGAACGTCTGGCGAAGTTTCTGCATGCGGTCGAGCGCTCGGACATGGCGTTGCGGATCGAGTCGGTCGAGCTGACCGCGCGCGACAGCGACGGGCAAAACCTGGCGATGGGTTTGATGGTGAGCGGACTGCGACTGCAGCCCTTGGAAGCAAACTGAACGATGAACCAGCGCAAACAACTTTTGGGAACGGGCGAGGCGATGGTGCCGCAAGCGTCGCTGCGCCTGCTTGGGGATCGTTTCGGCGGACCGGCAAGTCCGTCCTACCGGGGAATGGTAGGGCGGCGCAGCTGCGCCGCCGTAGCTTCAAGCAAGCGCCGGCGAGCTCATCATGGGCTGCGTGTCCTGATCTTTTCCGCGCTTTTGGTGACCGCGTTGCCCTTCGCCGTCCTCGCCGACGAAAGCGAGACCAAGACTATGGCGACGACGACCGCTTCTCCCCCCATTGCGGAAAAGAAAGTTGAATCCACTCCCGTGAACGACTTCAGCACGTTCAAGCTCGTGTTCGAGCGGAACATCTTTGATCCGAATCGCCGGGCTCGAGCGCGCACGCCCGTTCGCGAGGCCGAACCCGAGAAACCGCCGCGCGTGGACGTCATTTCGCTTGCTGGTGTGATGAGCTACGGCGATCAGGAGCTGGCGTTTTTCGACAGCAATGCGGGTGAGTTCAAGAAGGCGCTCAAGCCCGGCGAATCGCTGGCGGGCTACACCCTGCGGCAGGTCGCCCAGGACCACGTCGCGCTGGAACGCGAGGGAGCGACTCTTGATCTGAACGTCGGGCAGCAGCTGCGCCGCGTGGAGGACGGCGACTGGCAGGTCACCA
>DNDP01000042.1:7458-18741 GCA_003484235.1 Verrucomicrobiales bacterium
CGGCGACTGGCAGGTCACCAGCGGGATCGCAATAGATTCGGCGGCGGGCTCGACGCCGAGACGTTCGACCGGTTCGGCCGCGACCGGTGAAAGCCCGGCCGCTGGCGTCAGCTCCGAGGAGGCGGGCGACGCATTGAAACGACTTTTGGAAAGACGAAGAAAGGAATCAGGCCAATGAAAACCAACCAATCTGCATTCACTTTGATCCTGCTCGGACTCGCGGCGACGCTGCCGGTGTTCGCGCAGGAAGCTCCACCGGCAAGGACATTGCCGGCCACCTCCGAGGCGCGACCGGCCGAAGCCGAGACCGCCGATCTCCGGATCAATTTCCGCAACGCCCCGCTGGAGATGGTGCTCGATTACCTGAGCGAGGCGGCGGGCTTTACCATCGTGCTCGAGACACAGGTCAAGGGGACGATCGACGTGTGGAGCAACCAGCCGGTGACGCGCCAGGAGGCGGTGGACATCCTCGATGCCGCGCTGGCGAAGAACGGCTACGCGGCAATCCGCAATGGCAAGACGTTGACCATCGTCACCCAGGAGGACGCCAGGACGCGCAACATCCCGATCGTGTCATCCGACAGCTGGGAGAAGATCCCGCAGACCGACGTGGTGGCGACCTACATCATTCCGGTGCGCTACATCAGCGCGACGGACTTGATCACGAACCTCCAGCCGCTGCTGCCGGAGAAGATGCAGATCTCGGCGAATCAGAACAGCAACTCGCTCATCATCACCGATTCGCAGGCGGCGATCCGGCGCATAGCGCACATCGCTTCGCTGCTCGATTCGTCGGTCTCGGGCGCGTCGTCCGTGAGGATCATTCCGCTGAAGCATTCGGATGCGAAGGAGCTGGCGGCGACGATCAACCAGCTTTATGCGACGCAGAACAGCAGCGCGCGTGGGGGCAGCACCCCGGGCCGCAGCGGGTTTCCGTTCAATTTTGGACGCGGCGGCAACAACGACAACAATCGCGGCAACTGATTTGGGAAAGGACCTGACATGAACAAGATTTCTCTACGGCAACCGGCGGCGGTTCGACGCCTGGTGTTCATCGTGGCGATCGTTGGCGGCCTGCTGGTCGCCTCGACGTGGACGAGTTGCGCGCAGTTTCCCGGCTTCGGCGGGCGAGGCTCTTCAGGCTCATCCAGCCGCTCCAGCACGACCGGCGGCCTGCAGGCGGCCCAGCAGGTGACGGTGGTGGCCGACGAGTACAGCAACTCGCTGATCATCCTGGCGCCGGACAACTTCCAGTCGGCCATCAGCAACCTGGTGGCGCAGCTCGATGTCGCGGTGCAGGACATCACCGAAGTGCGGGTGTTCAACCTGCTGAACGCCGATCCGGTGGAGATGGCGGCGGTGCTGACCAGCCTCTTTCCGGACCCGACCGCGTCGCCCAACAGCTCCGGTGACCGCGGCCCCGGCTTCCAGTTCGGTCGTTCGAGCCGGGGCTCGTCCGCCAGCACCGAGAGTGAACGCAACCTGAAGCAAAGCAAGGTGCAGGCGGTGGCCGACCCGCGCACGTCGTCGGTGATCGTGACCGCGTCGCGCGACTTGATGGCGCAGATCGAGCCGCTCGTCGCCGAACTCGACGCCAGCTCGGCCAAAAAACAGAAAGTGTTCGTTTATTCGCTGGAGAATGCCGATTCGACCGAGGTGGAGGGCGTGTTGCGCAATTTGTTTGAGTCGCAGACCTCGTCCAACCGGCGGACGACCCAGAATTCCCAGCAGAACAACGCCCTGCAGCAGCGGCAGAACAATGCTGCGCGCACCCAGACCGGCACCCCGACCGGAGGGTTTGGAGCCGGCGGCACGGGCGGCGGCGGCCTGGGCGGCCGCTGAGCGCCCTGAACTCCCACCTACCTAACAAGCACATGTTGAAGCACCACAGTTTCCGATTGATCGGCGGCCTGGCCGTCGCGCTCACCCTGGCGGGTTCCGCCCACGCGCAGGTAGGCGGCGGCGGATTCGGCACCGGGAGCAGTTCCCGCGGCAGCACCACCCGCCAGTATCCCAACAACACGCAGGTCGGCGACGCCCTGATCACCAGTGATCCGCAGACGCGGAGCCTGATCATCGTGACCGACGACGATACCAACGAGAACATCAAGCGGGTGATCGAGGCGCTGGACCGGCCCAAGCCGCAGGTGTTGATCAACGTGGTGTTCCTGCAGGTCACGCACAACAACGACCTGGATTTCGGGGTGGAGGGGAGTTTCACCCATCAGGCCAGCAGCACGGTGGACACGAGCGGCGGCACGGCGTTTGGCGTCGCCGCGGCGCAGGCGGCGGCGGGCGGCGGCTTTTACCGGATCCTCTCGGACGACGTTGACGTGACCCTGCGGGCCTTGCAGACGGAGGGGAAGACGGAAATCCTTTCGCGGCCTTCCATCCTTGCCCGCAACAACCAGCAGGCAACGATCACCGTCGGTCAGCGGGTCCCATTCATCACCAACTCGCGCATCACCGATCAGGGGCAGACGATCAACACGCTGCAGTATGAGGACATCGGCATCATCCTGCGGGTCACGCCGTTCATCTCGTCGGACAACATGGTGGAGATGATCGTGTCGCCGGAGATCTCCGCACTCAGCGACCGGACGGTCCCCATCTCCGACACCGTCAGTTCCCCCGTGATCGACAAGCGGGCCGCCGACACCGTGGTGGTGACCGAGAGCGGCCGGACGATCGTGATCGGCGGATTAATCTCGTCGCAGAAGACCGACCAGGATCGCAAGGTGCCGTTGCTCGGTGACATTCCGTTGCTGGGACACGCCTTCAAACGATCGATCAAACAGGACACCAAGACGGAGTTGCTCATTTTCATGACCCCGACGGTCATCAACCGGCAGAGCGACCTTGCCCGCGCGTCGGTCAAGGAAAGCAGCCTGCTCAAGATGGCGCCCGACGCCTTCCGGCAGGAGGAGCTTGACCGGTTCGTGGACGGGCATCCGGTCGGACCGGGCGAAGGCCAGATCGCGGAGCCGCCGGCAGCGGACGCGATCGAGAACACCGAGCTGTATCGCCGCGCACGCGAGATCATGGAGCAGCAGGAACGCGAACGGCAGGCGCAGCCGGACGCGCAGTTCTGACCGCCGGTGGCAAGGCCATCGACGCCGCTCCACGGACCCGCTAACGTTTCCCGCGCATGCACTGGAACCTTCAACGCCGCAGCCGGCTGGTGTACGCGACGCTCGTCGTGCTCTGGCTGGTGGTGCTGGGTTGGCAGGCCTTCGAGCATGCGATCGTCCGGGCGGCCAACCGCGAGCGGTTGATCAACCGCGGCCGTGACATCACCTCGACGGTTGGAGTCGTGCTCCGGTCGCAGCGCATCTTCGGGCTCGTGTTGATGAAACACCGGCTCGAGGCGGCGTTGACCGATCTCATCCGGCCCGGCGAGCTGGATTCCATTGTCGTGCTGAACGCGGATGGTGATCCCGTGGTGGGCGCGGGCGAGCCGTTGGAGACGCCCATCGAAACCATTATCGGTCCCGGCATGGTTTGGGACGCCCAGCGGGTCACCATCCTGAACCTCGTCGATCTGGGCACGAGCGCGACCGAGACCAATGCCCGGCCGGCCATCGTGTTGTCCGAGGATATGCTGCCCAATCCATTCGGCAGCAGCACCAACCGCGGTGGTCTCCGCCGGCGCGACGGTGATCGAGGCGATGGTGACGGGCCGTCGTTCGAGCGTCCTCCGCGTCCGCCTGACGAACTGAATCCGGAGGAAGGCTCGCGGGAGCGCCCGCGCCGGGGCGGCCGGTTTTCCTTCCGGCGCCCGCCGTGGATGAGCGACGAGGAGTTTCGCGAGGTCATGCAGAAGCAGGGTTTGCACAGCTTCCTGATCGGGCTTTCCACCGCCGACATGCGCTCGGCCAACGCGCGGGATTTGTGGATGCGCTGCGTGATCGTGCTGCTGGCGACCATGGCCGCGGGCGTGTCGGTGCTTGCCTGGCGGAATCTGGCCCGCAGCTCCGACCTGCAGATCCGGCTGGTCAAGGCGGGCGAGATGAACGCGCACTTGAAGGAGATGAATCTGGCCGCCGCCGGACTGGCGCATGAGACGAGAAATCCGCTGAACCTGATCCGCGGGCTGGCGCAGTTGATCTCGAAGCAGACCGAGGCCCCGGCCGACGTGCGTGAACGCTCGCGAGCCATCGTGGACGAGGCCGACCGCGTAACGGCGCAGTTGAACGAGTTCATCAACTACTCGCGCCCGCGCGAAGTCCGGCGGACGAACGTCAATGTCACGCGCCTGATCGGCGAGGTCGCCCGCGCGCTGGCGATCGATGCGGAGGAGAAGAAGGTGGCGATCGACGTCCCGCAGGAGGACGCGGCGATCGAGGCGGACGATCCGTTGTTGCGGCAGGTCATCTTCAACCTCGTGCTCAACGCGGTCCAGGCGGTCGGCGAGGGCGGTCGCATCGAGGTGCGCCTTTGCCCGGCGGACGACGGCCGGCTGTCGCTCGAAGTCCGCGACGACGGACCCGGCGTGCCGCCCGGTCAGCGACTTGAGATATTCAAGCCTTACGTCACCTCACACCAGCAGGGCACCGGACTCGGGCTGGCCGTGGTGCAGCAGATCGTCGCGGCGCACGGCTGGGAGATCGAATGCGATGCCAGCGAACCGAAGGGTGCGGTGTTCCGCATCCGGCACATCAAACCGGCGGCGCCGGTCAAGCGGGCATGAGCGACGGCGGGGTGAACAGCAAGGCGACCATTCTCGTGGTCGATGACGACCCGGGTCAACGGAGTCTCCTGAGCACGTTCCTTTCCGGGCAGGGCTACCGCGTGCATGTGGCCGAATCCGGCGCGGCGGGGCTGGCGCAACTGCAGGCCGGCAGCGTGTCGATGATCATTTCGGACGTGCGCATGCCGGGGATGTCCGGCCTGGAAATGCTACGGCGCGTGCGGGAGCGCGACGTGCGCGTGCCGGTATTGCTGGTGACGGCCTTCGCCAACATCCGTGAGGCGGTGGACGCGATGCGCGACGGCGCGTTGAACTACCTTTCCAAACCGATCGACCTCGACGAGTTGCTGAGCACCGTGGCGCACCACACCGGCACCGGCATCGCGAACGAGGCGCCGGCCGGCGGGCAATCCCTTCCCGACGGCATCGTCGCGGAAAGCCCGTTGATGCAGTCGCTCTTCCACGACGCGGCCTTGGTGGCGCCGTCCGAGAGCCGCGTGTTGATCACCGGCGAGAGCGGCGTGGGCAAGGAGGTGCTGGCGGACGTGATCCACCAGTGGAGCGCGCGCGCGGGCGGGCCGTTGGTGAAGATCAACTGTGCGGCGATCCCGGAGAACCTGCTCGAGAGCGAATTGTTCGGGCATGAGAAGGGTTCCTTCACGGGTGCCCATCAACAGCGCATCGGCCGTTTCGAGGAGGCGAACGACGGCACCATCTTTCTCGACGAGATCGGCGAGATGTCCCCGGCGCTGCAGGCGAAGCTGCTGCGCATCACGCAGGATGGCTGCTTCCGGCGGGTTGGCTCGAACAAGGACCTCCTCACCAACGCGCGCATCCTGGCGGCGACCAACCGCGATCTGGAGATCGAGATCGAGAACGGGCGGTTCCGCGAGGACCTGTTCTACCGGCTGAACGTCTTGGAGTTGAACATCCCGCCGCTGCGCGAGCGCCACGAGGACATTCTGCCGTTGGCGACGCATTTCCTCGCGGAGTTCGCCCAGGGCCGGGCGCGGATGTCGAACGCCCTGATCGACCGGCTGCAAAGCTATGCCTGGCCGGGCAACGTCCGTGAGCTGCGCAACGCGATGGAGCGGGCCGCCCTGATTTCGCGCGGCGAGGTCATTCTGCCCGAGCATCTGCCCAACCGCGTGCGCACCGGCGAAACCCGTCCGGCGACGGCGTTGGCGGCGGGCGCGGATTCAAAGAAGCTGGAGGAGATTGAACGCGACGCGATCCTGGCGGCGTTGCGGGAGCACAGTTTCAACCGCACGGAGACCGCCAAGGCACTGGCGATCAGCCGCCGTGCGCTTACCTACAAGCTGCAGCGCATGCGGGAGCTGGGCTTTGCCGTCGATCCGCCAGACGTAGGCGCATGATTGCGGTGGCGCAGTCCAGACGGGTTAGGTGTGATGAAACGGAAAACCGCAGTGGCAATGGGCGAAGTGGGGAAGAAGATGGTGCCCGCGACAGGACTTGAACCTGTACGATGTTACTCACTAGAACCTGAATCTAGCGCGTCTGCCAATTCCGCCACGCGGGCACCCGGCTGACTGTCCTTCGCCGACTATCGCCGGCCAAGGAAGCAGTTTTGTATTCATCGCCCGGCGAGTCCGCAACCAAAATTTGAACGAAGTGCAACAGCGAAGCATTGCCGATCGTGTACCGCCGTGGGAACCGGGGCATTGCGTGAGATTCACGCAACACGCGTGTTCTGCATTCGTTCGTTCCGGCAGTGTCACACAAACTGCCGTCAAAACAGCGAAAAACGACCTGCAAGGGCTTGGTACCAACGGTGCTAAAACGCAGGTGTCTGTAATTCAAGTTGACATGGTTTGTCGCGTTTAATTACAGTCCGAACCGTTAACCCAATTAACCAAAAAACCGTATGAAACACCTTCGTAATAATAAGTATGCGGCTTTCACACTCATCGAGTTGCTAGTCGTAATTGCCATCATCGCGATTTTGGCAGGTCTGCTTCTGCCCGCGCTGGCGAAAGCCAAGGCCAAAGCCGCACGCATCAGCTGTGTCAACAACCTCAAGCAGGTCGGCCTGTCGTTCCGCATTTATGCCAACGACAACGGGGACCGCTATCCGCAGCTGGTTTCAGTGGATTTGGGTGGCGCCTCCGATGCGGTGAATGATGGCCGGCTGCTCTACCGTATTTTCCAGGTGATGTCGAACGAGTTGAGCGTGCCGAAGACGGTGGTTTGCCCCGCCGACAATCGCACGATCGCTACCAACTGGGGTTTGCCCGGGTCCGGTGCCGGCAACTTTGACTCCACCACGCTGTCTTACTTCATCGGCCGTGATGCGGAAGATACCCGGCCGAACATGGTCCTTTCCGGTGACCGCAATGTCGGCAACAGCCCGACGGTTGCTCCGGCGCAGTCTCCGTTCCTCGAAGGACCGTATCGCGCCACCACCAACCCGGTTGACATTGCCTGGGGTGACACGATCCACCAGCAGTCCGGCAACCTCGGTCTTGCCGACGGTTCCGTTCAGCAGGTTACCCGTCAGTTGCTCGCCCAGCAGTTGAAGAACTCGGGCGACGCCGACAACTGGCTCCTGTTCCCGACGCCGAATCGGTAATTGGGCTTCAGACTTCAGTAATTACGAAGGCACCCGCAAGGGTGCCTTCTTTTTTTGAATCTTCTGAACGGAGTCAACCGTCACGGCTGCCGGTCGCGCTCCATTCGGCGAACAGGCTGTTTGTCGGAGGGCAGGCGACGAGACTTCGAACCAGCTGTTCTGCAATTCACGCGGAGCACGTTTCGCTCAACTGGCGTTTGCAGTTGAGCGAATGATGTCCCTCAGGGGAGTGGATGGGCGAAAGCCGGTCAGGCGTTCGAGCTTGTCCACGCTCGGACGTCGCCTCTGCATGTCTTCGAATCCGGGCGAATAGGCCTTGTCGTACGGGATGAACTCAAGTTTTGAATTGGAGTTCATCTCTCTAATGACAAGTCTGGCGAGGTTCTCAATGGTGATTTCTTCGGTGCTGCCGACATTGACCACTTCTCCCATGGCGGCGGGGGTCTGCATCAGGCGAACAAGTGCCTCCACCGTATCACGAACGTGACAGAAGCAGCGTGACTGCTGTCCGGTTCCGTGGATCAGCAAGGGGGCTCCGGACTTGGCCGCGCCGATGAATCGGGGCAGGACCATCCCGTATCTCCCGGTTTGGCGCGGGCCCACTGTGTTGAAGAAACGCGTGATCGTGACGGGCAGGGATCGTTCGCGGTGATAGGCCATGGCCATAAACTCGTCCATCAGCTTCGAACAGGCATAGCTCCACCGACCCAAAGTGGGGGGGCCAATCAGCAGGTCGTCCGATTCGGCGAACTCGTCACGACTGCTCTTTCCGTAAACCTCGGAGGTGGAAGCCACGAGCACCGGAACCCGGGAGCGATGGGCTGCATCAAGCAGCACTTCGGTTTCCTTGAGGTTTGTATGAATGGTCGCGATCGGCGATTTCACCACGAGTTCCACTCCGACCGCTGCGGCAAGATGGAAGATGTACCGCGCATCCGCCGCCAGCCGGTCGAGGTCCGGGCATTCAGAAACCGTACTCTCCACGAAATTCAGACGCGGCTCCGATGCCAGATGGGAGAGGTTGTTCCTCGTGCCGGTGGAACAGTTGTCGACGACCACGACGCGATGCCCCTCGCCGAGGAGACGCTCCACCAGGTGGGAGCCGATGAATCCGGCGCCGCCGGTGACCAGAATCAGTTTTTGCATGGAGTTCCGGGATTCGCTTCCGGACCTGTCGGAGATCTGGAGACTGCCGGACGTCTACTTGCCGATGCAGTAGAGGGTCTTGCCGGTGCGGATGAAGAGTTGTCCGTGTGCCGCCGCAATGGAGGACCGCAGTTCGCGATCGCCTTCGTCGCTCATGTCCGTTTCGTGCAGCAGGTCGAATTGCTCCCCGCCAGCTCGGACGACGAAGACCACGCCATCATGGTTCATCAGGTAAATGCGACCGTCGGCGCCGAGCGGTGAAGCTTCCAGTTTTGAACGAGATGGAAGGTCTCCGCTCCAGATGACCTTTCCCGTAGCGGGCTCGATCCGGTTCAACACCCTGCGGTCGGTATTGAGCAGATAGATGCTTTCCCGGTAGTAGAGCGGGGTCGCCACGTCGCTGGACACTTCGCGTTGCGAACTCACCCAGGCGAGGTCGGAATCCGCGAGCGTGCCCGAAAGTCCGGCCCTTACGGCGTAAACCGGATCGTTTTTTGGCGCGCAGGCCAGCACCACCGGGCCGGCCGCCAGGGGTGACGGAACCAGTCGCCAATGGGTGATCCGCGTGGGGTTCCACGTTCCCCAGCGCCAAAGTTCCTTCCCGGTCGCGGGATCGTGACCGCTGATGCAGTCGCCACCGGCAATGAGCAGTTCCTTGCGACCTTCATGTTCACTTGGAATCGGCGTGGAGAAGGCTTCGAGCGACTCCGCCCTCGCTTCAGAGGGACGGAGGTGCCGCCAAAGTTCCGCTCCGGACTTGGGATCCAACGCGAGCAGGAAGGATTCGTTCGGCCCATCGGAGCGGCCGCGCCCGTTGACGGGCACATCGCGTTGCAGGATCTGAAGATACAGCCGGCCATCAAAGAGAACAGGGCTGCTGGAGAAGGTCCACTGAAAGGCGAATTCGCCGTAGTCCTTCGTTATGCTCCGCTTCCAGAGCTGATCGCCCGAATGGTTGAAGCAGATCAGGTCACCATTGCCGTAAAAGAAGAACACCCTTTCTCCGTCCGCCACCGGCGAGGGCGAGGCAAAATTGCTGCGGGGGTCCCGCGAGATGCCGAAACCGACCTCGCGCCGCCAAAGCTCCGATCCGTCGGTGCGCCTCAAACAGATCGCCAGGAGGCTCTTGGTGGATTCATCGGTCGTGCTGACAAACACCCTGTCACCCCAGATGATGGGGGTGGCGGCCGCGCTGCCTGGCATTGTCGCGGTCCATTTGACGTTCTCCGTCTTGGAGAACTTTTCCGGCAGGCCGGTCTCGGTCGAAGCGCCGTTGAAGGTGGGGCCGCGCCAGTTGGGCCAGTCTCCGGCCGTGGTGCAAAAGGGAATTGCCAATGCAACCGCAATCGAGGGCAGATGGATCGGTTTCATATCGGTGCGGCCGAGAATGCCTGAGGAGCTGGCGGAGTGGCAACCCGAGTTTTGGCCGGTGATTCGGGCCTCTGGTCGAAACTGAATGGTCCGGAGTCTCGGAGGCGTGGAACCGCACCATTTGATGACCCTTCGTGCCGGGCTCGAGGATGAAATGGACATGGAAGACACCAGGTTTTTCGCCGACTGGAGAGCCGCGACCACCATCTCTCGGCGGGTCCAAGTTACCGCTTGCACTCGACCGATTCTTGGCTACTGTTTGCGCGCCTTTCCCCATCCGGGCCGACCAGGCAAAGCGGCAGTTGACACAATCTCCATGCTGCGCGGCGTTAGAAATGAAATCCGACAAAAACCGTACGCTCTCCGCTTCGCCATGCAGCTTGGGAGCCTCCTCACTCCCGCTTCTGATTCCCCGGCTTCTGTTTCTTAATTTGTCCAAACCAGTCATGAAACTGATCATTTCGCCATTGCTCATGCTTGCCTTGGTTGCGCCCCTGGCGGCCGCGGACACCAAGCAGGTCCTCGATGAAACCCGCGCCATCCTCAAGGAATGGATTTCCACACGGCAAACCTTGGCGGAACAGAAGTCGGCGTGGGAGGTCGAGAAACAGACGCTTCAGCAGTCCATCCAGCTGCACGAGGCGGAGATCAAGCTGCTGACCGAGGAAATCAAACAGGCGGAGGAGCTGAGTTCCGCGGCGGACAAGGAATGGATAGCCCAGGAACAGCTGGAGGCCGTCGTCAAGGAGGCCGCGGCCTCGGTTGAGGCGGTGGTCGATGACCTTGAAACGCAGCTGGTCAAGGCTTCGAAGGCCTTCCCCAAACCGCTTCAGGAGAAGATCGCGCCCTTGGCCCTCCGCATTCCCGAGCCCGACAAACGCAAGACCAAGAGCATCTCCGAGCGCATGCAGAACATCGTCGGCATCCTCGGTGAGGTGGACAAGTTCAACAACACGATCTCGACCTTCACCGAGATCCGCAAGGGCTCGGACGGCGGCGAGTTTCAGGTGGAGACGATGTACCTCGGCCTGGGGCAGGGCTTCTTCACCGATGTGAGCGGAAATCAGGCCGGCGTCGGTTTCCCGATGGATGGGAAGTGGCAGTGGGTGGACAAACCGGAACTGGGCGCGCGCATCAAGAACGCCATGGCCATGTATCGCAACGTGATGCCGGCCGAATTCGTCGGGCTGGACGTCACCGTGCGTTGAACTCCAAACGAAGATCCTCCTCATGAATCGCTATTTTCCCACTCTGGTTGCTCTGATTCTTGCCGCTGGACTGTCTGCACTCGGCGCGCAGACTTTTTCGGAGGCTGCCGCGTCCGCCCACGCGGACCTCCAGAAAGCCGTCGCCGAACTCAAGGTCTTGAACGAGCAGATTGCCCGCGAGAAACTGCCCCTGGCCAAGAAGCTCGGTGAACTTGAGGCGGCCGCCCGGGAAAAGCGGCGGGAGGCCGAGCAGGCCACACGAATGCAGGGCAACAAAA
>DNDP01000042.1:18854-19102 GCA_003484235.1 Verrucomicrobiales bacterium
GAATGCAGGGCAACAAAAGCATCTCGCTGGAAGATCTGAAGCGGCGGGTGACCGAGGGCCAGAAGCAGATCGACTATCTCAGCGGGCTGCTCATCGAATACACGCGCGCCTTTGAGTCCCGCATTCACATCAGCGAGACGCAGCTGTTTCAGGAGTTGATCGGTCGTTCAAAGCTCGCGGCCGAGGATGCCAACCTCACGCAGGCGCAAAAGTTCGAGCGCCAGATCGAGGTCGTGCAGGCGGCGCTC
>DNDP01000359.1:0-345 GCA_003484235.1 Verrucomicrobiales bacterium
AACGCCCGCAGCGTCACCTCGCGGGCCACCTTGGTGCCGCCCATGAGCTCGATTACCACATCGACCTTGGGATGCTCCACCACCTCACGCCAGTCGGTGGTGAGCTGGCGGGCCGGAATCCTCACCGCGCGCTTCTTGCGGACGTCGCGGACGGCGACCCTGGCGACGGCGAGGCTCACGCCGAGGCGGGACGCCATGAGGGGGCCGTTCCGCTGGACGGCCTGATAAACGCCGCCGCCCACGGTTCCGCCACCGACGATGCCCAGATTCACCTGCTGCATGAGCGCGCGAAGATGGCGGGGAAGCTTTTTCAAGACAATGCAAAACTCGGCACCAAGAAAGCAG
>DNDP01000359.1:613-3650 GCA_003484235.1 Verrucomicrobiales bacterium
CCGGTCTCGCGACCGGGGCGACCAGCGACCCCGGCGCGTTTGTTGACATTGCAACATGTTTCAATCCGCGCCCCGGTCTCGCGACCGGGGCGACTGCGGCCCTTCCACCTGGTTGCGCCGCAAGCTGTTAATACCCGCCTTCCGCGAACCCTGCCATCCTTGTCTCGAAATTCCCGTTTGTCGCGACTCGCCACCGCCTCCACTACGCCCACCAGACTTGAAGGAATCGCTGACCCGCGAAAGGGCGCGCGTCCGGCCGGAACTCGGGGTTCGCGGAGGCGGTTTCACAGGATCAGGGGCTCGGTCAGGTCGATCGGTTTGGCGTCGCCATGGTGCTCGATCTTCAACTTGGCTTCGGCGTCCATGAAGTAGAAGCGCAGCGAATCCTCCGAGGGCGAAATCTCGCCGAGCAGGCGGGCCCGCAGGAGCACCCATTCCTTCTGCCCGACCTGGCATTCGAAGACGCTTTTCTGCACGCGCACGCCGTAATCCTCACAGGCCTGGGCCACCCGGCGGAGGCGGCGCCGGCCGGCCTTGTCCACGGTGGAAACATCGTAGGTGATCAGGATGAGCATGGGGGGCTTTGGTGGATTTCAAATCTCAGATATCAAAATCCGAATCATGCATCCGAAACTTCGGTTACCCGCGTCACTTGGGAACGAAGGGCAGATAATCGGCGATGTCGCAGCGCAGATGCCGGGCGAGGACGCGGGCCTGGACAAATGGAAGCTGGGCGATGCGCAGGTTCTGGTCGAGCAGCGGATGGTTCAATGTCTCCTGTTTGCGTTGCTGGTAGGCGGTGATGACGCGCTTGCGCCCGGCGTCGGTGAACTCGACGGCGCCGCCTTCGCGCAGTCTGAAATCGTCCGGGCCGACCTGCTGACGGTTGATGAGGGTGACGGCGAGGCGGTCGGCGAGCCAGGGGCGGAATTCCTCCATCAAGTCGAGCGCGAGTGCCGGACGGTTCGGCCGCTCGGCGTGGAGGAACCCGACAAACGGATCCAGTCCAATGCTGGTCAGCGCGGAGACGCAGTCATGCCGGACGAGCGCGTAGAGGAAGCTGAGCAGGCAGTTGATGCGGTCGCGCGGCGGGCGGCGGCTGCGCGTGGTGAAGGCAAAGCCGGCCTGCTGCTGCTTGAGCAGCCCGTTGAAGGCGCCGAAATAGGCAACGGCGGCCATGCCTTCGGCGCCGCGCAAGGTGTCCAGCGCCCCTGGAGCCGCAAGTTCCGCAGGAGCCCAGCGGCCAAGGTCTTCGATCTGCCGGGCGAGCGCGTCCGTGGCTTCTGTGAGTTGAGATTTCAAATTTGAGATTTCAGATTCGCGGGCGGCGCGAAGGAGTGAGTTGCGGGCGTTCTGAAGTTTACCGGCGATCATCTGCCGGGCGATGGCGGCGCAGCGGGCCGGATCGTCCGCGGCGCGGAACTGGGCGCGGCGCAGAGTGACGCTGGTGTCGGCCACGCCGGTCATGCGCGCGTGGAGCCGGCCCCATTCGTTCAGATAGTTGACCGCCACGCCGTGTTCCCAGCAAAGATCGAGCGCGGGCGGACTGATGGTGACGGGGCCGAAGGCGCAGATGGATTCCAGGTGGTGAATCGGGACGGACAACTTGCGCCAGTCCTTTGCCTTGTCCCGGGTGCGCTCCTCGGGGGCAAGATCGTCCGGGTAAACCGGCACCTCGACCTGGAGGGTCAGATGGTCGCGCGCCACGTAGCTGGCCGGCGTGGTGAGGTAGAGGGTGTTTTGCTGGATCTCGGGCATCGGGTTTGAGCGCTTTGGGATTTCAGATGGGAGATTGGAGATTCGAGATTTGAAATCTGAAATTGGAGTTTTGGGATTTGAGATTTCAGATCAGCCCCTTCTCCTCGGCCTCCTTGCGTTTGGGGTGCCAGGCGGGAAGCTGGCGCAGGAGGGTTTTCTCGAATTCATCGGCGCGCTTCCGCTGCTCCTCCTTCTGCCGGAGTTTGTCGGTCAGATGCCGCTGGCCTTTGATGTCAGAGTTCTGGAGCGAATCGGCCCAGGCACGGAGCTGGCGGGAGCAGGATTCGGCCAACGATTTCAAATTTGAGATTAGAGATTTCAAATCCGCGGTCCAGGCGGCCTTGCGGGCGCGGCGTTCCTTGAGCACCAGCATCGAGCGCACCTCGCCGGCCGAGCCACGGGCGATGTAGATGAAGGCCAGCAGTTCATTGGTGGTGCCGCGCTCGAAGCCTTCCGCAATGTTGTTAGAAACCGAGAGCGCTGCGCGATCGAGTTGATCACGGAATCCGCGGGTCGCCTTGAATCGCTCGTTCTCCAGAAGATCCTCGGTCAGTTCGTATAGCTCGGCGGCGGTCTGCCAGACGGGCAGGTCTTCAAAGCGCTGGTAGGTCATGGTTTTGGAGATTTCAAACAGGTGATTTCAAATTTCAGATTTTGAAAAGCTGCCGGAACGCGCCCGCCGCGCTCAACCTCGCCGCCGCAATGAACATTCCAGATTTCAGACCTCGAATAGCTGTCGTGCTTGCCTGGCCACCCGACCGTCCGCTGCCGTCGCCTTCGGCAGACACAGGCCAAACAGCGAACACTCCTCGCAGGCGGGTTTCCAAACTGCGGAGGGAGCCGCGTCCGCTGCCAGCAACGTATGGAGCGCTGAAATCGAGACCTCCGTGGCCGCACGCAGCTCGGGAGTGAACTCCACCTCGCGGCGACGCTTGCTGTCCGCATGGAAGATGGCCCCGCGAGGAATGGACGCGCCGAACATCTCCTCGAGGCAAAGGGCCTGGGCGCAGAGCTGGGCGTCGTCGTTCGCCCACTGGCGTCGTTTGCCGAGCTTGAATTCAACTGGAAACAGGGAGCCGTCGGCGTGCTGTTCGACAATGTCACATTTGCCGTTCAACCCGAGCCGCTCGGACCAGACGGGCAGCGCGCGCATCAACGTGACACCCTTGACCACCTCGTACCCGGCCAGGTCCGTGTGCTCGTGGACGATGTCGCCGCGGTTGGTGTGTTCGTTGGCCGAGCGCCAGCCCTCCACCACCTTCAACGCCGCCCGGCGCGG
>DNDP01000496.1:0-145 GCA_003484235.1 Verrucomicrobiales bacterium
GGCGCAGATCTCGAGCCCGATACCCTTTGATGCGCCGGTGACCAGGGCCCGTCGCCCCGCCAGCGAGAATCGTTCGACGAACCGTGCCATGGCGTCGTTCCCCCGTTGCCCCGATCCGAGCCGCCGCTCATCGTAGTGCAACGGG
>DNDP01000496.1:425-12018 GCA_003484235.1 Verrucomicrobiales bacterium
CCCCGCCGAGCCGCTCCCTCGGCTCCGAGTGAGGCCCACCCGCTTCGGCGCGCCCGCGCGCGATCGGCCCGGCCGGCGCCCTACGGCGCCTCGTCGAGAGCCCGGATGGGCGCGCCGTTGAGCTCCGCGAGGATGCCGGGAAGGACCGGCATGTAGCGCTCGGAGTGCCCGAGGATGCGGGCGAGCTCATAGGTCTGGCTGCACGCCTGGGCGATGAACGCGGTCGCCTGCGCGTTCTGCGCCATCCGCGCGTAGAACCGCAGGTCCTTGGCGGCGATGCGAATCGGGCCCTTCAGCTTGCCGTCGTCGCCCTCCAGGACCCACGGCATCACCATCTGGAACATGGCGCTGTTCGCGCCGCCCGCCGAGACGACGTCGTAGAGCTTCTGCAGGTCGACGCCGAGCTTCGCCGCGGTGGCGATCGCCTCGGCGATCACGGCGCTCGTGCCGATCGAGATGAAGTTGTTGACGAGCTTGCAGGTGGTGCCCGAGCCGATCGCCCCCGTCTCGACGATGGTGTCCGCATAGCACTCGAGGAGCGGTCGCACCCGACGGATGACGTCGACGTTCCCGCCGACGTACGTGCTGAGCTTGCCTTCTTCCGCCTCCTTCGGGGTGCGTCCGAGCGGCGCGTCGATCATCTCCACCTCGACCGTCGAGAGATCCGCGGCGATGCGACGCGTGACGTCCGGATCCGCGGTGGTCGAGTCGACGACGACGAGGCCGGGACGTGCCCCCGCCTTCAGGCCGTCCGCTGCGTACACGATCGCCTCGACCTCCACCGAGGACGGCAGGCACAGGAACACGACCTCGCACTCGCGCGCCAGCTCGGCGGCGCACCGCGCCTCGCTCGCGCCGCGCGCGACGAGATCGTCGACCGGCTGCGTGGCTGTCTCGAGAAATCCGCCGCCCTCGGGCTTCAGGGACCGCTCCGCCGTCAGAAGCTGGCCGATGGCTTCGCGTTGATCGGCGAAACGGACAAGGCAGTCGCGTTGTTCCTCGAGCTTTTGGAGGAGAGTGAGGACAATCCCCGGCTGCGAGACCTGATCCGCCAAAAACTTCTCGCGCTCTACATCACCAATCAGGACGCCGACGGGGCACTGAAACAGATCGAGTCGATTGTCGGCACCCATCCGGACAATCCACAGGCGAACTTCCTCCTCGCCACCGTTGCCTACGAGAAAAACGACCTGCCCAAGGCGATCACCTATTTCCGCAAGACGATCGAGCTGAAGCCCGACTACGAACAGGCCTACTACTCACTCGCCGGCGCGTTGATCAATTCCGGGAACGATGCGGAGGCCATCGAGCTCTTGAAGACGACCCGGGAGAAATGGCCGGACAGCTTTGTGGCTCAGTATTACTCAGGCATCGTCTTCAGCCGGGCACAAAGACATGAAGAGGCCCTCAAGCACTTCAAGTTTGCCGAGCAGATCGCCAGCAACAATGCGCCGGGCCGGCTCGATTTCAATTTCTACTTCCAGATGGGCGCACAGCTGGAGCGCAACGGCCTGTACGAGGAGGCCGCCAAATCGTTCAAACGCTGCCTGGACCTGAAGCAGGACCACGCGCAGGCCCTGAATTACCTCGGCTACATGTGGGCCGACCTCGGAATCCACCTTGAGGAAGCCAGAAAGTTGATCCAAAAGGCGGTGGACCTCGAGCCCATGAACCCAGCGTTTCTGGACAGTCTTGCGTGGGTTCTCTACCGGCTCGATCAGCCCAATCTGGCGCTCACCTACATGGAGGAGGCGATGAAGCACCAGGAAGAGCCCGATGCCACGCTGTTTGATCATCTGGGGGACATTCATTTCGCGATCGGCAACCAGGAAGAGGCGATGAAAGCCTGGAGGCGTTCGTTCGAGATCGAGGCCAACCCGAAGGTGCAGAAGAAGCTGGACGGCGAGGCGCCCATCCCGGCAAAACCAACCACATGAGCCATCAGTTCGCCCACCATTACACCCGGGATCAGGCCCGCGCGCTCCTGCCCCAGCTGAGGACGTGGCTGGCTGAAATTCAGTCTCTCCGGGCCGAACTGGCCAAGTACGGGCAGCGTCTCGATTCCCTCATGTCGGCCGGAGACGATGCCGGGGGCGTCTCCGTGAATGCCAACGCCCGCGCAGTCGCCCGGCTGCACCTGCTCAGCAAGGAGTTTTCGTCGCGGGATATCTTCATCAAGGATCCCGACCGGGGTCTCGTCGATTTCCCCGCGATCATCGGCGGACGGGAAGTCTTCCTCTGCTGGGAACTGGACGAGGAGGACGTGGAGTTCTGGCACGACATCGATGCCGGATTTGCCGGCCGCGAGCGATTGGCGTCCTGACCCTCACCGCGCGACCAGCTCATCTTGGATTCTCCCGCCGGCCGGTGTCCGGATTTCAAGGACATGTCTGTCTCACCCTGGCGCTGTCCCACTATCCGGCTCCGGTTTGCCTCCGCCTGACCCGTCCGGGAGGAGCGTGGGATTTCTGGCAAGACCTGCGTCTGGGATCAACTGACGCGGAGTTCGCACACCTGCAAATACCGTTCGCATCCCTGCATCCGGCCTGAACAATGCCGAAGAATAGCTTTCAAAATTGGCATTGGCCCCGCTTAGGGGGCCTCAATGAACCGTCGGTTAATCAAGTTTTGTGGCTTTGCCCTGGTTGCCTGGGGGCTCTTTTCGTTCCAACCGGGTGCCGGTGCCGAATCGCTGAACGTCCCAGGCACGCCCGATTCAAGCGTCCGCATTCTCTCGCTTTCGGGTACCTTGATTGATGGCGAAGGCCGCCCGCTCACCATCGGGAGCGCCGTCCGGCCCGGAGACTCCGTAAGGACAGCCAACGGCGAGGTCGCCCGGTTCGTGCTCGGTCTGGGCTCCAGTTCAAGCAGCGTCATCCGGATTGCCGAAGGCAGCGAAGTCGAATTCGTCAACTTTTCCCCATCCACCGAGTCGGAGTACCCTCTCCTCGACACGGTGATTTCCCTGCGCAACGACCGCCTTCGTTCTCCCTCGAAGCGGATCTTCTGATTGCCCGACTAGCCCTTCCCGGCCAGTTCCAATGGCGCGCCGCACTGCCGGCAAAAATGGGCGTCGGCCTCGTGATCCTTCATCCCGCAGGCCTGACAGATCGCACGGGGCAGGCGACGCCGAGACGCCTCGTGCAGTTCGACGGAAACAATCCCGGTCGGTACCGCGATGATTCCGTAGCCGAGTATCATGACAATCGAGGCGAGAAACTGCCCCAGCGGTGACTGCGGCGTGACGTCTCCATACCCCACGGTCGTCAGGGTTACGATCGCCCAATAGACACTACGCGGAATGCTGGTAAATCCCGACGCTTCACCCTCGACAATGTACATCGTCGCGCCAATGACCATCACCAGCGTTACAACGGAAAAAAGAAAGACCGAGATCTTCACCCGGCTGGCGCGCAGTGCCCTGATCAGAACCTGCGACTCGCTCAGGTAGCGGGCCAGCTTGAACACCCGGAACACGCGCAGGAGCCGCAGGACGCGGATGATCATCAGGTAGTGGGTGCCGCTCAGCAGCAGGTTCACGTACGTTGGAAGGATCGCCAGCAGATCGACGACCCCGAAAAAGCTCCGTGAGTAGCGCAGCGGGCGAGGCACGCACATCAACCGCAGGATGTACTCGATCGTGAACAGGATGGTGAAGGCCCACTCCGCCCTGTAGAGAGCCACGTGATGTCGTTCACGGATCTCAGCCACGCTCTCAAGCATCACCACAATCACGCTCAGTACGATGGCGACGAAGAGACCCACGTCGAACGCCTTGCCGGCCGGCGTATCCGAACCGAAAATGACCACGTAGAGTCGCAGCCGCCAGCCCTTCAGAGCCGCAACCTCCTCCGGGCGCCCAGCGTTGGCGCCCGTCCGGGCGTTGGAAGACTGGTTCTTGGAGGGATTTTTCATCATTCGAGCAGCTTGCGCGCGCCTTCGAGCTGCGCGGGACCTCCCAGCACGAGCAGCTCATCGCCCTCCAACAGGGTGGTTGCAGGCGGAGGATTTACCAGCGACTTCCCCTCACGCTTGAGCGCCACGATGCTGGCACCTGTCCTGGCACGCAGTTCGGTCTGCAGAATGGTTTTCCCCAGGCCGACCGCCTGACCGTTCAGATGGACCGACATGAGCTCCACGTCGTCCGGCAGGCCAGGCAGGGCGCGCAGATGTTCGTGCTGGGGATGGGGGGCCTCGCGCGCGAGGGTCTCCCGGATGGCCACCTGGGCCCGGGAATAGATCCGGATGAAGAAGGTCTTCAGCAGCACGGCCACCACCAGGGCGAGCAGGCCCAACACGAACAGCAGCTTTGTCGGAGGCAACAGCGCCGAGCTGAAGAGGAGGATGAACAGGCCGATCACGATGATCCCGGTGAACAGGATGGTGTTGGACACCATCGCCCGCATGGCGACCCGCTGCCGCTCCGCCTGGAAGCGGACGGTCAGTTCCGAGATCATCATGCTCATCGCCTGCAGCTTCCGCAGCGTCGCGATCAGGATCGGCAGGCTGAGGAGCATGGCCGCCACCCACAACACGGCGTTCTTGCCACCCGACCATGCGGGCAACTCGAGGAGCCAGTCCACCTCCCGGCCGCTGAAGAAGATTGCGAGCAGGAATATGCCCGCCACCAGCGTGATGTTGATCGTCATCTGCAGGATCATGGTCCGGATCAGGCGGCTGGGAACGCTTCTCCTGCGGGTGGCCCGCAGCTGTGCGATCCAGGCCGTATAGTCGTCCTGATAATTCATCAACAGCTGTGGCGCCAGCCGGTGGTAAAGCTGAATGACGGGTCCGGAGTGCCGGATCAGGTAGGGCGTCATCATGGAGGTCAGCGCCGAGACGGCGACGGCGATGGGATAGAGAAAATGACTGGTGACATTCAGCGACACCCCCAGCGCCGCGATGATGAAGGAGAATTCGCCGATCTGCGAGAGCCCCAGGCCCGACTGAATCGCCACCCGCCGGTCGTAGCCCGCCACGAAGCAGCCGAAGGAGCACGCGGTAATCTTGCCGAACACCACCGCCGCCGTGATGACCAGAATTGGCACGGCAAATTCGACCAGCAGTTTGGGCTCGATCAGCAGGCCGATCGCCACAAAGAACACCGCGCTGAACATGTCACGCAGCGGCACCGTCAGCCGGTCGATCTTGTGTATCTCGTCGGACTCCGCGATCACGGCGCCGATGATGAAGGCGCCCAGCGCCACGCTGAACTTCAGCTCCACGGCGAGCATGGCCATTCCAAACAGCAGCCCCAGAGCGGCAATCAGCAGCGTTTCATCGTTCCGGAAGCGCGAAATCATCCGCAGGAGCCGGGGCACCACCAGCAGCCCCACCACCACCGCCATGACGAGGAAAACCGAAAGCCGCAGGATGATCTCCATGATTCCCGACCACTGGAACCCGTCGCCGATGCCCACACCGGACAACGACGCGATCAGCAGGATGGCGATGATGTCCTCGGCGATCAGAATGCCGAAGATGACGCCGGCGAACTCCTCGTTGGACTTCTTCATCTCCGCGAGCGTCTTGCTGATGATCGTCGTCGAGGAAATCATCATGATCCCGCCCAGATAGACGCAGTCCATGGTCGTCCAGCCGAACCACTGACCGATCTGGTACCCAAGCAGGAACATGAGGGCCGTCTCGAGCGGCGCCACGATGAAGGCGGTGATGCCGATCTTGCGGATCTTGCGGAAATTGAATTCCAGCCCAAGGGCGAACAGCAGGAACACCACGCCCAGCTCGGCCAGCGTGTGGATGCTCTCTTCGCTGGTGATGAGCGGCTTCGGCAGCAGATGAGGACCGATGATCAAGCCGGCAAGGATGTAGCCGAGCACCACGGGCTGGTGCAGTTTGCGGAAGAGCACCGTCACCACTCCTGCCACGATCATCACCACCGCCAGATCGTGGAGAAACTCAACGCCGTGCAAGCGCCGCCTCCTTTCCGGTGGGCCCGCGGTATCCGGATCGCTTCAGACTTGTTCGCATGCCTTGTTGACATCCTGCCGGATATTTTCCCCGCGAAACAGTAGAAAGCGGTCCGGCCAAAGGAATTGAATTCATCGGTGGCCGGCGTTTATGCTCGGCACAGCCACCAACCGCCCGCTGAACCATGAGAACCGCCTCCTGCCTCCTCGCGCTCACTGCCGGGACGATTTGCCTCCCGGCAGCGCTGACACTCCCCGAACCGCACCAGCCCGCCTTTCGGGCCCAAACAATCGACGCGGAGATCTCGATCGGCTACGGACTCGCCATCGCCGACGTCGATGGCGACGGAAAGGAGGACATTCTGCTGGCGGACAAGAGCGAGATCGTCTGGTATCGGAATCCATCCTGGACCAAGCACCGGATGACCGGCGCCCTCACGGAGCGCGATCACGTATGCATCGCCGCACGAGACATCGACAATGACGGAATGGCGGAGGTCGCCGTCGGCGCGGAGTGGAACCCTGGCGACACCGTCAACAGTGGCGCCGTCTTCTATCTTAGGGCGCCGGCCGACCGCACCCAGCTCTGGGAACCGATCCAGCTTCCCCACGAGCCCACGGTTCACCGGATGCACTGGGTGCTGGATCACAACGAGCGCCATTACCTGGCAGTCCTGCCCCTGCATGGGCGCGGCAATCGGAACGGCGAGGGCGAAGGCGTCCGGGTGATGGGTTATCGCCGCCCGCCGGACCCCAAGGGCGTTTGGGAGACGTTCATCCTGAACGATGCCTTTCATCTCACCCACAACTTTGACGCCGTGCGCTGGGACAGCCCGGATCTGGGCGAGGAACTGCTGATCGCCGGGAAGGAGGGCTCGCACATCCTCGGCTGGGAGGATGAACACTGGAAAACGGTGCAGGTGACAACCAATGCCGTGGGCGAGGTCCGCTCCGGCAAGCTGCCCAGCGGCCGGCGGTTCATTGCCTCCATCGAGCCGATGCACGGAAATCAGGTCGTCGTCAACACGGCCTCCACCACCTTCACCGGGATTCTCAGCTGGACGGATCATCGCGTCGTGCTCGACGAATCGCTGATTCAGGGCCATGCGCTGGCAACCGGCGACCTGCTCGGCGTCGGATGGGATCAGGTGGTCGCAGGCTGGCGCGGCAGCGGCCGCCCCGGGGACAAAGTGGGCATCAAACTCTATGTCCCCCTCCACAAGCGCGGCTGGGAGTGGAAGGAGCACGCGTTGATCGACGACAACACCATGGCCTGCGAAGACCTCAAGCTGGCGGACCTCAACCAGGACGGCAAACTCGACATCATTGCCTGCGGTCGCGCGACGAAGAACGTCGTCATCTACTGGAACGAGACGCCGAAGGTGGCACAGCCGTAGCGGCCCGGTTCGGCTTGGAGTTCGGAAGCGACTTGGTTTCTCGATCATTGGAACAGGGCAACTGAACCGGCGAAAAACAGGCGCGAGCCGGCCTCGACAGCGCGACCCCGCAGCTTCACTTCGATCCCACCGGCAAACTTTCTTTGTCGGCTTTCGCGCTTGGCGGCTTCCTACTGGCAGACACATGAGCGACGTCGCCAACCAAGCCTTTTCAGACTACCGGTCCAGCCGAACGGAGGCGGCCTTTGCCACTCTCGTGGAGCAGCACATCGACCTGGTTTACTCGGCCGCCCGACGCATTGTGGCCGGTGACACGCACCTGGCCGAGGACGTCACCCAGACGGTCTTTGCCGATCTTGCCCGCAAAGCTCCCCGTCTGCCGGCGGACGTGATCCTCAGTGCCTGGCTCTATCGCCACACGTTCTTCGTGGCCTCGTCGATGATCCGCTCCGAGCAACGCCGGCGCCGCCGCGAACAGGAGTCACTCGCCATGAACATCGCCAAAGAATCCGCCGACCCCGACTGGTCCGCGCTCGCCGATCATCTGGATGACGCGATGAACAAGTTGTCCGAAACGGACCGACAGGCATTGATCCTTCGTTTCTTTGAGCGGCTTGAGTTCAGGGTCGTGGGCGCCCGCATCGGCGTGGGCGAGGGCGCCGCCCAGAAACGCGTCAGCCGCGCGGTGGACAAGCTCCGCCAGCTGTTCACCCGCCAAGGCATCAACATTTCCAGCACTAGCCTCGGCGGCCTCCTGCTCGCCCACGCTGTGGCAGCCGCACCCACCGCCCTTGCCAACAAGACCGCCGCCGCCGTCATCGCCGGAAGCGCGGCCGGCACGGGATTTCTTTTCACCCTGCAACAATTCCTATCCATGAACCTGATCAAACCCCTCGCCACCACCGCATTGCTCGCCGGATTGTCAGTTCCGCTTTTCCTGCAACACCAGTCGTTGGCCGCGCTGAGTGAGGAAAACGCGGGGCTGGCCGAACAAGCCGCGGAACTTGACAAACTGCGAAAGGCAAATGAGCGCCTCTCGGGGCTCGCCGCCAATCAGGCCGAGCTGGACGCCCTCCGCAAAGACCAACTGGAACTCGCCCGATTGAGAAACGACCACACCCGGCTGACCCGGCTGCTGGCGGAGATGCAGAGTGAAGTCGCCCGCCAGCGGAAACTGCTCGCCGCCCAGGCGGCGGCGCTGGAGAAGACGCTCACAGAGGAACAACGCCAGGCGCGGCGTCAGGTCACGATCGAGTCCAAGATCGCCGAAGTGCGGGTGGATTCACCCGTCTGGCGGGAGTTCGGCCTGCAACCTCCCAGTGCGACCGACCGCGCTGGCGCAAGTTATCTGCTGGGCAACGACACCGTCCAACGGCTGATCGAAAGGCTGGAGGAGTTGGAAGGTGTGGACATCATGTTTGCTCCGCGGCTGATCACCGCCAACGGGCGTCAGGCTCAAATCAAGACGGTGGACGTTCGCAACATCGTCACCGGGAAACGCGGGCAGCAATTGGTAACCGAACCGATGGAATTTGGCCCGGTGATCGATCTGATCCCAACCATGGCGCCCGACAGCGAACTCCTGCAGATCAACGCGACCGCCACAATCCGGGAGTTCCTCGGCTACGACGACCCGGGCCACGCCGTGGCGACCCTGGAGGACGGCAGCCGGATCGCGGTCGCACCGGCGGAAACGCCTCTGCGGCGAATCCGATCACGAGAAATGAAGGCCGAAACTTCGCTTGCTCCCGGTCAAACTCTGGTCCTGGCCGGCGGTTTCGCCGAAAGCCGGGTGCCCTCCTCGGAGTCCGCGACCGGCGGCCAGGTCACGCGAAAGGGCCTCATCGTCATGATCAGTCCGGAGGAGGTCGACCCGGCGGGAAACGCGGTTGGCCAAAACTCCGATTTCCCTCCTGCCTCAGCTCAAGCTGCGGAGACCTCAGCGAGAGCCCGCCGCTGAAAGTCGTTCTTGAGCAAACGGCGCGGTCACGCCCTGACCAGTTTTTCGCGCCAGAGGGGCAGGCGGTCTTTAGGAAAGCGTACCAGCCCCATTTGCTCGGAACGCTCGATTTCCCTCATTGGCAAAACCGATGACCAATCGATCTGCCATTGCTCACGAAGGCGCCGCCCACGCTTGGACTCGGCCAGCTTGAACACGCGCTCAACCTGATTCAGCCAACCTCTGGCAGGCAATCTCCCAACTTCTACATCTTCGAGTGCTTCCCGCAGGTAGGCTCGAACGCAGAGCAGCAGCATCTGGACATGATCCAAATCGTGCCGGCCTTCCTGATCGGCGATGAAAACCATAGCCGATTTGGAGATCAGCAAAGAGATCGGGTCAATAACCCGCACAATGACGTTGGCGAACTGCACCTCGACTGCCAGTCGTTCCACCTTGGCCGGCTGCACACCCGGAACTCGCCGGACAAACTCGATCTGGGAAAGTTGACTTCCGACCGGCAGTCGGATCGCGCCGACGAACGCTGTCATCAACTTCTTGTGCGGCAGCAGCGGTTGGACCCCAAAGCGTTTGGCAATTCGCCAGACATCATTGAGGGTTCCCTGAAAATCGAGGTCCTTGCTGGTGAAAGGCCGGTAACGTTGCAAATCGGGTTCCACCCCTTCATAACGTGTTGACCACAGATTTACTGCCTGCCCGCCAATGATCACAAGGGGCCGACCTTGCCCGTCCTGAAGTCCCACCAATTCACCGAATTGATCGAAGGCAAAGGACATGACGTCCGCCTATCGCGATCCCTCATTTTCGGTGGAGAAAACCTCCTTCAAGTTCATCAGCACGCCAGCCGAGCCATCCAGCATTCCTGCCTTCCGCTGTTCTTCCGCCGCAGCCTCCGGGCTCTTGCGTGCGCGCCGCAGGGCGGCCATTCGTTGCCGGGCCTCTTCGCGTTTGAAGTCCTCGAAGGTCTCAATCTTCACAGGCCAGACAGTATCACGTCGCCTTCCCGGGTAAAGCTCCGGTTTGGCTGCCGTTCACTTCTCCGCCTTCGCCCACGAATCACGCAGGCTGATCGTGCGGTTGAAGACGAGCCTGTCGGGGTGCGCCGGCGTCTTCTGATCGCGTGAATCGATGCAGAAATAGCCAAGCCGTTCAAATTGGAAGCGCTCTGTCGGCTCGGCGTCCTTGAGCGAGGGCTCCAGCTTGCAACCGGTCAGCACTTCGAGCGAATTCGGATTCAGGAACTCCTTGAACTCGCGGCCTTCCACGCCGTCCGGCTCGGCCTCGGTGAACATCCGGTCGTATAGCCGCACCTCGGCATCGACGGCGCGCGAGGCGCTCACCCAGTGGATGGTGCCCTTGATCTTGCGCCCGGCCGTCGGTCCGCCGGTCTTGCTGTCGAGATCGGCGGTGCAACGCAGCTCTGTCACGTTGCCGGCCGCGTCCTTCACCACTTCCTCGCACTTGATGATGTAGGCGTACTTGAGCCGGACTTCGCCGCCGGGTTTCAGCCGGAAGAACTTCGGCGGCGGCACATCGGCGAAGTCGTCCCGATCGATGAACAACTCCCGGCCGAACGGAATCTTCCTCGTGCCGGCCGTTTCGTCCTCGGGATTGTTGATGGCATCGAGTTCCTCGATCTGGCCCTCGGGATAGTTCGTTAGCACCACCCTGATCGGGCGCAGCACGCCGAGCCGGCGCAGGGCGCGCTTGTTCAGGTCCGTCCGGACGGCATTATCATAGACGGCGATATCCGTAAGACTGACGTATTTGGTGACGCCCACGCCGATCGCGAACGCCCGCAACGCCTCGGCCGGCACGCCGCGACGGCGGATGCCGCTGATCGTCGGCAGCCGCGGATCGTCCCAGCCGGTCACGAGCTTCTCGTTCACCAGCTGGATGAGCTTCCGCTTGGAAACGATCATGTGGCTCGGGATCAGTTTGGCAAACTCGTACTGGCGCGGCAGCGGCTTCGGCAGCGTGACGTTCTCGACCAGCCAGTCGTAAAGGGGCCGGTGCACCTCGAACTCCAGGGTGCAGATCGAGTGGGTGATGCCTTCCAACGCATCGCTCAGGCAGTGGGCGAAATCGTACATCGGATAGATGCACCACTTGTCGCCGGTGCGATGGTGATGGGCCTTGCGGATGCGATAGAGCGCCGGATCGCGCAGATGGACGTTCGGCGAGGCCATGTCGATCTTTGCCCGCAAGGTCTTCGCGCCATCGGCAAACTCGCCCTTCCGCATCCGCGCGAAGAGATCAAGGTTCTCCTCCACCGGGCGCCCACGAAACGGGCTGTTCGTTCCGGG
>DNDP01000496.1:12292-12449 GCA_003484235.1 Verrucomicrobiales bacterium
GCGCCACCGGCGTCCTTCGCCAGCAAACCCTTGCCCGAGGTGTTGCCGACCGGGTTCAGCGACAGCACGTGATCCGCCCAGCCGTCGATGATCCAGTGGACATCCCGCTGGATCGACTCGACATACTCGACCTCCTCCTTGGTCGGGTTGGTGTCGT
>DNDP01000462.1:0-2245 GCA_003484235.1 Verrucomicrobiales bacterium
AGAAGATCAGGGCCGACGTCGATGTCGACAAGGTCACGCTCAAGCAGGTAGAGTCGAACATCGGCCGCTGTCCGGATGAAGCGACGGCCGCCAAAATGATCCGGCTCATCGAGCGCATGCGAAAGGCCGGCGACAGCGTGGGCGGCATCGTGCAGGGCGTTGCGCGTGGCGTGCCTGCCGGCTGGGGCATGCCGGTGTTCGACCGTCTCGAAGCTGATCTTGGCAAGGCGATGCTCAGCCTGCCTGCGAGCAAGGGATTCGATGTTGGCTCCGGTTTCGACTCGATCCTCCTCACCGGTCGCGAACACAACGATGCCTTCCGCAATGTGCGCGGCAAGGTGCGCACGCTCAGCAACCGTTCCGGCGGCATCCAAGGCGGCATCAGCAACGGCGAAACGATCTACTTCCGCGTCGCCTTCAAACCGGTAGCCACGGTGATGCACGAGCAGGACACCGTGGACGCCGACCTGAAGAACACGAAGCTCAAGGGTCGCGGCCGTCACGACCCATGCGTTCTCCCCCGCGCCGTCCCGATGGTGGAGGCGATGACTGCGCTCGTGCTGCTGGATCACGCGCTACGTCACAAGGCGCAGTGTGGGTAAACAGGACCCTCACGTTCACAGAATGCGGGAATATCGAAAAGGACGCGTCGAGAAACCCGGAAAGTTTGGGCTCTACATCTGTGGGCGCGGATTGTGGAGATATGAGGAAGAAGACTTCGCACTGGAGTTTGTTGGAGATGCTCCCGGAATTACTCCAGCCCATGATATGGTGGGTGTTATTCATGAATATCGACGAACCTCATGTCTGGACGTGCAAAGACGGATCACAGGTGTCTGACAAAAAGCGCCGAGAGCAGATTGTTTCAAATGTGGAGAAGGCGCTGACGTACTTGGGAGTGAAGTTCCGAATAGTCAAATGAGGTTCTCGACTGCCCGAGCTCAGGCTCGTTTGCATTGAGAATTGCCTCCATGCTCAATTCCCCCCAGCCACACCTTCACCAGGTCGTGGCCGATGATGATCCAGCCGCGCAAACTGCGGAGCCGAGCAAAGAGCCATCATTGATAGTTCGGCGAACCGCCTCGTTGCCGTGTGAGTTACCCGGCCAGCGGGTTCCTCCATTTCAGCCCCTTGAAGCGCGCAAAATCACCGTCGGTGGAGTGCAGTGTGCAGTTGTATTCGATCGCGAGTGCAGCCAGTTGGGCGTCGGTCACCAGATTCGCGGTGGCGTTCGCCTGCCGGAGGAGCTTTTCAAATATCGACCAGTGCTGTTCGGAAGGGTTCAACACTCGAACGCAAGGTTGCGCCAGCCAGCTTTGCACGCGGTCGGTTGCTTCCTTGATGGACAGGGGACGCTGGTGCAGCCGCGGGTTGGTGGCGATGCGAATGAATGCCGAGATTACCGTCCACGAAAGCCCGACTGGCGACGACCCGCTCAGTTGCCCATCCCACCAATCCTTCGCCGGGGTGTGCAATTGGGAAAGGCTGTCCTCGGCGTAGAGCAGGATATTCGCGTCCACCAGGATCATTGGTGATCCTCGCCTTCAGCGCGGGCCAGCAGTTCGGCCACGTTGTCGTAGTTGAATCCCTGCCGCAGACCCATCGGGCGCGGCTGGGTGACATAAGGCTTCGCGGCCGGCGGTGCCAGCACCTGGTCCAGTCCGATGCGTAGGGCCTCGTTGATGACTTCCTTGAACGGCTTCCGCAGCTTGCTCGCACCCCGCCTGGCCTTGGCGGCGACATCCGGATCGAGCGTCAAAGTGGTTCTCATGAAGGCATCATGATGCTTTACATCAAAGAGTCAAGGAGCCACGCGGATCAGCTGCGACCAGAAATGGCGAGGGCTAAACGTGGGTCGCGGAGCGACCCAAAGAACGGTAGCCGTGGGTTTCAACCCACGGGAATGGTTGAATGCCCTTGCTCGTCGTTTAGCGACTGCTGATCCAGCGATTCGAAGACACCAAGATGTCCGCTCAACCGTCGCTCCGCGACGGATCGAGGCGGGCTCGGCAGACCGTGGGTTGAAACCCACGGCTACCATGCGATCCTCGCTCCGCGAGGACTGCCACCGCCCGAAGTGATCGCCAGCTTTGATCGCCCCCTTCGCCCCTGGGACATCGACTTGCCGGATTGACTAGCTCCCCCCCAACCACGCCTTCACCAGGTCGTGGCCGAAGAAGATCCAGATCGTCGCGGCGGCGGCGATGTAGGGGACGTAGGCCAGGCGCTGCAGCTTGAGCGCGAG
>DNDP01000462.1:2449-2869 GCA_003484235.1 Verrucomicrobiales bacterium
GCGCTGCAGCTTGAGCGCGAGGCCCACCACGGCGCCCAGGATCGAACTGACGGTCAACGTGAAGAGCACGCCTTCCCAGCCCATGAACGCGCCGATCGCGGCCATCAGCTTCACGTCGCCAAACCCCATCGCCTCGCGCGGCAGGTTGATCGAGTCGGCGGTGAGGGCGAGGTAGGGAACCTCTTCCGGATTCAGTTCCTCTTCGTTGATGCGCAGCTTGTGGCTGAGCAGGCTGATCTCGACGTTGGCGTCCTTGTAGCAGCGGTCGGGGAGTTCCAGTTGCGGCGTGTGCAGGCGGATGGTGTCCGATTCCCGGTAAAAGATGTCCTCGTAGGCGATCTGGCGGTCAGGCAGGTGGAGCGCCTCTTCGCCGAAGATGATCCGGCTGCCGGTCGGGATGTCGATTTTCTGCCGGCCGAA
>DNDP01000462.1:3096-3680 GCA_003484235.1 Verrucomicrobiales bacterium
AACGCGAGCTTGCCGGCGTTGAGAATCAGCCACAGAACTCCGCCGCCCGTGACGAGTCCGATGATGCTCGATTTCAGAGCAAGTCCGACGGTCTCAAAGCCGTGGAGCTTGGGCACAAGAATGGTGCAGATCACGCCGGCGACCATCCCGCCCTTGGTGACCTGGTCCGGGATGATCAAATGTTCGAAGTCCGTGGCCGTGCCGACAATGAAGCCGGCCAGCACGAGACAGTAGACAAGGGCGAGCGCAGCCGACTGCCCACCGAAAGCCAGCCAGCTGAACAGAAAGAACACGCCGGTGACCAGCTCGATGATGAAGTAGCGGACGGAGATGGGCGCCCTGCAATTCGCGCACTTGCCGCCGAGCCAGAGCCAGGTGATCAGCGGCAGGTTGAGATACCACGGGATGGAGTACTTGCAGTGCGGACAGTGCGACGGGGGCGAGACGACGCTCTGGTCGAGTGGCAGTCGATGAATGCAGACGTTCAGAAAGCTGCCGACGAGACAGCCAAAGACGAAGAACACCACCGACCAGAAATGGAAGGGGACCTTGGCCCAGATCTCGGGATCGAAGATGTCGTTCAT
>DNDP01000137.1:0-6403 GCA_003484235.1 Verrucomicrobiales bacterium
CACGCTTCATTGAGGTTTGATGTCGCATAGGTCGTTGGAGGTTTCGTGTCTTTGGTATTTGGTTTCAATCTCTCCGAACCGCGAAACGCCCTTGAATCTTCAGGTGATTTCGTGCTCCGGGAGAAGTGTTCGGCTGGAAATCTACGGGACAAGAAAGGCCTGAGAACTGTGCGTCCGGGTGCACACGGCAAAGGTGCTTCGTTGTTGAAATTGTTGCGCCGCAACAAGTTGATAGGGCGCAATTGCAAAAGAAAACCCGCCGGATTCTTGTCCGGCGGGCTGTCGGTGACGCGACCTTTAGCCACGTCTTTTTGCGCGAATCCTACTTGAGCGAGGTCGTGCGTTCGCGGATCCACTCCAAGTCCACATTCCCAGGTGAAGGAACGTTGAGCGGAATGAGCTGGCCGCGTTTGAGCACCGGCACGGTGCGGGGGTCGAGCCACTTCTTCAATTCGGAATGTCCGTCGGCAAACATCAGGTTGCCGGCGCCGTTGTGGTAGCTTGCCGGATAATCAACGAGGTTGTTGATCATGTCGACCGCCCACCATGCATCGTTGATGGAGTCCTCGCGCTCGGTGATCACCACCCAGGCCTTTGCAGGCTGTGGACGGCTGATCTCATCAATCTTCTTGAAGAGCCGATATTGGCTCTGGCCGCAGTAAACCGCACCGCCCATCCAGTTGTTGATGGAGATGGAACGGACGCGGTTGTGAAGGCGGCCAAAGATGGTCACCTGGCTCTTGTCTCCCGGATCCTTGAAGGCGGCGGGATTCTTGACGTACGGCCCGATATGAGCCGAGTGCGGATAGCGTTGCGGATTGAGCAGCAAATCCACATTCACGTTGTCAAAACTGGACGTGAAGTCGAGCCAGCCACCCATCCAGCAGGGATTGCTGGCCTGTTTGCCGGAAGAGCCACCGCCGCCGCCGGCTGGAGCAAGGCGTCCTTGATGGTCATCCGCGTACATGATCCAGCCCAGACCGAGCTGGCGGAGATTGTTCAGGGCTTGGATGCCCATGGCCTTGGACTTGGCCTTCGAAAGCGCCGGCAGAAGCATGCCTGCCAGCACCGCAATGATGGCGATCACGACCAGCAGTTCAATGAGCGTGAAAGCCTTTCTGGTATTGTGTTTTCGCATAGGGTGGTGTGTGAGGTTGGGGTTCACGGCTTTGCCACAGCACACGGCAGCCTGAGGTCTTGAAGCAGATTGTCGGCTATGGCCCATTACGCAATCTTCTACCAAAGGAAGCGGGAACCAACAACTGTGCGTCCTGATGCACAGCAAATCGGCAATTTCACCCAAGGCGGGCTTATCCTCCGGCAATTGTTCCGGCAGAAGAGATTGGGGGCGCTCTCAGACCGGCATCGGCGCCCCGACGTTGATGCCGTTTTTCAGGCAATAGGCTCCATTGGCCACGTATTTCTCGGCCCATTTCTTCAAACCGCGGCGTTCCACGTCCGTGAGCGCACGCGTGATCCTGCCGGGTGATCCCAGAACCATCGAACCGTCCGGAACCACCATTCCCTGCGGCACGAGAGTGTTCGCCCCGATCAGGCATTGAGCTCCGATCACTGCTCCGTCCAGCACTGTCGCCCCCATGCCCACCAGCGTCTCATTGCCGACGGTGCACGCGTGCACGATGGCGGAATGGCCGACCGTGACGAAATCGCCGATGAGGCAGGGATGATCGTCGGCCAGATGAATGACGGCATTGTCCTGGATGTTGGAATGGTGCCCGACCCGAATGTAGTTGATGTCGCCGCGCAGCACCGCGTGATACCAGACACTGGAGTGATCCCCCAGCGTCACATCGCCGACGACGACAGCCGTCCTGGCAATGTAGACGTCGAGTCCGAGAGTGGGCGCTCTCATTAAAAAACGATCGAGCTGGCCGGCGAGTTGATCCATGGCCGGTCATGACAAGGCGGGTGCCGGACTTCGTCAAGCAAGGGGTTGTTTGGCCCCGCTCTTTTCCCTTACGATCGTTCCACCGATCCCATGAATGCTCCCCGCCGCCAGCACAAACCCGATGCCGTCTCCGGGCGGAAGCTGCCGAAATCATTCAAGGACCTGACGCCGACGAATGCCTTCAACCCCCGCACCTTCTTCCACGAAATGGTCTGGAAGGCGTTGCTCATCCGCCGGACCGGGCAGCACAAGCAGCCGTCCTTTCCCCGCCTGAGCCATGGGCAGGTGGCGGTCACGTGGATTGGCCACGCCTCGTTTCTCGTGCAGTTCAGCGACCTCAACGTGTTGATCGATCCCAATTTTGCCAACTGGCTGTTTTTCCTCAAACGCATCAAGCGGGCCGGGTTGCGCATCGAGGACCTGCCGCGCATCGACCTGGTGCTGCTGACGCACGCGCATTACGACCATTTTCACAAGCCGAGCATCCGCAAGCTGCCCGCCCCCAAGATCGGTGTGATGCCGTGGGGCATGGGCCGACTGGCGCGTGGTCTGGGGTTCGAGCGGATCATCGAGCTGCAATGGTGGGAGAGCTTCGTGCGGGGCGACTGGAAGGTCTCGCTGACCCCCTGCAAGCACTGGGGAGCCAGGCGGCTGCACGACCACGATCGCGGTTTTGGCGGGTTCGTGCTCGAACATCAGGGGCGGCGCATCTTTCATGCGGGCGACAGCGCCTACTTCGAGGGCTTCAAGGAGATCGGTGAGTATTACCAGCCCGAGATAGCCCTGCTCCCCATTGGCGCCTACTATCCGGATTCGTTTCGCAATGTGCACATGGGCCCGGACGAGGCGATTCAGGTGTTCAGAGACCTCAAGGCGGAAATCATGGTCCCCATGCATTTCGGCACCTTTAAACTGTCCTTCGAGGAGATCGATGAGCCGCCCCGCTGGTTGAGTGAGCTTGCAGCCAGCGGAGGACTCAGTGACCGCATCCGCGTGCTGGAAGAAGGGGTCCCCGCCGTGTTTTAGAGATGCGTCACCCCGGCCGGTTTTCACCGGCCGGGGCAGGCATCAGAAAGGCAAATCGGCCAACGCCGCCCCAGCAAACGATAGGTGCGTGCGTTGAAAGGAAAGCCGGGCAACTTTTCTAACAGGCACAACGTGGTGCGGAAATACTGGTGGGAAGATCCGCACCACGTCATTGCCTCGGCCTGCCTGCGCTCACTGACGCAGGACGTTGGCCGAGAACACTTGAGCAACGGGCTTGCCACGAGGCAGTTGCCGCCTGTTTGGGCGGTATTTCCCCGCGGCAGGCGATGCACTGTCCCGGTATCAAACAGTTGTGGGCACACGCCAGCCGTTCGGTGGACACCCCACCCGCCAGTCCGTGACTTCCCGGCGAGTGCCGGGTCAAAACAATCATGCCACGATCAAACAGCAGACGGGCGGTCACACTGATTGAACTGCTCACGGTGATCGCCATCATCGGCATCCTCGCGGCGCTGCTGCTCGGTCCGGCCGGTCGTGCCCTCCAGCGCGCGCGGGACGGAGAATGGGCCAACCGCGCGGCGATCCACTCGGAGCGGGTGGTCGATTCCCTTTCCGCCCAATTCGCGCAACACGACGTCGTCACGCGTCTGACTCCCCGGGAGCTGCGCGACCAGAAGATCATCGACGCGGAACTGTTCGAATTTCTCTCCGACCGTCGCGTGACCTACTTTCCGGTGATCTCGGCCGATCCGGATTCGGCGCCGGTGCTGCGGGTGGAAGTGCCGCAGAGCTTTCTGGGAGACCGGACGGTCATCGTCGTGCGACGTGAGCAACTGCACCGGCGGTGAGGCTTACGAATCCCGTGCCACACTGGCGTTCCGCGCGCGTCCATCGGCCCAATCGCGCAGTTGCCCGATCTGTTCCGCCATCGTGCGGGCGAGGGGCACCGTCTGCAAAAGGGCGCCCACAACGTGATCGACGGTCAGGTCGGAGCCCTCGTAAAAGGCATCGTACAAGGCGCTGTTGATGGCCTCTTCAATCTCCGCCCCGCTGAAATCGAGGCTCGCGTCAGCCAGTCGCCCAAAGATCGCGTCGCTATCAAACTCCCCCAGCAGCCTGCCGCGTTTCTGCAGGTGGATGCGGAAGATCTCCGCCCGTTCAGCCGGTGAGGGAAGGTCCACAAAAAAGATTTCGTCCAGCCGCCCCTTTCGCAGCAGTTCTGCGGGCAGCTGGGAGATGTCATTCGCGGTCGCAACGACAAAGACGGGCGCCTTCTTCTCCGAAAGCCACGTGAGAAATGTCCCGAACACCCGGGCGGTCGTGCCGCCATCGCTGCCACCCGAGCTCAAGGCGCCTGCCATGGCCTTGTCGATTTCGTCCACCCAAAGGATCGCCGGAGCGACCGATTCGGCGACGGCAATCGCCTTGCGCACGTTCTCCTCCGAGGAGCCGATGTAACTCCCAAACATCCGGCCCATGTCGAAGCGGAGCAGCGGTAGCTGCCAAAGCCGCGAGACCGCCTTGGCGCAAAGGCTCTTGCCGCAGCCCTGAACGCCCAGCAACAGGATCCCCCGGGGCGCCGGCAGGCCAAACTCCCGCGCCTCCTCCGTAAAGGCCTTGCTCCGTTTTCGCAGCCAGTCCTTCAACACGGTCAGACCACCGACGTTGCTGAAGGTCTCTCCCGTCGAATAATATTCGAGCAGGCCGCTCTTGCGGATGATCTGCTGTTTTTCGGCGAACACCTCGTTGACGTCCTCGCCGTTCAGGCGCTGGTCTTTCACGATGATCTTCGCAAAGACGTTTTCGGCCTCGTTCAGGGTCAGGCCCAGGGCCGCCTGAATCAGCCGCTCCCGGCCGGCGTCGTCGAGATCGACGCTGACCTGCTTGAGCTGGCCGATCTCGCTGGTGATCCGGTCGAGCAGCCCGCTGAGCGTCTCGCGGTCGGGCAGGGGAAAGTTCAGGACGGTCACCTCCTTCTCCAGCTCGGTCGGCAGTTCCATGACCGGCGAGATGAGGATGACCGTCTTGAAGCTGTTCTTCAGGTGCAGCGCAATCTCCTTCAGCTTGCGGATCACCGTGTGGTTGGTCCGGCCCAGGAAGGGATGGAAATCCTTGAAGACAAACACCGCGGGCTCGACCTGTTCGATCACCTGGTCCAGCGCCGCGACCGGATCACGGGTGGCGGCATTGCGGTGTTTCTGCGACTGGATCGACGCTCCGGCGGGGGCGATGCCCGTGCTGCAGCTCCACTCGAAGACCTTCTTCTGCCGCTTCTCGGCGATGGCCACGATGGTCTCCTGCACGCGCGTCTCCTCGCTCGACACGATGTAGAGGATCGGGTAGCGCGCGCGGATGAGCGTTTCGATTTCCTGGCCGATGTTCATGGAGTGCCGGGAGTGTCCACCACCGCAGCGGGCAGTTGAAGGCGAATCCTCACGCGGATGAAAGGCCGGCTCAGCCGTTGAGCAGCCGCTTCCACCAGGGCGCCGGCGGTTCCTGGTGGGCGGACTCCGCCAAACGGTCCACCACGCCCGCGGGCACCTCGATGGTGGAGGCGTCGTGACGGAGCAGTTCCTCCGGGGTCTCGAACTCCAGTGGCGTGGTATTCTGCTGCTGCTGCGCCGCCCCGAGCTCCTCCTCCTGGCGCTTGCGAAAGTTGGTGTGATGCGATGGCTCGTTCATGGTCGTTCAGGCGGTTTGGTGGAACGCTCCGGCAAAGGCCTTGCGTGCCCGGTGCAGTTTGCCCCGCACGGCGTCCACCGATTGTTCGGTCAGATCGGCGACCTCCTCGTAGGAAAGCTTCTCGTCAGCCACCAGGAGCAGGATCAGGCGGTACTCGTCCGGCAGCGTGTCAAGAGCCCGCTGGATGCGCTCGCCGAGTTCCTGCGTTTCCAGGATGCGGAACGGACCGTCCTCCTCCGCAGCGGTGGTGTTCCACACCACGTCATCGACGCCGCTCTGCATGTTCCGGTGGTGCCAGCTTCGGAGCAGGTTCTGGCAATGATTGATGGCAATTCGATAGAGCCAGGTCCGCAAAGCGGAGCGGCCCTTGAAGGTTTTGATCTTCCGGAAGGCCTTGAGAAAGACGTCGTGCGTGGCGTCCTCCGCCTGGATGGGGTCGCTCAGATAGCGCAGCGCCAGATAGTAGATGGCGCGCGAATGCTCCTCATAGAGCGCGGCAAGATCCGGAAACTCGCCCAGCGCCTGCGGCGCCGGGATCGCCGCCCCTGCATCGGAGGGTGTGGCAAGGGGATCATTCATGGCGTGGGCCGACATCGGTAGTTGGACAACAGGCGGGTTCGCGTGTCACGCGGTCTTTTTCGTTCTCCATTGGCGGACCAACACGAATCCTTTTGCTCACCGGTCGCCGAGCTTTTCCAACATCGTCCGCACCAACCCGGCTGCATCCGCGTAATCGAACGCGTCCACCATGTCCGGAAGCCGGCCGTAATCGGCCAGCAGTTCCCCGGGCAACGGCTGGTTCTTGAGCTTTTCCACCACCGATCC
>DNDP01000137.1:6480-8810 GCA_003484235.1 Verrucomicrobiales bacterium
CACCGATCCGATGGCGTCGTAGTCCCCCTCCTCCAGCGAAGCCGCCAGCTCTTCGAGCAACGTGCGAAGGCGCCGGACATCCGCCGGCGAAAGCTCGGCCGGCGGTGGCGGAGCGGCGGTTTCCTCCGTCGGTTCCGGACTGTCGATCATCGATCGCAGCTGCCGCACTCCTTCCGCAATGCGGGCCATCTCCCGTTCGACATCGGCCAGCATTGCCTTCAGGTTGCCCTGCTCGAACTTGAGCCCCAGCTCGAGGGTCTTGGCCACGCGCCGCAGGGAATCGGCCGAGAGGTTGCCCGCCGCTCCGGCGATGGAATGGGCGTGGCGCTGCGCCGTTTCCCGGTCCTCGGATTCGATGGCCGCGTGAAGCTCTCCCAGCGTCCGCTTCAATCCGCCGGCAAAACGGATCACCATCCTCTGGACCGCTTCCGCAGGCAGTCCCAGCCGGTTCATCGCGTCACGCATGTCCACACCGGGAAGCACCGGCACGCCGTCGGCATCGATGGTCACCTGCAATCCGCCCGGTTCCTCCTCCTCGAAATCCACGGCGCCAAAAAGATCCGGCTGCGAGGTGCTCTTGTCCTTCTTGCGGCGGGCGCGTTTCTTCCGGGGCGAAACGTCCGCGGGCGTGGCTGCGTCTGGCTCCTCCGGCGGCGCGACATCCGGTGCCGCAGCAGGCGGTTTGATCTCCGGTTCTGGGTTGTGAGCAGGCTCAGGCCCCGTCCCGGGTTCAGAAAGAACGGCTTCGACTGCCTCGATCGACTCTGGTGCCGGTTCTTCGACCGAGACTTTGGTCGATCCTTCTTCGCCGCCGAGATCAGACCCGACTTCTGAACTGTCAGTGATGATCTCGTCCGCTTTCCGGGCAGTTGTCCGGGAATCATCGGTGGAGGCCGGCTCCGGAATTTCGGCCGCTATCGATTCGGAAGGCGCCACCCGTCCGACCGGCTGTTTTGCCAGCCAACGGCGCAAAACTCGGAACAGCAGCTTGCGGTCGATCGGTTTGGCGACGTAGTCGTCCATGCCGGCGGCACGGCATGCTTCCAGGTCGCTTTGCATCGCGTTCGCCGTCAGCGCGATGATGGGCAACGGGCGGCCACCAAGCTCCCGACGGATGATCCGCGTGGCTTCCAGCCCGTCCATCTCCGGCATCTGCATGTCCATCAACACGGCGTCGTAATCTCGGTCCGCGACCATCGTCACGGCTTCGCGGCCGTTGCGCGCGATGTCCAGCTCCACACCGCTGCCGAGCAGAATCTCGTTGGCGACAAACTGGTTGGTCTCGTTGTCCTCGGCGAGCAACAGGCGGCGGCCGGCAAACTCCTGTTCGATTCCGGCCTGCCGACCGGGGTCCTCCTGCTTCGCGGACGTCACCTTCATTGCCTCCAGCACCCCGTTGAAGAGCATCGATGCGGTGATCGGTTTCGGGATGAAGGCGTCGATGCCGATCTCCCGCGCACGGGCTTCCTCCTCCTTGCCGGCAAAGCTGCTCACCATGATCAGCGGCAGCCGCTGCAGGCGGCGGTCTCCACGGATGCGGCCCGCCAACGTGAGGCCATCCTCGCCCGGGAGCACCCAGTCGAGCACCGCCAGGTCGAAGTCTGCAGCCGCGAGGCTCGACCATGCCGCTTCGGCAGACGCCGCCATTTCGCAGCGCATTCCGAAGCCGGCAAACAGCGTGCCCAGCAGTTCGCGGTTGGTGGAATTGTCCTCGACCACCAGCACACGGGCACCCTTGAGGTTGCGGGGCATGGACGGTGTGGCGGCATCTCCGCTCTGGACGTAGCTGAAACTCACCGCGAACGAGAAGCGGCTTCCCTTGCTCTCCTCGCTTTCGATCACCAGTTCGCCGCCCATCATCGCGATCAGCTTCCGGCAGATGGCCAGCCCGAGGCCGCTGCCACCGTATTTTCGCGCCGTCGAGGAATCGGCCTGGGTGAAGGCTTCGCCGAGTTTGGCGACCTTGTCCGCGGGAATGCCGGTCCCCGTGTCGGTGACCGAGAAATCAAGCTTCGCGCGTCCGTCCTTGCCCCGATCGTCCGGCAGGGTGTCCTCCAGCAGGGTCACCCGCACGGCGACCTCGCCCGCTTCGGTGAATTTGAAGGCGTTGCCGACGAGGTTGAGCAGCACTTGGCGCAGGCGGAGCGAATCACCCAGCAGCGTGCCCGGCACCTCCGCCGCGGCATGCACGATCAGCTCGACATGTTTCTCCAGCACCCGTCCGCGAAACGAATCGGCGATCTCCTCGAGCATCCGGCGCAGCTGAAACGGCGCCACCTCGAGGTCCATGCGGCCCGCCTCGATCTTGGAGAAGTCCAGGATGTCGTTGA
>DNDP01000401.1 GCA_003484235.1 Verrucomicrobiales bacterium
TCAATGAGGTCGGCGGCGATCTTCTGCAGTCTGGGCAGGCGGCGGGACTTCGCCGGAGCCACGAACAGCACGTCGAGATCGGAGCCGTAGTTGAGTTCCCGGCCGCCCAGCTTGCCCAGTCCGATGACGGCGAACGGCGCCGACTTCAGCCGGTGCCGTCTTGTCACCGTTTCGAGCCCGTATTGCAGGCAGGCTTCGCCGAGCGCGGAGAGAACCTCCATGACCTCGTCGTGATTCATGAGACCGAGGATCTCGCGCAGACCGATGCGCATCTGTTCGCTCCTGTGGTAGCGTCGCAGCCAGCGGTGCTGATCCTTGTCAGTCATCCCCCGGCGCAGTTCCTCAAGAATGATGCCGGCGTCCTTCCTGCGCCGCAGCCAGCCGCTGAGCACGAGGTCATCGACCAGGTCGGGATGGCGGATGGCGGTCTCGGCCAGGAACTCCGAGCGGTCGAACAGCAGCAGCAGCAGTTCGAACAGCTTCGGATTGCGCGTCCAGGTTTCAAAGAGCCCGGCGCGGGTGCCGTAGGCGGTCACGAACGCGTCGATGCGGGTGATGACGCGGTCAGGATCTGAAAGCACCCGCACATCGGGCTTGCCGATGCGCCCGAGCAGGGCGGTTGACGGACAGAGTGCGAGAAACCTGCCGATCAACCCGCGGGCAAGCCGCTCGGTATGGGGCGAGACGTGGACGAAGCCCGGGCCGTGGACGAATCCCTGGAGCAGTCGCACTGCCTGGGTTGGCTCGCGAAATCCGTGTTCGCCCAGGAGCTGTTCCCAAGCGGAACGCGCCTCCTGGAAGTCGGCCGGCAGCTGTCCTTCTCCGGCCCTGCTTTCGCCCCGGAAGAATCTTTTGTAGGTCCGATGCACGAAGCTGGTGTGGGCCTTGAGCCGCTTGTCGAACTGGGCGAGGGCCGGGCAGCCCATCAGGCGGGCGATCCGTTCCCGAGCGGCCTTCGAGGCTGGCAGGGTGTGCGACTGTCGATGCTGGTCCATCTGGATCCGGTGCTCGGTGTCGCGAAGGAACAGATAGGCGGCCGCAAGCGCTTCCGCTTCGGCCCCGGGGAGCAGGTAGTAGCGGACGAGATTCCGCAGCGTGGGCAGGGTCTGGGTCCCCTGCAGAAACGGCAGCCGGCCGGCGTGAAGCAGCTGGTGCATCTGCGCGATGAACTCGATTTCGCGGATGCCGCCGCGACCGAGCTTTACGTTGCGCTCCAGTTCACCCGCCTTCACCACCTCGACCTCGATCCGTTCCTTCATGGCCGCGATCTCCCGGACCACCCCCTCGTTCAGCGAGCGCGGATATCTGAAGGGATTGATCATCTCCAGGAATTCGTGCGCGAGCTCGACGTCGCCCGCGACCCCGCGCGCCTTGATCAGCATCATCCGCTCCCAGACCTGTCCCCACTGTGCGTAGTAGTTCTCGTAGCTGGCAAGGGAACGCACCAATGGCCCGGCATCGCCTTCCGGCCGGAGGCGGACATCGATGCGGAACAGCTGGCCCTCGGCGGCCGGCCTGGCAACCTCCGCAACGATGGTTTCGGCCAGCCGCTTGAAAAACGTGTGGTTGGTCATCGACCGATCCGGATCAGATTTCCGACCCGGCGGCTCCCGAAAGACCGTGCCTTCCTCCCCGTAGAGAAACATCACGTCCACGTCCGAACTGTAGTTGAGTTCCTGGCCGCCCAGCTTGCCCAGACCGATGACCGTGAAAGGCGTGGCGGTCCAGTCGCCCTCCACGTCCTGATGATATGGCGTCCCGAGACGTTCGGTGAGCTGCCGCCAGCAAATCTGGAACACCGTGGCCAGACAGATGTCGGCGAGATTGGACAGTTCGCGGGTGATCTCGGCGGCGTCACCCTTCCGGGCCAGATCCCGGACGGCGATGCGGAGCTGATCCCGTTGCTTGAACTCGCGCAGCCGTCGCAGGGCTCCGGCGTAGTCCAGAGCCTTCAACGCCGGCTCCAGCCATTCTCCAACGTCACGTCGCAGGCCCTGTTCGTGCCTTGGAAACTCCAGCCTTTCCTCGTCGAAGATCGCTGCCCAGCAGTCTGGATGAGCCACAAGCAGGTCGGTGCCGGCTTCTGACGCGGCGAACAGGGCGGCCGCAAATCCGGCGATGGTCGGCGAGGCGGACTCCAGTTCCGCTTCGATTCCGCACCGGGAAAGGCGCTCCAGAGCGAGGCGGGCACGATCGGGGTCGGCGCAGTACTTGATCGCCTTTCGCCATGCCGCGGTGTCCATTCGCGAAGGCTAGCCTGACCGGGTTGCCCGGGAAAACCTTCTTCTAAACCCAGTCGTCTGCCCAAACCGATCAAAAGGGATAACCGATCGAAACGTGCAGCGTGCCCTCGGGATCGAACGTGCGGGGCGTGAGGTTGTAGCCATACTCGACCCGCACCGGGCCGATGATTGAGTTCCAGCGGATGCCGCCGCCGACCGACCACAGCACCTCGTCGAACGGATAGTTCTCCAGATCCGCGGCGATGCCGACCCCGTCCAGGAAGGCAACGATCGACCAGCGTTCGGTCAGATACTGCTCCAGTTCCAGGTTCCACTGCAGGAACGTCTCGGCGCCGATCTGTTCCCCCGCGGCATTGTAGGGTGAGGCGCCACCGCGCCGGTAGCCCCGCACCGAGTTTTCACCGCCGGGAATGAATCGCTTGTTGAACGGGAGATCCACCGCCGGCTCGGGCGAGAAGATGACGCCATGCTGGAGAGCGCCGTGCAGGATCAGGCCACGACGCAGCGGCAGATGTCCCGAGAAGCCGGCCTGCAGCAGTTCGTACTGCGCTTCACTCGCCAACGCGGGATTGGCCACCTCGATGTTGCCGAACGCCCGGTATCCACGTCGCGGCGCGAGAGGGTTGTCGCGCCGTTCGATCTGGCCATCCAGGATCACCGCCGACACCCGGGTGAAGTCTTCAACCGTCAAGGTCGTGTCGGATTCGTCCTGCGCCTTGAGAAACTGGTACGAGTAGCGCAGGCCGAGCTGCATCCGCGAGACGGGAAACGATTTGCGCAGGCCGATCGAGGTGGCGAGTTCCTGCCGCTCGAAGGTGAGTTCCTCACGCAGCAGGGCGTCGATGGTGGCGTAGAGGCCGAGATTGCGGGCAAGGAACTCAGGGATGCCGTATGTGTAGGCCGCGTTCACGGTCTTCGTGGACAGCATGCCCCGCAGCCGCGCCGTGTGGCCGATCCCCCAGAGGTTGTACTGGTCGAGTTCCGCACCGCCAAAAAGCTGGTCGTAGCTGCCGTAACCGGCCAGCAGGCTGAAATCGATCCG
>DNDP01000490.1:0-2014 GCA_003484235.1 Verrucomicrobiales bacterium
GTCGGCTGCGGCCGCTGCATCACCTGGTGTCCCGTGGCGATCGACCTCACCGAGGAGGTGAAGGTCATCCGCCAGTCCGAACGCCGCATTCCGCCGCCGTTGAAGGAAATCCTCTGAGCCACCGACCATGAAGAACCTCAAGGCCCTCATCCAGGAACACCCTTTCTTCGCCGGGCTCGACGCCGCGTATCTCGACCTGCTGGCCGGCTGCGCGAAGAACGTCCAGTTCGCGGCGGGCGAACACCTGTTCCATGAGGGCGATCCGGCCGACCAGTTCTATCTCGTCCGCGCCGGCCAGGTGGCGCTCGAACTGCACGTCCCCGGGCGCGCCGTGGAGATCATCGAATCGGTGCCCGCCGGCGAGGTGATCGGCTGGTCGTGGCTGTTCAAGCCCTACCTCTGGCAGTTCGACGCGCGCGCGCTGAAGGCCGTCCGCGCCACGGCGTTTGACGGCCGCTGCCTGCGCGGCAAGTGCGACGCCAACCACGATCTCGGCTACGAACTCGCGCTGCGGGTCGCCCAGGTGATGATGCAGCGCCTGCAGGCCACGCGGCTGCGGCTGCTCGATTTCTATGGTCAACGCCCCTGACATCGCCCCCCGCGGCACCCTTGCCGATCCGCTGCTGCCGGAGCCCTGGCGGATCGCGGCGGTGCGCAAGGAGACGGCGGACACGTTCACGCTCTCGCTGGAGCCGGTGAACGGCGCCGGCGGACGCGCGTTCGCCGCCGGCCAGTTCAACATGCTCTACGTGTTCGGCGTCGGCGAGGTGCCGATCTCGATCTGCGGCAACCCGCTCGAACCGGCGCCGCTGCAGCACACCACGCGCGCCGTCGGCAACGTCACCCGCGCGATGTGGAAGCTGAAGGCCGGCGACGTCATCGGCGTGCGCGGCCCCTTCGGCTCGAGCTGGCCGGTCGGGCAGGCAGCCGGGCGGGACGTGGTGATCGTGGCCGGCGGCATCGGGCTGGCACCGCTGCGCGCGCTGTTCCACCACGTGCTGGGTCGCCGGCAGGAGTTTGGCCGGGTGGCGCTGCTCTACGGAGCGCGCACGCCGGAGGACCTGCTTTACCACACCGAGCTGCGCGGCTGGGCGCGCCGGCGCGACCTGGATGTCCACCTCATCGTCGACCGCGCGACCGGCAACTGGCAGGGCAACGTCGGCGTGGTCACCACGCTGGTCGGCCGGGCGCCGTTCGAGCCGAAAAATGCCGTCGCGTTTGTCTGCGGACCCGAGGTGATGATGCGCTTCGTCGCGCTGGAGCTGCGCAAGCGCGGCGTGCCGGAGCCGCAGATCTTCCTGTCGCTCGAGCGGAACATGAAATGCGCGACCGGCTTCTGCGGCCACTGCCAGTTCGGGCCCGAATTCATCTGCAAGACCGGCCCGGTCTTCCGCCACGACCGGGTGAAGCCGCTTATGAATGTGCGAGAACTCTGAGCTCTCATGAAAGCCCCACGCAAACCGAAGCTCGCCGTCTGGAAGTTCGCCTCCTGCGACGGCTGCCAGTTGAGCCTGCTCGACTGCGAGGACGAGCTGCTGGCCATCGCGGACCGGATCGAGATCGCCAACTTCGCCGAGGCCTCGCGGGCGGTGGTCAAGGGGCCCTACGACCTCTCGCTGGTCGAGGGCTCGATCACCACGCCGCACGATGCCGAGCGGATCCACACCATCCGCCGGCAGTCGCGATTCCTCGTCACCATCGGCGCCTGCGCCACGGCCGGCGGGATCCAAGCGCTGCGCAATTTCGCCGACGTGAAGGAGTTCACCGCAATCGTTTACGCGCGGCCCGACTACATCTCCACCCTCGCCAAGTCGACGCCGATCGCCGACCACGTGTTTGTCGACTTCGAACTGCGCGGTTGTCCGGTGAACAAGACGCAGCTGCTCGAGGTGATCACCGCCTTTCTCGCCGGGCGAAAGCCGCACACGCCGCCGCACAGTGTCTGCATGGAGTGCAAGCGCCGCGGCATTGTCTGCGTGATGGTCGCGCACGGCACACCCTGTCTGGGGCCGGT
>DNDP01000490.1:2261-3402 GCA_003484235.1 Verrucomicrobiales bacterium
TGCTTTGGCCCGAAGGAAACCCCGAACACCGACTCGCTGGCGAAATGGATGCGCGGCGTGCTGCACGTGAAGAAGCCCGAACTGCTGCGCGCCTTCCGCAGCTACAACGCCGCCAGCGAACCGTTCCGCAAGGAGAGCCAGGCCCATGAGTAAGACCCGCACCATCAAGGTTGACTACCTCGCGCGCGTCGAGGGCGAGGGCGCGCTGTATCTCAAGCTCCGGGACGGCCGCGTGAGCGACGTCCAGCTGAAGATCTTCGAGCCGCCCCGCTACTTCGAGGCGCTGCTGCGCGGGCGCGACTTCAAGGAGGCGCCCGACATCACCGCGCGCATCTGCGGCATCTGCCCGATCGCCTACCAGATGAGCGCCGTGCACGCGGTCGAGGCGGCCTGCGGGGTGCGGCTGGAAGATCCCCTGCGGGCGTTGCGCCGGCTGATCTACTGCGGTGAATGGATCGAGAGCCACACGCTGCACATCTACATGCTGCACGCGCCGGACTTCCTCGGCTACGAAAGCGCGATCCACATGGCGAAGGACCACGCCGCCGTCGTGCAGCGCGGCCTGCAGATCAAGAAGGCCGGCAACGAGATCGTCGCCACCTTCGGCGGACGCGAGGTGCATCCGATCAACGTCCGCGTCGGCGGCTTCTACAAGCTTCCGACCCGCGCCGCGATCGGGCCGTTGATCGAACGCCTCAAGTGGGGCCGCGACGCCGCGCTGGAGACGGTGCGCTGGACGGCGACCCTGCCGTTTCCCGACTTCGAGCAGGACTACGAGTTCGTGGCGCTGCGACATCCGGCGGAGTATCCGTTCAACGAGGGCCGCATCGTTTCGAACCGCGGGCTCGACATCAGCGCGGACGAATTCGACGGGCACTTCACCGAGGAGCATGTGAAGCACTCCAACGCGCTGCACTCGGTGCTCAACGGCCGCGGCGCCTACTTCGTCGGGCCGATGGCGCGCTTCAACCTGAACTTCGACCGCCTCTCCCCGGCCGCGCAGGAGGCCGCGCGCGAAGCCGGCCTGCAGTTCTGAGCGCCGCCGCGAAGGAAATCATCACATGGCAAAGTTCATCCCCCGCGCCCAGGCCGAAGCCAACGACGACGGCCTGAAGGAAAAGATGATCGCGGTCAACCGCGT
>DNDP01000216.1:0-1695 GCA_003484235.1 Verrucomicrobiales bacterium
CCCGCCAACCACGCCAAACAGGCGAACGCTCTGACTGGCTTCTCGCCATTCCAGCCACCGGCATCCATTCGCATCCTTCGCCTATTTCGCGGGCATCCCACCGGGCAGTTCATCGCCCGGCTCGCCTACCGGCGTGACCGCGAAACTCGACACCCGGCGCTCCCGTGACTAAAACGCCAGCATGGCATCGCGGGAACAGCTCGAAGAACTGGCGCGCTGGTGCAGGCGTCCCGGCGAGGGGAGCGAGCTGGAGCAGGCCCGCGAGTTCCTCGACCGGTTGTTCCGCGCGCTCAAGCTGGGAGGTCTCGACGACATCCTCGCCGAGGGGACGTTTCGCGCCCGCCCGGCCGCCGACCGTGAGAGAGGCGGTTCCCTTGCGGACCTGATCTGGAAACAGGTTGTACTGATCCAGATGAAGCGGCGGGGCGAGGACCTGATGAACCACCTTCAGAAAGCCGCCGACGAATGGTTTCGTCTTTCCCCGGGCCGGCCCCGTCACGTGATTCTCTGCAATTTCGCCGAGCTTTGGATCTTCGATTTCGGGTCCCGGGGCAGCCTGCCCATCGACAAGCTCCTGACGACGGACCTCCCCTCACGGGGGAGCGCGCTCGCCTTTCTCGCCCAGGACCGCGACTTCGGCGGCATGGCCGATGCCATGGAGGAACTCGCGGAGGAACGTGAAGAATCACCGCCGCCCAGACCCATGTCGGCACCCTCGTCGCCGTCGCCGGACACCGCTTTCGTAAAACCCGATAAGCCGGTGAAGCCCGCGCCCCAGAAATTCATGGAGAGGACCCGGCCGCCCCGGGTCGAGATCAACTACGAGGTCACCGAGGAGGGGCACAACATCTTTCCCGTGTGGTTTGCGACCAACCGGGCGCCCGTCGATGCGGCGGACCTGGCGAAGGGCTTCGGCACGCAGCGTTCGGGAGAGGTTCATCGCGGGCTGTGCAAGGTCTGCATCCCGAAATGGCATGAGTTCGGGAGCGTGGGCGCCGGCGGGTTCGCCGGCTGGATGAAGCGCTGGCTGCTGGGCCGCGATGACCGGCTGACACTGCGGGAGATCATCTCACTTGGCGAGGAGCTCTACTGGCGGAAGATCGGGGAGGCGCTGTCGATCTTCCCGGCCGATGAACGGATCGCGCTGGTGTATCTCCACGGCTACAACGTGAGCTTCGAGGAGGCGGCCATCCGCGCGGCCCAGCTCGGCTGCGATCTCAAGGTCCAGGGTGCCACGGCGTTCTTCAGCTGGCCGTCACGTGGATCGCTCAAGGGCTACGCCGCAGACGAGGCGAGCATCGAGGCGTCCGAGCCGTTCATCCGGGATTTTCTGGTGGACGTGGCCCGGAAGTCGGGCGCTGCACGGGTGCACATTCTGGCACACAGCATGGGAAACCGCGGCCTGCTGCGCTCGATTGAACGGATCGCGGGGACGGCCCAGGAAATGGCGGGCGTGCGGTTTGGGCAGATCATCCTCGCAGCACCGGACGTGGACGCGGACGTGTTCCGGGCGCTGGCACACCACTATCCCCCGCTGGCCGAACGCACGACCCTGTATGTGTCCAGCAAGGACCGCGCACTGGGCATGTCGGAGTTCCTGCATGGCTTCGACCGGGCCGGTTTTACGCCGCCGGTGACGGTGGTTCCCGGGCTGGACACCGTCGAGGTCGGCAACATCGACCTGACCCTGCTCGG
>DNDP01000216.1:1920-35338 GCA_003484235.1 Verrucomicrobiales bacterium
CTGGCCGCCGCGGTCGGTCCCGCCCGCGAGGCCTACTGGACGATCGGCCCGTGAACGACCGGGCCGAGGGGGGAGAAAATCACTTGCGCAGACAACGCCCGTCAGGCGAATGTGGCGCACCTTGGAACAGTAAACGCCAACAAAGGACGAAGGGATGATCACCAGCCAGAACAAGAACCGGTTGAGCATTCTGCATCTTGAGGACGACCTGAACGACGCGGAGATCGTGGAGACCGCACTGCAGCGGGCCGGCCTGCAGCCGGACATCATGCTGGCCAAATCCGACGCCGAATACCAGGTGGCCCTCGCCGCCGGTCCCTACGATGTGATCCTCTCCGACAACAAGGTGCCGGGGATCGACGGCACGTCCGCCCTGCGGCTGGCCCGGGAGAAGATGCCGGAGGTGCCGTTCATCTTCGTCTCCGGCCAGTCGAACTGCGCGCCGGTGAAGGGCTCCGCGACGGGCGCCGCCGAATGTGTCGGCAAGACCGAACTGAACCGGCTGCCGGAGGTGATCCAGTCGGCCATCGAGAACGCCACCCGCAAGGCCAGCCTCAATTCGTCCAACGGCTACGTGCAGGCGGTGGAGTACCTGGTGGAGGTGGTGCAGCAGCTTTCGCTGGCGCGCAGCCTGGACCGGATTGCAACCATCGTGCGGCGTGCGGCGCGGGTGCTGACCGGCGCGGACGGCGCAACGTTCGTGCTGCGCGAGGGCGACCTCTGCCACTACGCGGACGAGGACGCCATCGCCCCGCTCTGGAAGGGCCGGCGATTTCCGCTGGGCGCGTGCATCAGCGGCTGGGTGATGCTGAACCGCAAGTCGGCGGTCATCGAGGACATTTACGCGGACCCGCGCATTCCGGCGGAGGCCTACCGGCCCACGTTCGTGAAGAGCCTGGCCATGGTGCCGATCCGCACCGCCAGCCCCGTGGGCGCCATCGGGAACTACTGGGCCTCGCACCATGATCCGACTCCCGAGGAAGTGATGCTGCTGCAGGCTCTCGCCGACAGCACGTCGGTGGCGATGGAGAACGTGCAGCTGTATGCCGGACTGGAGCAGAAGGTGGCGGACCGCACCGCCCGCCTGCAGCTGGTCAACGAGGAGCTGGAGGCGTTCTCCTACTCGGTGTCCCATGACCTGCGCGCCCCGCTGCGGCACATCGGGGCGTTTGCCGAGCTGATGCAGGAGGTGGAGAGCAAGACGTTGAGCCCGACCGGCAAGCGGCACCTGGACATCATCATCGATTCCGTGGGGCGGATGAACCAGCTGATCGAGGATCTGCTGGAGTTCTCGCGAATGAGCCGCTCCCCGCTTGCCCACCACGAGGTGGACATGAACCGGCTGGTCGACGAGATCCGCTCCGAGCTGGAGCCGGAGACCGCGGGCCGCGAGATCAACTGGCAGGTGGACCCGCTCCCGGTGACGGAGGGCGATGCCGCGCTGCTCAGACAGGTGTGGTCCAATCTGCTCTCCAACGCCGTCAAATTCACCCGCAAGCGGGAGCGGGCGAGCATCCGCGTCCGGGCGACGGAGCATCCGGGGCACACGGAATACACCGTCGCGGACAACGGCGCCGGCTTCGACATGGAGCATTCGCGGAAGCTGTTCGGCGTCTTCGAGCGCCTGCACCGCGCCGACGAGTTCGAGGGCACCGGCATCGGTCTGGCCAATGTCCGCCGGATCATTTCCCGCCACGGTGGACGCACGTGGGCCGAGGGTGCGGTCGATCGCGGTGCGACGGTCCACTTCACCCTGCCGACGACCCGGAAGGGCTGAGCCGGGGCAAAGATTCCCCCCGAACCACGCTGCGGCACCAGCGTTGCGGTCCGCGCGGGCTCCTGTCAGGATCGCCGAATGCATTACCGGAGATTTGGCCGGACCGGCCTGCAGATGCCGGTCTTCTCGTGCGGGGGCATGCGGTACCAGCACAAGTGGAACGACGTGGCGCCGGCGGAGGTGCCGAAGGACGGTCAGGCCAATCTGGAGGCAACGATTCACCGCGCGCTGGAGCTGGGCATCAACCACATCGAAACGGCGCGGGGCTACGGATCTTCGGAGATGCAGCTCGGCTGGGTCCTTCCGAAGATTCCCCGTGAGCGGCTGATCGTGCAGACGAAGATCGCGCCCTTTGCCACGCCCCGGGAGTTTCTCGACACATTCAACCGCTCAATGGATTACCTGCAGCTGGAGCATGTCGATCTGCTCTCGCTGCACGGCATCAACAACCGGCAGCTGCTTGACTGGTCGCTCCGTCCCGGCGGCTGTCTGGAAATGGCGCGCCGGCTCCAGCGCGAAGGCCGGGCGCGGCACGTGGGTTTTTCGACGCATGCCACAACGGATGTCATCCTCGAGGCGGTCAACTCCGACGGCTTCGACTACATCAACGTCCACTGGTACTTCGTCAATGACCTGAACTGGCCGGCCATCGAGGCGGCGCGGCGGCTGGACATGGGCGTCTTCATCATCAGCCCGAACGACAAGGGCGGAAAACTGTATGCCCCGCCGGAAAAACTGGTGGAGCTGTGTCGTCCGCTCACCCCCATGCAGTTCAACGACCTCTACTGCCTGGCGCGAACGGAGGTGCACACGCTGAGCTGCGGCGCCGCGCGGCCCTCCGATTTCGACGAGCACGTGGCGGCGCTCGATCATTACGACCGCATTCCGGAGACGATCGGAAACATCGAGCGCCGGCTGCGCGACGAGCTGGAAAACGTCCACGGCCGCGACTGGTGCCAGCGCTGGTTCGAGGGCCTTCCGGAGTATGTGGACGTCCCGGGCGAAGTGAATGTCCGGGAGATTCTCCGGCTCTGGACCTATGCGAAGGCGCTCGATCTCGTGGACTGGGGCAAAATGCGCTACAACCTGCTCGGTCAGGCGGATCACTGGTTTCCCGGCGAGCGGGCGGACCGGGTCACACCGGCGGAGATCTCGCCGGTCCTCCGTGGCAGTCCGTTTGCCGGCCGCATTCCGGGAATCCTGGCGGAAGCCCACGAGCTCCTGTTCGATGCGCCGGTCAGGCGGGCGAGCCAGAGCTGAGCCGGGCGTTGCAGCCTTCGGGATTCCCGGCATTCGGCCTCGAAAAGTCCCACTGATCAAGCACGTGGAGAATTTCCGCTAAACTCCTCCGTGGCCGCGCCGATAGAAGAACCATTGCAGCGATGGGACCATACCAGCCCGTTCCATGCGGGCTTCCGGGCGTGTTGACTCCGGCACGCACTCCGCAGCGGTCCCGATCCAACCCAGGCTGAACTCATGCAAACCGTCACGCCGGACACCGCCGATCTCATTGGCCGATTCATCAGCGACGTCACGCCCAATGTGATTGCCACGATGTTGAACTGGCCGGCTCCCCGGGAAACACGTTCAGCCGAGGCGGAAACGCCCGGCACGTTTCATCTCAACGCGGTGACGGGTTCGATCGGTTTCTGCGGTCATCTGACCGGCACCCTCTTCTTCTCCATGTCCAGCGCCCAGGCCTCCGAGATGGCGGGCGCACTCCTGTGCTCACCGATCGCGGCGGACAGCCACGAATGCCTGGATGTGGTCGGCGAGCTGACCAACATGATCGCCGGCGGTCTCAAAACGCGGCTCAGCAACCACGGCGTCTCCACTGTCATGACCATTCCCAGCATTGTCCGCGGTCCGGCGATCCAGGTGACCGGCCAGGAAGTGGCGTTCATGGTGGAAAGGGAATTCACCATCGGCTCCTCCCCGGCCGGCGCCCGCGTGATCATGATCGGCAAACTTGGCGACGAGTAACCGGACATGGACTTCATCTGCAAATCGATCCAGCAGGCGGTCATCGACGTCTTCGACACGATGCTGAACCTGCGCCTCGAGCTGATCGAGGACGCCGGCGAAGCCGCCCCCCGGACGACGATCAGCGGGGTGGTCGGCAGCGTGGGCATGGCCGGCCGCATCAACGGGACGGTGTACATGAGCTATCCCGGGCAGCTCGCCTGCGACATCGTCTCCCGGATGATCGGCGAGCCCGCCGCCGATGTGGAGCAGCCGGAAGTGTCCGACGCCATCGGAGAGCTGGCCAACATGGTGGCGGGCGGCATGAAACGCCGGACCGCCGAGCTGGGCTACCAGGGGCTGCTGGTTCCTCCGGTGGTGATGCACGGCGATTCCATCTGCGTGGACTCCAAGAGCGCGCCGATCGCCATCCACCGGTCCTTCCGGGTGCCGGGGACCGACGAACGCCTTTCCGTCCGATTCTTCGCCAAGATCGAAGACCAATCAACATGAGCATACGCATCCTCAGCATCGACGACTCGAAAATGGTTCACATGGTCGTGTCCAAAACCCTGAAGCCGCTGGGCGTGGAGGTCCTGACCGCAACCAACGGCGAGGAGGGGGTCACCCGCGCGCGGGCCGATCGTCCCGATCTGATTCTGCTGGACGCCACGATGCCGGTCATGGACGGCCTGGCAGCGCTGGTGCGGTTGAAGGAGATTCCTGAAACCAGGGCGATCCCGGTCGTGATGCTGAGCGCCGACTCGGGTCAGGATCACCGTGACAAGGCAATGGCCCTGGGCGCCCTGAACTTCATCAGCAAGCCCTTCACCTCCGATTCCCTGCTCGGCGGTCTGAAGGGCATCATCGACCTGCCGATGTCCGCCTGAGCGGGGCTCCGCAGAAGGATTTCCGCCGTTCCGGATGTTCCTCCGTCGGCGGGGGTTGAATGGGTGCAGCCCTCCCCGACTTTTGTCCGGGAGGGTTGTTCTATTCCGCGCGAACGCCTCCCCTGCCCTCCGTCAGTTGGCGGCCTTCAGAATCTTCTGCTGCCGGCGTTCGTGCCGCTCCTTGAGCTCGTACATGGCGTTGAGCATCTTCGGGAGGTTGACATCGTGCACCTCCACCCCGCGTCCGATGGCCTCGAGCAGCGTGATCGTGAGCTCGCCCCCCAGGTGCTCGCGAAATTCCTCCAGTCCGTTCAACACGATCAGGGCGCGGTTCGAATCCTCGTAAAGCAGTTCCGCGGCGAACAGCTCGAAACCAAGTTTCTCCAGCAGCAAAAGGATGCGCTCGGCCGAGGCGGCATCCAGCATCCCGACGTTCCGGGCATAAAGTACATCCAGTGCCATGCCGATCGCCACAGCCTCCCCGTGACGGATCTTGTACTCGGAGACCTGCTCGAGCTTGTGGGCGGCCCAGTGCCCGAAGTCCAGGGGCCTCGCGGATCCAAATTCAAAGGGGTCACCGGAGTTCGCGATGTGGTTGAGGTGCAGCTCGGCGCTCCGGTAGATGAGCCGCTGCATGGGCGCTGACGCGAATTCGCGCAAGGCGTCCGCGTGCCGTTCGATCTCCGCGAAGAACTCCGCATCGCGGATGCAGGCCACCTTGACCGCCTCCACGTAGCCGTTGCGCATGTCGCGCGGGCAGAGCGTCTCCAGCAGCTTGAAGTCGTTGATCACCGCAAAGGGTGGCGCAAACGTGCCGATGAAGTTCTTCTTCCCGAAGGCGTTGATCCCGTTCTTCACGCCCACCCCGGAATCGGCCTGCGAAAGGGTCGTGGTCGGAATGCGGATGTGCCTCACCCCGCGGTGGGCCGTCGCCGCGGCCAGCCCCACCATGTCGAGCAGCGCACCGCCGCCGACGGCGATGACGTACGAGTGCCGGTCGATGTGAAACCGGTCCATGGGCGACTGGATTTCCGAGACGTGAAAGTAGGAGTTCTTGACCCGTTCGCCACCCTCCATCACGACCGGGGGACAGACCAGGACGAGGTCCTCCGGAAAACCTGCGAAATAGGCCTCGATGTTCCGCGTGAGGTCACGGTTGGCACTCGCCAGGGAATCGTCCACCACCACCATCGCCTTGTGGGGCCGCCGGTCGTCGCATCCCAGCATGACGTCCCGCAGGGTCGGGTTAACGGGCGCAAACACATCCTGGGTGAAGTGCACCTGATGGCGCCAGTTCACGACGATGGTTCGCTCGATGGAGGACATGGCCATAAGATAGGATTACCGACGCCGGCCGACTAGGAATTATTCCGTGCAACTCCTTCAACGGCAGATTGGGGATCTGCCGGCGGTTGGGGCGACACCCCGGGCTGGCCAACCGGCTCGACAGTCGCCAGACTCCTTCACCAACGATCTACTCCGATGGAACTCTATCTCCTGCGCCACGCCATCGCCGTCGAACGCGGCACTCCGGGCATCGACCTCGACGCCGACCGGCCGCTGGTGGAAGAGGGGCGCCGCAAGATGAACGCGGTGGCCAGGGGCATGAAACGTCTCGGGCTGAAGTTCGACGCCATTCTGAGCAGCCCCTACCGCCGGGCGCTTGAAACCGCCCGCATCGCCGCCGACAACTGCCCTGCCCTGAGCGACATCGTCGAAGTGGTCGAACTTTCTGCCGACCGCGATCCGAACGAATTCATCGAGGTGCTTCGAAGCGGACGTTTTCCGGGGGAATCCCTGCTGGTAGTGGGACATGAACCGTTTCTCAGCACACTCGCCGCCCGGCTGCTGGCCTCTCCCGAACTCGATCTTCGCATGAAAAAAGCCGGACTCTGCCATCTGTCGATCCACGCAGTGCGACCGGCAGTTCAGGCCACGCTGAACTCGCTGCTGGCACCCCGCCAACTCCGCCTCCTCGGCGGGGAAAAGGACTGAGTCCATGTTATGAATTCACCGACCGATGCCGTGCAACCGGTTCCTCCACCCTCCGGCCGACCCGCGCTTTTCGTTACCGGCGGAAGCCGCGGGCTGGGTCGTGCACTTGTTGTCCACCTTGCCAGCCGGTTCAACGTCGGTTTCGGATGGATGCGATCCGACGCGGACGCCCGCACCCTGTTCGAGACGGTGCGGGACCGGGGCGGCTGGGCCCTGCCGTTGCGCTGCGATGCGACTGATGCATCCGAAGTCCAAACTGCGGCGGAAAAACTGTCCGCACTGGCCGGCGACTGCCAGACGTTGATCCACACAACCGGTTCCTTCAATGAAGTGCGCCTGGACGACACCGACCCGGACACGTGGCGGGAGCAGCTCGAAACCACCGTGACCGCCGGTTTCATCGCCTGGAGGGCCTTTGCCGCGCAGCTTCGCCGTCATCCGCGGAGCCGTGTGATCTTCGTCGGCGATTCGGCGGCGGAGCAACTTCGCGCCCGTCCCCAGGCGACGGGGTATTATGTCGGCAAACATGGCCTCGTCCTGCTGGCCCGGACCATCGCGGCCGAGAACCAGCATTCCGGCCTCACCTGCAACGTCGTTTCGCCCGGCGTGCTGCCCAATTCCATCGACCTCGACCGGCCCGGCATGAAGGTCAATGTGGAGTTCGTCGAGATCGCCGGTTTAATCGACTTCCTGCTCAGCCCGGCCGCCGACGCCGTGAGCGGATCGCATCTGATCGCCAGCCGCGGCTGGAATGTCTAGACACGGCGGATCGCGCCGCCAAACAACTCCGCTGTCATTGCCAAATCGCCCGCCGCCCGGCAAAGTGCGGCCATGGCCCGATTCCAACGTGCAGTCGCCATCGTGACCCTCGTCTCGGCTGTCCCCGGCAGTTTTGTGATGGCCGCCCCCGGTGATCTGCCCTCCCCTCTGGTCACCCATCCGGAACTGGAGATCTCCCTCTTCGCCATGGAACCGGACGTTGTCGATCCGGTGGCGCTCTGCTTCGACGCGGACGGGCGCATGTATGTCGTGGAGATGCGGGACTATCCATTGGGCGTTCCGCCCGCCAACGAACCCGGCGGTTCCGTGCGACTGCTCGTGGATGCGGATCAGGACGGACATGCCGACCGCAGCACGCCGTTCGCGGAGGGGCTGAGCTATCCCACGTCCATTGCACCGCACCGGGATGGAGTCATCGTGGCTGCGCCGCCGGAGATCATTTTCCTGCGGGACACGGATGGCGACGGCCGGGCGGACGTCCGGGAGGTCATCTACCGGGGATTTCGTCGCGGCGTCACCGACGGCAACATGAGCGGACTCCGCTGGGGCCTGGACAACTGGCTGCACGGCGTGAACGGCGGGCATGGGGGCAACGTTTATTCGCCGCGCAATCCGGTGGAGCCGTTGCGGCTGGGCAACCTTGATTTCCGGATGCGGCCGGACAATGGAGTCATCGAAACCACCTTCACCACCGGTGGCGGCTTCGGTCTGGTGTTCGACGAATGGGGGCGCAGCTTCACTCCGCACAACGTGAACCACATTCAGATGCGCATCATGCCGGCCCGCTCGCTTGGCCGCCATCCGGGCATGCCGCCGCGGTCCGGCACGGAGAACATTTCGGACCATGGTGCAATGGCGAGAATCTTCGCGATCAGCGAAGCGCGCACGCGGCCCAATCATCCCGAGCAGGCCGGACACTTCTCCTCAGCCGGCGGCATCGGATTCATCGGGCACCAGGGTTATCCGGGCGATCTCGCCGGGAGCGTCACCGTCTGCGACGTGGTCGGCAATCTGGTGCATCGCGATGTGCTGGGTGAGCACGGACCGGTGATGAACGCCAGCCGCGCACCGGGAGAACAGTCGAGGGAGTTCATCGCCAGCACTGATCCCTCGTTCCGGCCCACCGGTCTCGAACTGGGACCGGACGGTGCGCTCTACCTGATGGACATGCACCGGGCGGTGATCGAACACCCCGACTACATCCCGCGAAAGATGCTGGAGACGCTGGACGTCCGGGCCGGTGATCGCCAGGGGCGAATCTACCGGCTGATTCCCACTTCCGGTGTCCGCCAGAATCAGTCGCCCATCAGCCAGATGACGCCCACCGAACTGGTTGAGGAGCTTGCCAGCCCCAACCAATGGCGGCGGATGACGGCCCAGCGGCTGATCGTGGAACAGAATCATCTGATCGCCAGCGTGCCGCTGCAGCAGGTCGTGAAAAGGCACGTGAACCCACTGGCTCGCGTCCACGCGATGTGGGCCCTGGCCGGCATCGGCGAACTCGGTGAATCCATGCTGGCAACCGCGCTCGAGGATGCCGACCCGGGCGTGCAGGAAAACGCCATTCTGCTTGCAGCGGGATTCACGCCGGAGAGCCGGAACATTCGCGGCCGCCTGCTGGGACTGGTGCGCACCGGCGCGACGCCGCGCATTCGCTTCATGGCCCTGCAGGCGGTGGACGCCCTCGACCTGGAAGCGCTGCGGGAGGCAGTTTCCGGCGTGCTCAGGAGGGACGGCCTTTTTCCCTGGTCGAGGCAGGCGGCATTGGCGGCACTGCCGGATGGTGAACTTCCCATGCTGATCAGCCTGCTTGGCGACAGGGAGTTTCTGAGTGAACCGTTCTCCTCGGACGTGCTGGGCGACCTTTCCGATCTCGCTGGAGCCAGGCTGGATCCGGTCGGCGGCGGCGAGTTGGACCGGCTCTTCCGGGCGCTGGGCGGCGGCGCGGTTTCAGAACCCCTCAAGCTCGCGATACTGGATGCCTTCCTGTCCGGGCTGGGGCGGAACTCCAATCGTCCGACGGACCGGGACAACTGGCCCGCAGCCCTGGATGCGCTGGCGGAGAATGGAGCTTCGCCGGTGCAGCGGGCGGCGTGGTCCTTGCAGAATCAGCTCGGTTTGCCCGCGTCGCCAAGCCGGGAGAAGGCGCTCACCCGCGCCTTGAAGTTGGCGGCAGACCCACAGCAGCCCGAACCGGAGAGGGTGGAAGCCATCGAACTGCTCGCACTGGGTGATGCGGTAGCCGTGCGGCCCGCGTTGCTGGACCGGCTTCAGGGCACGGAGTCACTGGACATTCAACGAGCTGCGCTGGGCGTTTTGCGGAATTTGACGGACATCGCGATTGCGAAGGCTTTGCTGGAGCGGTGGCGCGCGATTCATCCCGCGCTGAAACACGATGTCGTGCGGCTCCTGCTGAGTCGTCGGGACTACCATGATGCGCTGCTGGGCGCACTCGATGAGGGCCGGCTTGTTCTGGGCGAATTGAATCTCGATCTCGAGGACCGCCGGCGGCTGTTGCGATGGAGTTCGCCCGAAATTCAGGCCCGCGCCATGAAACTCCTCGGCGACGGCGAATACGGCAACCGCCAGCAGAAAGTGGATGAGTGGCTCGCCAAACTGCCGAAGTCAGGCAACGCGGGCCGGGGCCGGTCGGTGTTCGAAGCCGCCTGCGCCCGGTGCCACAAGGCGGGCGAGCTCGGCTTCGATGTCGGCCCGGATCTCTCCGACCAGTCGCACCGGAGCGTGGAGGATCTCGTTTCCAACATTCTGGACCCGAACATGGCCATCAATCCCAACTATCTAGGGCTGGCGGTTGAAACCTCCGACGGAGAGATTTTGACCGGCATCCTCGTGGCCGAGACGCCGGATGCGATCACGCTGTCACAGGCCGGCGGCATTCAAATCATCTTGAAACGGGAGCGCATCACCCGGCTGGAAACGACCGGCACGTCCCTGATGCCGGAAGGCTTGGAGGCGGACATGTCACCCGGGCAACTGCGCGATCTTGTGGCATTCCTTCAAAAGAAATGACCACCCGGTCAGTCTAGCTGCTTGCCCAAAATCCGCCGCTTGGCCGACTGCGACCCGCGTTCGTCCCAAGCCCGAACACCCCGACCACCACCCGTGTCCCGCGACGTGACAATGCCGGCCAGTCGCCGGACCCGATTCACAGATCTAAGAATGGCCCGCCCCCGGATTCTCAATCCGGCATCACCGGTGCTATTGAGTCGACCATGCTCAAAGCATTGACGAACACCAGCTTCTTCCGGCGCGTCAGCGCCTCCGTCCGGCCCAAGACGTACTGGGGCCGGCTGGGCCAAAGACTGGTGGAGAGTGACAAGAAAGTCATCGTGTACGACATCCGCGGCGTGCTCCACGCCTCCGATTCGGTGGAAGACGCCACTGACTTCTATGTGCGCAACCGCGCCGAAGGCCGCATCGGAATGGGCGGAGTTTACCTGCACCACGATCAGTCCTGGCAGCCGGTCAACATCGGCGAGATGCGGGTCCACTGAATCCACACCCGGCACCGGTCCGGGGGGTCAACGCCTCCGGGCCGCCCGGCTCAATGCCGCCACCAGCCCTTCGTTCGTGTGTTCACGGGCTTCGGCGGCGGCCTCGATCTTCAGGGTGGACAGGGCCTTCGTGGTCTCGGGCCCAATCGAGGCGATGCGCAGACCGGGGAACTTCTTCAGCAATCCCGGCAGGTCAAACCGCGCGTGAAAATGCTCGACCGTCGACGGGCTGGTGAAGGTGATCCACTCGGCGCCGTGCTCGCACAGCTGCGCGCCGGCCCCGGTCCGGTCCTCCTCCTCGGCCACGGTCCGATAGACCGGAATGTCGTCGACGATCCCGCCGGCCGCCTCCAGTTCGCGGGGCAGTTCTGCACCGGCCTTCTCGGCCCGCAGCAGGCAGATGCTGAGATTCTCGATGCTCTCGTAGTCGTTGATCGCGCGCGCAACCTCCGCTCCCGCGAACTTTTCCGGCATCACGTCCACCTTGAGGTGATACGACCGGAGGCGCGCGGCGGTGGCCGGACCCACCGCGGCAATGCGCGCTCCCCCAATGTCGCGCACGTCCTCGAAGGCCTTGAAGAAATGACGGAAAAACCAATCCACCCCGTTGGCGCTGGTGAACACCAGCCACTGGTAGGCATTCAATCCGGCGATCGCGTCGATCAGGGACTCGTGATCGGCCGGAGCCACCGTCCGGATCATCGGCAGCTCGAGCACTTCCGCACCGAGGCGGGAGAACGGTTCGACCAGTGAACCAGCCTGTTCCCGGGCCCGCGTGACCACGATCCGCTGCCCGAGCAGCGGACGCTTCTCAAACCAGTTCAGCTGATCGCGGAGCCTGACCACCTCGCCAATCACGATGATCGCCGGCGGCTTGAATTCGGACTTTTCGCAGACGGCGGCAATGTTCGCGAGCGTGCCGGTGATCGTCTCCTGGCGCCCCGTGGTGCCCCAGCGGATCATGGCCACCGGCGTCTTCTTCGCCATCCCCGCCCCCACCAGGGAATCGGCGATTTGGGCGATCTGTTTCACCCCCATGAACACGATCTTGGTGCCGGGAGCGTTGGCCACGGCGGACCAATCCACCGCGGGCGCAGGCTTGTCCGGATCCTCGTAGCCGGTGATGACCACAAAGCCGGAACTGTGATCCCGGTGCGTGAGCGGAATGCCGGCAAACGCAGGCGCCGCCGAAAAGGAGCTGACACCGGGCACGACCTCGAAGTCGATCTTCGCCTTCGCAAGGTGGGCGATCTCCTCGCCGCCGCGTCCGAAGATGTAGGGATCGCCGCCCTTGAGCCGGACTACCCGTTTTCCCTCGCCGGCCAGATCCACCAGCATCTGGTTCAGCTGATCCTGGGGAATCGCGTGTTGACTGGCCCGTTTGCCACCAAAGATCAGCCGGGCCGAGACCGGCGCAAGGTGCAGCAGGCTGCGGTTGACGAGGGCGTCATAGATCACCACATCCGCCTCCCGCAGCGCTTCGGCACCGCGAAGCGTCAACAATCCCGCCGCGCCGGGACCGGCACCGACGAGGTACACCCTGCCTTTCTGCGTTGTCTTGCTCATGAGCGGCGGGAATAGAAAGGGCAGCGTGGACAAATGACAACCTTGTTTCCTCCCTGGGCCGCCGGACCCTGGTTTTCCGCAGCTTCGGCTGCAACCTCGGGCTCAGGGGCGCCCGCGATGAAACCCGTGAAACAGCCGGAGTCCCTCCAGTGTCAGCAACGGCTCCACCACCGTGATCTCCCGCAGCGAGCGGCTGATGAGCCTGGCATAGCCGCCCGTGGCGATGACGGGCAGCCGGCGCACGTCCAACTGGCCCTGCAGCTTGCCGATCAATTCCTTGATGAGACCCCGGTAGCCGTGCACGGCGCCCACCAGCATGGCCTCCCTGGTGGACCGCCCGACCACCGAGCGCGGCTCACGGATCGTGATCCGCGGCAGCAACGCTGTTTTTTCGTGGAGGTAGTCCGTCATCGCCGCCAGGCCGGGCGCGATGATGCCGCCAATGTAACTGCCGCCGCGATCGACGACGTCGAATGTCACGGCGGTGCCAAAATCCACGACCACCGACGGGCAGCCGAAGTGGTGGCGGGCGGCGATCGCGTTGGCGAGGCGGTCCGCACCGATCGTATCGGGTCGAGGATAGTCAACGCCCACACCCGCGATGTTGGCCGCGGTCAGTTCCAACGGCGGCAGCGTTGAAACGGACTTCAGTGCGCGGCGGACCAGGGGCACCACGTCGGGGACGACGCTGCAGAAGACGATTGCATCGATCCTGGATCTTCCCACCATCGCCTTCAGCGATCGCGGGCTGGCGTCGCCCTTCCAGCCGGAGGTTGGCAGGTCGCGATGCCGCGTCACGCGGCGGTCGTTGGCCAGCGCCACGTGCGTATGGGTGTTGCCGATGTCGAGCAGCAGGATCATTTCACTTCTCCAGAGAAACATCGCCCCCGATGATTCGTTCCTGCCGACCATGCTGGGTGCGCACGATCAACGCACCGTCGTGGTCGAGCGATTCCGCCCGGCCACGGACCTCGCGGTCGCCAACCCGGATCACCACGTTCCGGCCGATGGTGGTGCAGCGCGCCTCCCACTCGTCGGCAACCTGCTCAAAATCCCCGCGAACGATCCGCGCATAGTCCTTTCCCAGCTCCTGCAGGACCGCCGTGGCGAGATCCGGCCGCATGACCCGCTGGCCCGAGGCGATCCGCAGTGAGGTGGCAATGGAGCGCAACTCGGGAGGAAAGTCGGCGGCGGACTGGTTGACGTCCAGACCGATGCCGAGCGTGACGTGCTTGATCGTGTCGAGTTCGGCGCTCAACTCGGTCAGAACCCCGGCCAGTTTCCGTCCGTCCACCAGCAGGTCGTTCGGCCACTTGATCTCGGCGCGCACGCCGCTCGTCCGGTCGATTGCGCGGACAAGCGCGGTTGCCGCGGCCACCGTCAGCTGCGTTGCCTCCATCGGCCGCAGCTTGGGGCGCAACAGGACCGAGAAGAACAATCCCATGCCGGGCGGCGAATGCCACCGGCGCCCCAGCCTGCCGCGCCCTTTCGACTGGGATTCGGCAAAAACCACCAGCCCCTCCGCGGCTCCTTCGCGGGCAAGGCGTTCGACGATGTCGTTGGTGGAGGCCGTCTCGCGATAGACGATGATCTCCCTGCCGATGACGACATCCTCCCCCAGGCGGGCCACCAGATCGTCGGCCAGCAGCATGTCGGGAGATTCGGACAGGCGATAACCGTGATGGGGGCTTGCCTCGATGTCGAATCCCAGCTTGCGCAGATCCTCGATGCGCGCCCAGATCGCGGCGCGGCTGATGCCCAGGCGCTGCGCCAGATCGGCGCCCGAAACGGCGTCGGATTCACGCAGGGCGGAAAGAATCTGGGCATCTACGGTCATGGCCATCATTTTTCCGCGGTCGGCGGCGCAATCCTGTTCATTCTTGAAAATCCAGTGCGATGTCCACCGAACGCGCGGAGTGCGTCAGCGCTCCCACCGAGATGTAGTCCACACCGGTCTCGGCCAGCGCACGGATGTTCGAGAGCGTCACGCCGCCGCTGGCTTCGGTCTCGCACCGGCCCTTGGAAAGCTTCACCGCCTCCCGCAATTCCTGTGGCGTCATGTTGTCGAGCAGGATGATGTCGGCCTGCGCTTCGATGGCTTGCCTCACCTGCTCAAGCGTGTCGGCCTCGACTTCAACACGCAGATGCGGATGGGCGGCCCGCGCCCTCGACACCGCCGCGGCGATGGGATTGGGCTGGGCGTCCCGGAGCGCCGCCAGGTGGTTGTCCTTGATCATGACCAGATCATGGAGACCCATGCGGTGATTCACGCCGCCACCGCATTTCACGGCGTACTTCTCCAGCAGCCGCCATCCCGGCGTCGTCTTGCGGGTGTCGAGGATCTGCACCCGTGTGTCCATCACCTCGCCGACATACGCCGCCGTCAGCGTGGCGATGCCCGACAGTCGCTGGACAAAATTGAGGGCGGTGCGCTCCGCGCTGAGCAGCGCGCGGGCGGGCCCGCGGATCTCCAGAAGGTCGGAACCGGCGGGCTCCGATTTGCCATCCCGGGAATGCCATCGGATGGAAACACTCGGTGACAGCTTGCGGAAGGAGGCTTCGGCCAGCTGCAGCCCGGCGACGACGATCCGCTGCCGCGCCCGCATGTAGGCCACGGCATTGGTTTCCGGGGGAATGGTGGAAAGTGTGGTGGCATCGCCGGGCCCCAGATCCTCGGCGAGTGCGTCGTGAACCAGCCGATTGACCAGGTCCGGCGGCAACAAATCCATGCGGCGAGGATGGCGAAGCGGCCAATCGGGAAGAAGGAAAAAGTGTGACGCGACGTTCCAACAGCGCCGCAGAAACGAACACTGCACATCCATCCCTGACCGTGGCCAAGGGTGGTGGAGCCTAGGGGATTCGAACCCCTGACCTTCTCATTGCGAACGAGACGCTCTACCAACTGAGCTAAGACCCCGACCGAAAGCGGGCGCGAAAATAGGAGTCGATCCACCCTTTGTCAACAGCGCACGAACCGGTGGACTGGCAGGGATCGACATCCCGTGCCCAGCCGGGCAGGCTGGCCGCATGGCAAAGCGAACGAGAATCCCCTGCGCCCTGACCATCGCCGGTTCGGACAGCGGCGGCGGAGCGGGAATTCAGGCCGACCTGAAGACGTTTGCCGCGCTCGGCGTTCACGGGCTGACCGCCATCACCTGCCTGACGGCCCAAAACCCGGCGGCGGTTACGGGCGTGCAGGCCGCTTCTCCGCGTCTGCTGGAACAGCAGCTCGCCGCCGTACTCGCCGGCTTTCGACCGACGGCCATGAAGACCGGGATGCTGTTCAACCGCCGGCTCATCGAGATTACGGCGTCCTTCGCCGCCGCCAATCGCCGCATTCCGCTGGTGGTGGATCCGGTGATGATCGCCACGAGCGGAGCGTGCCTGCTGAATGGGTCGGCGACGGGCGCGCTTACCGGACGGTTGCTGCCATTGGCCACGCTGCTGACACCCAACGTCCCCGAGGCGGAGGCGCTGACCGGACTCGCGATTCGCACCATTGAAGACCAGCGGCAGGCTGCCCGGAAGCTGTCCGGACTTTTTGAGTGTGCCGTGGTGGTCAAGGGCGGCCACCTCCGGGGCGCCGAAGCAGCGGACATCGTTTTCGATGGCACGGACGAACTGCTTCTCACCGCGCCGCACATCCGCGGCGTGAAGACGCACGGGACGGGCTGCACCTTTTCAGCGGCCGTCACGGCGCTGCTTGCCAAGGGTTGCCGGCTGACCGAGGGGGTTGTCCGGGCAAAGGAGTTCATTACGCAGGCGATTGACCGGAGCCAAACGGTCGGGCGGCAGACGGTGCTGAATCCATTTTGGAAGTGACAATTGCAGTTCGCGGCGAAGAATGGGTCGCGAATGAGGTTGGTTTCCGCCTTCACGCCCAGACTCGCGCCGGCACGAATCTCTGCTATGTTTTCCACGAATATGAACCGCAGTTGCCGGCTTTTTCTTGGCACCATGTCGTGGGTGATCGTGACCTTGGGTATGACGGCGGGGGCGGCTCCGGGGACATTGCGGTTTCAGTTCAAGGAACCGGTCGCCCACGCCTACCTGCTGCCGGAACCCGGCCTGCGGCTGCAGTCGGTTTCGGCACGTGAGGAATGGGTGGAGGCGGTTCGCGATGACGGTTACCGGACGCCCTTCAAATTTGGATCGCGGGTCCTGCTCCAGCTGGAGTCCGGTGCATCGCTGTCCGCTGTGACGTCCGACCTTGAGCTTCCACTGGTGGAAGTCGCGGCTCCGGGCCTGTTCGTTCTTCAGGCGGAGGATCCGTGGCACGCGGCCCGCGAAGCCCAGCGGCTGGCGCAGCTGCCGGGCGTGGCGCTGGCGCATCCCGTCATGAAGCAGCCGGTGCGGTTGATGCATCGGTACTCCACCCTTCCCAACGATCCCTATTACGACCAGCAGTGGCATCTGGAAAACCGGGCAACCAACGGCACGCGCCTCGGGCCGGACATCAACGCCCGCGCTGGCTGGCCGTTCGCGACGGGATCCGGCGTCCCTGTTGCCATCGTCGATGAAGGGATCGAGCTGACCCACCCCGATCTGGTGGCAGCCGTTCAGGGGATGCCGCACTTCAACTTTTACACCAGCACGACCAACGGCGGCCCCAGCACACCCGCCGCCTACCATGGCACGGCCGTCGCCGGCCTCGTGGGAGCCCGCCGGAACAACAGGACGGGGGTGAGCGGCGTCGCTCCGGACACGAGGCTGGCTGCTTGGACGATCTTCGATTTCAACGACGTGGCGAGCCCGCAGCAGCTGCGCGACATGTTCCAGTTCAAGTCCAACACCATTCCCGTGCAAAACCACAGCTGGAGTTTCTCGGACTTCCGGCAGCTCTCGCCGGGCCCCCTCGAACTCACCGGCATCTCCAACGCCATCACCCACGGGCGCTCGGGCAAGGGGGTCGTCATGGTGCGTTCGGCGGGCAACGATCGTCAGGCGCTGGTCAACTCCAACGACGACGGCTACGCGAAGGATCCCCGGATCATTACCGTGGGGGCGATCCGCAGGGACGGCCAGAACGCCGGCTACAGCAATCCCAGCGCGTGCATGCTGGTGGCTGCGCCGAGCGGCGATCAATCCGGGTCCTTCGAGGGCCTGCTGACCGCGGACCTGCTGGGCAGCGCGGGATTGAACTCGTCCACCGGTTCGCCGGATTTTCAGAATTACACCTTTTTCAGCGGCACATCGGCGTCGGCACCGTTGATCTCGGGAATCGCGGCAATGCTGCTCGAAATCAATCCGGACCTGACCTACCGCGACGTCCAGCACCTCCTGCTGCTTGCCGCGAAGCACACCGACCCTGGCGACCCGAACATGCGCACCAATCAGGCGGGCTTTCGGGTCAGTCACAACACCGGCTTCGGCGTTCCGGATGCCGGTCGCGCGGTCCGCCTCGCCCGCAACTGGCCCCTGCGGCCGCCCCTCACCAACGTCGTTCACGTCAATGAACTGACCAATCAGATCCCCAACCTGGGTCTGCGCCTGGAAGTCTTCGGCAACAGCGTGCCCGTCCAACTGGCCTCGATCGTCGCCTCGCCCGGCGTGGGCGAACATCCCGAGGCACTGACCGCTTTCTACCCGCTCGTGGACGTGGGATGGGCCACCGCCCCCATCGCAGCCGATCTGACCGGCAAGGCCGCCCTGATCCGGCGGGGCACGAACACCTTCCGCGAGAAGATCGACCACGCGAGCGCAGCCGGTGCAGCCCTGGCCGTCGTCGCCAACAACCCGGGCGACAACCAGTATCTGATCATGCAGGGAACCCACCGCTCCACGATCCCCGCCGTCTTCATCAATGGCAGCGACGGCACGGCGCTGCGAAACTATGCCGCCACAAATGCCACCGCGCAGGTCCGCTCAATCCTGTTTGCCACCATGATCACCAATCTGGTCACCACCCCGCTGCTTGTTGAACATGTGGGTGTCCGCATCAAGACGGACCACCTGCGGAGGGGAGACCTCCGCATTGTCCTGATTTCACCGTCGGGTCTGCGCAGCGAGCTGCAGCATCTCAACGATGACGAGAGCGGCGGCCCGGTGGACTGGACCTACTACTCCACCCACCATTTCAACGAGAGCAGCCAGGGCGTGTGGACGATCATGATCAGCGATGAGATGACCTCCCTCTTCGGCAACGTCACCCACTCCGAACTGATCATCAGCGGCGTTGCCATCACCGACCAGGACAAGGACGGTCTGGATGACAACTGGGAACTGCAGCACTTCGGTCATCTGGCGTCGGGACCGGCCGAGGACGCCGACTTCGACGGCGACTCGAACATGTACGAGCATCTCGCCGGCACGGATCCGCTCGCGGACACCGAGCCCTTCAGTTTGGACGTGGTGCGGTGGAATGCCGACTTCGTGCGGCTCGGCTGGCCGAGCATGCCCGGTCGAAGCTACGACATACTGGGAAAAACCAACGTCACGGTTCCCTTCAACGTGTTGACCAACGTTCCCGGAGGTGTCGATTCGGGGGAATGGTTCGCTCCCAACCATGGGGAGGCGGAAGGATATTTCCAGATCCGCTCACGCGCCGAATAGCAGTGGTCCCTCAATGCTCTGCCGGCAGTCCCGCCGGCTCTCAATTCGCCAGGCGGTGGCCTATCGAGATTTCTGAGTTGCCGTTCGTTGTGCGAGGTTCTGAATGTGCCGTCGAATCCTGCCGTTGTTCGCGTTCAGTTCGTAGCTGAACGGCCGTCCCTCGAGGGGCCGATGCCAAAACTCGCCCCCCGCCCGTTCCAGAATCAAACCGCCGGCGGCGATGTCCCACAGGCGAATGCCACCCTCCAGATATGCGTCGAGCCGGCCGCTGGCCACATAGGTCAGCGCAAGTGCCGCCGAGCCCATGATGCGCACCTTGCGCACGCGATGGATGAGCACCTCGAAGAGCGGCAGCGTGGCATTCAGGCTCCATTTGTATTTGGCGAAACCCATTGTGACAATCGCCTCGCGCAGCCGGGCACGGGTGCTGACTTTGATGCCCCGGCCATTGAGCCGGGCCCGACCCGAACGTGTCGCAGTCCACAACTCGTCGCAGAACGGGTCGTACACCACGCCCAGCACGGTCTCGAAGTCACTGCCTGATTGGTCAACAGGTGCGTCCTCCGCGCCGACAACGCGTCGCTGAAGTGCGATGGAAACACAGGCGTGGGGAATGCCGTAGGCGAAGTTTACGGTTCCATCGATCGGGTCCACCACCCAGCGGTAGGCTGCGCCCAGTTCGCCGACCGTTCCCTCCTCGCCCAGGACCGAAGCCCGGGGAAAGGACTTGAGCAGGGTGCGTTCAATGAGCTTCTGGCTGCGCACGTCCAGTTCGAGCTTGATGTCATGTTGAATCTCCTCGTTCACCTTTTTTGGGCGGTGAAAATGCCGGCGCATGAGGGCTCCCGAGGCACGCGCGGCGGCGACACCGGTCTTGAGGGCCTGTTGCAGTGCGATTTGCATCGGTCGACGGTCGCGGCAGGACGGGCATCAATTCAAGCTCCGAGTCCCCGGCCCGCAGTCGAAACCGTGGCTGGCGACACGCCGAAGGGGCAAATAATGATCTGGCAATGTCGTGGAATTGGCGCTAAAAGCACCAGTGTCAGGTCATGAAAAAGCTCACAACTTTCCTTTCGGCTGCCGCCATGGCGACGCTCTTGGCCGCCTCCGGCAATGCGCAGACATACTCGATTGACTGGTATAGCATCGACGGAGGAGGAGGTACCAGTTCCGGCGGCGGCTACACCGTTACCGGGACGATCGGCCAGCCCGACGCCGGCAAGCTGACCGGCGGCAACTACGAGCTCATCGGCGGCTTCATGAGCATCGTGGCGGCGATACAGACGCCGGGAGCTCCGTTGCTGACCATCACCAGGGCCGGCAACAACATCATCGTTTCGTGGCCGGATCCCTCGGCCGGATTCATCCTGCAGGAATCCTCCGCGCTTGCGAATCCGTCCTCCTCGACCGTTTGGACCCAGAACGGCGCGACGCCCACCGTGAACGGCGGCAACCGGCAGATCACCATCACCTCGCCGGCGGGAAACAAATACTTTCGCCTGCGCCATCCCTGAAACTTTCGTAACGTCGTACCCCTCCCCCCACATGAGGACGGCCCCGGCGGCCGTCCTCTTTTTCATGACACTCTGGCTGCGCATCTGGACCCGGTTGTTCGGTGGACTGCACCTGCCGGAACATCTCCGCCGTGGGCGGCTCGGAGAGCGCGTGGCGAAAAACCATCTCCAGCAGCTCGGCCTCAAGTTCCTGACGGCCAACTTCAAATCCAGACGGGGAGAGATCGATCTGATCTTTCGCGACGGCAACACCCTCGTCTTCGTGGAGGTCAAGACTCGGTCGTCGGAAGGCTGGGTTCGGCCGGCCGGCGCGGTGAATGCCCGCAAACGACGGCTCCTGTCCATGACGGCCTTGGACTATCTCAAGCGCCTCGCCGATCCTCGCGTCAGCATCCGGTTTGACATCGTCGAAGTGCTGCTGTCCGGCGGCGTCGTGTGCGAGATCCGGCATCTTTCCAACGCCTTTGCCCTGTCGCGTCCGTTCCGGCACGGCTAGAAAATCGGACTTCCCAAAGGTGGGGGTTTTTCCCAAGTTAGCCGCCGCTTTTGCGATGAAACAAAACACCTTCACCGGCACCTACACGGCACTTGTCACGCCGTTCCGCGACAACCAGCTCGATGCCGACGCCTTCAAGAAGCTCATCCAACGGCAGGTGCGGGGCCGCGTGGATGGCGTGGTCCCGGTGGGCACCACCGGAGAGTCGCCCACTCTGGACTACGATGAGCATCTAGAAGTGATCCGGCTGGCTGTCAAGTTTGCCGCCGGCAAGATCAGGGTCATGGCCGGAACGGGGGCCAACTCGACCAAGGAAGCCATTTACCTGACCCGGCAGGCGGAAAAGCTCGGCGCCGATGCCTCGCTGCAGGTGGCTCCGTACTACAACAAGCCCTCACAGGAAGGGCTCATGGAGCACTTCAGTGCGATTGCCCGGGCGACCAAACTGCCGATCATCCTCTACAGCATTCCCGGCCGATGCGGCATCGAGATTGGCATTTCAACCGTCCAACGGCTTGCCCGCAGGCACCGGAACATTGTGGGAATCAAGGAAGCCGGCGGGAATGCCGACCGCGTCAGCCAGCTCCGCCAGGCTTGCGGCCGGGAATTCACGATTCTCAGCGGCGACGACTCCCTGACCCTTCCGTTCATGGCCGTGGGCGCCTCAGGCGTCGTAAGCGTGGCGTCAAACGTCATTCCCAAGGAAGTTGCGCAGCTGGTCCGCGCCTTCGCCTCGGGAAAATCCGCGGCGGCGCTGAAGCTGCACGAATCATTTTATCCGCTGTTCAAGGATCTCTTCATCGAGACCAACCCGACACCCTGCAAGGCGGCGCTGGCCCTGCTCGGCCTCTGCTCCGAGGAGGTCCGCCTGCCGTTGGTGCCCATGACCGAAGCCAACCGGCGGGTGCTGCGCGCCACCCTGAAGCAGTGCGGAGTGCTCTGATCCATCACGACGGCCATTCCATGACGAACATCATCATCACCGGTTCACGCGGCCGCATGGGCCAGATGCTCCTCACCTGTGCCAGCCGCCACCCCAATCTCAACGTGGTGGGCGAGGTGGACCTGGGCGATGACATCCGCACCTGCATCGCCTCCTGCGACGTGGTGATCGACTTCAGTTTTCACGACGCCACGCTGAGCATCGCCCGGCTGTGTGCGGAGAACGGCAAGGCCCTCGTGATCGGCACGACGGGGCACAAGGATCAGGAGAAGCAGGCGATAGTCGAACTCACCCTGAAAGTGCCGACCGTCTGGGCTTCCAATTACTCGACCGGCGTAAACACCCTGTTCTGGCTCACGCGCAAGGCGGCCGGGATTCTCGGCCCCTCCTTCGACCTCGAAGTTGTCGAGATGCATCACCGGATGAAGAAGGACGCCCCCAGCGGCACCGCCACCACGCTGGCGGAGATTCTCGCCGACGTGCGAAATGAACAGCTTCAGGAAGTGATCCGCCACGGCCGCGAAGGCATCGTTGGCGAGCGAACCGACACCGAAATCGGGATGCACTCACTCCGCGGAGGGGATGTGGTCGGCGACCACACAGTCATCTTCGCCGCCCACGGCGAGCGGGTGGAGCTGACCCACAAGGCGTCCAGCCGCGAGACTTTCGCCAACGGCGCACTGCGGGCCGCGCAATGGGTGAAAGGGAAACCCGCCGGACTCTACACCATGCAGGACGTGCTGGGCCTGGCCTGATGTCCCCGACCGGCATCCACGGCCTCTCCCCGACCGAGCGGATGGCCATCGTCGCCGTGGGCTCGAATCTTGGCGATTCGAAGGCGGCGGTGTTGAACGCCTTCGACGCGGTTGAATCCCTTTTCGATCGTCCGTGCCTCAAATCCTCGCTTTGGGAAACCACGCCGGTGGACTGCCCGCCGAACTCACCGCAGTTCATCAATGCAATAGTTGTTCTCGAAGTGCCGGAATCCGAGACTCCGGAAGCAATGCTGGCAAAATTGCAGCGTATCGAATCGGATGCGGGCCGCCGCCGCGGAGGGATCACCAACGAGGCCCGATCGCTCGATCTGGATCTGATCGCCTTCGCTGAGGAGATCCGCAACGGTCCCGCGCTTGTCCTTCCCCATCCCCGTGCTCACCTGCGGAGATTCGTGCTGGCGCCGTTGGTCGAGCTGTTGCCGGGATTCCGGGCGCCCGGCTGGCCGGACACAGCGGCGAACCTGTTGGCCAAACTTCCCTCGCAGGATAAGGCCCTTCGCCTCGACTGAGCTGGATCAGCGGACGCCGCCGGCCTTCCCGTCTGGTATCGGGAAGCTTCCCCCGATAGGCTGCCGCCCATGAACCGCCGCCTGCTCAGCTCAGACGTTGACGGAACCCTCGCGGGTTTCCAACCCGCCACCGATCGCTTCCGGGAGTGCTGGCTGGAGCTCCAACAGGAATCACGCCCCCTGCTCTGCTTCAACACCGGCCGCCCCGTCGATGATGCCCGGGAGTTCACCCGCTCGATCGATCTTCCCGCTCCGGATTTCGTGATTGGCGGAGTGGGCACCGAGATATTTGACTGCGCCCGCGGCTCGCTGATTCCCGAGTATCACGACTCGTTCGGCGGCCACTGGGACCTGCGCAAAGTGGAGGAGATCGTCGGCGCGTTTCCCGGTGTGATCCGTCAGCCGCCCGAGAACCTCCACCCCTACAAGTCGAGCTGGTATCTGAGTGACGCGGCCAAGGAACACATCGAGGAACTTGAGGAGCAGCTCACCAAAGCCGGGTTGAACGTTTGCGTCATCTACTCGAGCAACATCGACCTCGACGTGCTGCCCGCCGATGCCAACAAGGGCAACGCACTGCGCTGGCTTGCGAACCGCCTCGGCATTCCACTGGCCGGATGTGTCGTGGCCGGCGACAGCGGCAACGACAGCAGCATGTTCTTTGTGCCGGAGGTGAAGGGCATTCTGGTGGGCAACGCGCGACCGGAGCTGCTCGAGGCGGTTGCCGGACTCGGCCACTTCCATGCCCGCCGGGAAATGGCGGATGGCGTCATCGAAGGTCTGCGGCACCACGGAGTTTTCACCTGAACGGCAGGGTCGGCCATGCGCGTCGGATGCGCGAAACATCCCGTGACCGTTTGCCAGGTGGCGGCCACCGGACTCCCGGCCTGCCTGATTGCCGATTGGCGAAATGCCGGTTGCAGGTTATAACAGCGCCATGTCAGGGCAGACCGTCATCTGTTTCGGCGAAATTCTTTGGGACTCGTTGCCGCAGGCGATCCATCCAGGCGGAGCACCCGTCAACGTGGCCTATCATCTGAACCGGTTTGGACTGAATGCCGTGCCGGTCACGGCCGTGGGCACGGATTTTCTCGGCGATGAGATGCTCCGGCGCTTCAAATACTGGAACGTGACCCCGGAACATGTAGGGCGGGTCGACAAGCCCACCGGCGCGGTCGTGGTGGATTTGAAGGAGAACGGCATTCCCGAATACCGCTTCCTGGACGACGTGGCGTGGGACTTCATTCCGTTGCCCGGAGCGCTGGATTCGCTCTGCAAACCGGCGATCGCCATTGTGTTCGGCACGCTCGCGCAGCGTTCCGCGCACAACGTCCGGCAGCTCGCCAACCTTCGTGCCGTCCTTTCCCATGCCCGTCATGTATTCGACGTCAATCTGCGGGCGCCGCATGATGATCACGATGCCGTCTGGCGGCTGGCAAAGGGTTGCGACCTCATCAAGCTGAACGACGACGAACTCGGCCGATTGATGGGGTTGAGGGTTGATTCGGAAACCATTGGCGATGGCGCCCGACGATTTGCCGAGCGCACCGCCTGCGCGAAGGTCTGCGTGACGGCCGGCAGCCGCGGAGCCGGGCTCTGGTGGGACGGACATTGGCACTGGGAACCGGCACAACCGATCACCGTGCGGGATACGGTGGGAGCCGGAGACTCGTTTCTTGCGGCGCTGCTGCATGGCTGGCTGGTCAACGAGCTGGCGCCGGACGCCAACCTCCGGCGCGCAAGCCGGGTGGCGGAGTTTGTCGCCGGCTGCGATGGCGCCATGCCTGACTATCGGCTGAACGAACGGGGCCTGCCTTTCCGCCCCTGAAATCCGGGTGAAAGCCTGTATTCCTCAATTTATTGTTGGGGATTGGCCCGGTCTCCCCTAAAACGCCCGGATGGACATGTCACAACTGCAGGATCAGTATTCATGGATGGTCACACCTCTGGTGCAGAGCGGGGTGATCATCGTCCTCGCCTTCGGGGTCTTGCTGCTGCTGAAGCGGATCTTCGATGCCGTGCAGCCCCGGGTCCCCGTGCCCAAGATGATCTTTCAGCTGTTTCGGCGGGTGGTGCGCGTCTTCGTGTACCTGCTCACCCTTTCGGTGATCCTCAGCATCTGGGGCGTCAATCTGAACACCGTGCTGACGATGATCGGAGGCGTGCTGGCGATGGTCGCCATCGGTTTCGTCGCCGTCTGGAGCCTGCTGAGCAATCTCCTGTGCGCCTTCGTGCTCATCACTTTCAGGCCGTTCAGAATCGGCGATGAAGTGGAGATCATTCCCGAGAATGTCAAGGGACAGGTGGTGGACCTCACGCTTCTCTATACCTCCCTCAAAACCGAGGCGGGAGACCACTTCCGGGTGCCGAACAATCTTTTCTTCCAAAAGATTTTTCGCTGCCGGGAAGGCAGCAAGACTTCGGATCTCGGCGACCAGCTGATGCAGGACAAGCCGGCGGCGTGATCAGCCGGCCGACGCCTGGTGCTGCGCGACGGCCTCGGCCATCGTGTTCACCGTGTGCAGGGTCTTTCGCGCCACCTCCGTGTCGCTGATTTTCAGCCCGAAATGCTTGTCGAGCACCACCACCAGCTGGAGGGCGTCCACGGAGTCCAGCGAAAGCCCCTCGGGACCGAAGAGCGGCGTGTCGTCTCCGATCTCGTCGGCGGTGACCTGGAGCATGAGGTTCTCCACCATCAGCGATTTGATGCGCGACTTGATTTGAGCGAGGTCAGCCATGGCTTCTTTCGTGTTGGAGCCCGCTTGGAACCGGGCGCGCGGAGGGTGAAATGGATGAAAGGACCGCACAAGCCCGAAATCCCCGGAACTGAAGGCCTTCGCAGGACAGGCGCCGTCGTTCAGGCCTGAAACAGGTCCAGCACCGCGCGGGCGGCCTCCCCATTGGCATCCGGATTGTGGAGCGCGGCAACGGTCTGCTGCAGTCTCTGCGAGAGCTGCCTCCTCCGCGATTCGTCACGCAGAAGACCAACCGCGGCGTGGGCAATGGCCTCGGGCGTTGCCGCGCCCTGGACGAACTCGGGAAACAGCTCTTCGTCCGCCAGAATGTTCGGCATCGAAAGCCATTTCACTTTCACGATCCGGCGCCCGATCACGTAGGTCGGCCACGACGTCTTGTAAAGGGTCACCGCCGGCACTCCGTGCAACGCCAGCTCGGTGGCGATGGTGCCGGTCTTGGATATCGCCAGCGTGGCCAGCGCAAGCACCTCGCGGAGCCCGCCGCACCGGACTTCGACCGGATCGCCGGCCACCTGCCGCCGGGCTTCGGCGGCGAGCGCCTCGGAAGGCACCACCAGACTGAACCGGCAGGCCTGCGTCTGCTGCATCAACCTGGTTGCGGCCAGCATCACGGGCAGATGCCGGCGCAGTTCGCCGGTCCGGCTTCCCGGCAGCAGGGCGACCAATGGCGGACCTCCAGCCGCTCCGGTGACCCGCCCGGTTTCCGGCGTCTTCTCCGCCAGAGGATGACCGACAAATGCGACCCGTAAACGGGGGGCGCGGCGCGCGAACCACTCCCGCTCGAACGGATAGAGGCTGATCAACAGATCCAGATCCCGCTCCATGCGCAGCGCGCGACGCGGGCGGGATCCCCAGACCTGCGGCGAGACGAACTGCACGATCTTCGGTGCCCATGTGTTGAAGGGCCCGGCGCGCCGCTTTACCCGCTTTCGGATCTCCGAGGCGAAGCGCAGGTTGAATCCGCCAAAGTCCACGCAGATGATGACGTCAGGCATTCGACGCTCGGCGAGATCCGCCAGGTCCCGCATCAACCGGGCAAAGTCCCCCACTTTCTTGAGGACATCGCTCAGACCGATCACCGCGTGGCGGGTCATGTCCTCCACGATCTCCACCCTGGCCGCCCGCATGGCGTCACCGCCGGCGCCGAAGAAAACCGGGCCGAATCCCTTGTGCAGCGGCTGGAGATTCTGGTCGGCGACCGCGTGCTTCCGCCACCACTCATCGCGCAAAGCCGTCACCAGCCCGGCCGCCAGGCGATCACCGCTTGCCTCCCCGGCGATGAGCATGAAGGAACGGGGCGGCATGCGTCGCGGGCTCAGGCCACGGGTTGGTTGAGTCCCGCGGTTTGAACCTGGCGGGTGATCTCGAGGGCGAGGTCGAGTGCGAGCTTCGCGGACGCGCCGCTGACCAGCGGACTTTGCCGGGCACGAACACAGTCAACGAAGTGTTCCAGTTCCAGCTTCAACGGCTCATCCTTCTGGATCGGCACCGGTTCGCGGACAATTCGTTTGCCGCCAAACTCGCTGACGATCGCCGAATCGCCGGCCCGGAGCAGCTTCTTCAACAGCGAGCTTTCCTCCTCGCCCTCACGCGCCAGCCGGTAGAGATAGCCCTTCTGCTCCCGGTAATCGAGCGACACGTAGCTGGGCGCTTCTCCGGCGCTGAACACCCGGATCTTGCGCATCCGCTCCGCGCTCACGCGGCTGGCGGTGAGGTTGGCGACGCAACCGTTGGTGAACTTGATCCGTGCATTCGCGATGTCCTCGGTCCGGCTCAGCACGGCGATGCCCACGCCGTCCACGGACTGCACGGGGGCGTTGACGAACGCCAGCACGACGTCGAGATCGTGAATCATCAGGTCCAGCACCACCCCGATGTCGGTGCTGCGCCCGGGAAAGGGTGAGAGCCGGTGCGCCTCGATGAACCTGGGTTGCCGCGCGACGTCCGTCAGGTACTTGAAAACCGGGTTGAACCGCTCGACATGCCCGACCTGCAGCACGGCATCGTGCTCGCCCGCCACTGCCACCAGTTCCGCGGCCTGTTCGGCCGTCTCGGTCATCGGCTTCTCCACCAGCAGATGTTTTCCCTGGAGCAGCAGGTCCCTCGCGATGTCGAAATGAGTGACCGTGGGCGTGACGATGCTCAGCGCTTCGGCGGCGGCGGCGGCGGCCGCGAGGTCGTTCAACACCGGCACGCGAAAACGTCCGGCCACGGTCCGCGCCTGCTCCGGATTGGTGTCGAACACTCCGACCAGCTCAACCACGCCCGCTTCGGCCAACGCGGCATAGATGCGCGCATGTTCCCGTCCGAGCGAACCCACGCCCACAACCGCGACCTTCAGGGGAGACGACATGCCGGTGGTATATCGTTTGGCCCGGACTTCGACGAAACAAAAAAGCCGGGCACCTGCGCAGAAGCCGACCGCGTTGAAGCGGGGACCTCGAGATGGGGGCTCCGGTCCTGCGCCGATCGGAGGGCTACCAGTCGATGCTCACTCCGGCGACCGCACTGTAAATGCCGGTGAAGTCGAGCGTCACGTTGCGTCCAGCTCCGCCAAACTTGAACCGGTTGTTGTACTGGAACTCGCCCCCCACGAACGCTCCCAGGTACTGGTTGATCTCGTAGTTCACCCGCAGCTGCCCGTAGAAGCCGTTGCGCCACCCGTCGGCGGTGACCGAGGTGTCGACGTCGGCGAGCTGGGGAATCGCCGGATTGGCGAAGGTGAAGGTCTCGCGAAAGCTCAGCTCGCTGTCCGCCAGGATGGAGGAATAGCCCAGGCTCAGGGCGACCGAGAACTTCTGCGTCACCGGCGCCTCCACCCAGAAGCCGAATTTGAAGTTGTGGAGCGAGCTTTCGAGGGTGCCGTCGAAGGTGGAGGTCGCCGCCGATGAAATGGCGGTGGTCGAGGTGGGGTTAAGGTCGATGACCGGTCCCGGTCCTTCAAACGTCCCGGAGTACGGGCCGACCGGAGGCAGGATGCCGTTCAAGGCGTGGCTGGCGGCGAGATAATCAACCGTGCCGGCGGCCATGGAGCGGTTGGAAATCTTGAATGGGTTGAATCCGTATCCAATCTCCGCGCCCCAAGCCCACTCCCGGGTGCCCACGTCGAACCGGCCGAACTCAACGCCGAAGAGCAGTTCGCCGCCGATCAGCGGATCGTCCTTTTCACCGCTGATCGCTCCGCCGTGCGGCAGATTGGAGTAGCGCTCGAAGTTCAGCATGTCGCTGGCGATCTGGTCGTCGGAGAGAAATCCCCAGTTCCAGGTCAGGCCGCTCGCCGTGCCACCGATGTCCGGCAGCACGAAGCCGTTGTCGTAGTTGCCGGGCGTCTGCGGCGTGGGCGCGACCTGGTCCACGCTGGCGCGGACGTTGAACAGCGCCTTGCCGGCAAACCGGAAGAAGTATCCCGCCTTCTCCGACTCCTCGAACTCCAAAGGCGGCAGCTTGAGCTGCGCATCAGCGGAGGACAACGCCCCCGCAAGCAGCGTCAGCGAAGCAGGCGCCAGGCGCGAAAAGGGAATCCGGAACAGGGAAGACTTCATGAGGGGACTGATTCGCCGGTTAATCAATGGGCACCTCCAGCAGCCGGTAGAACCGCGAGCCCTGGACGGGCGGCGAGATGGTTTTCGGAGGGCCGTTGTCGATCCACTGCAGGGCATGCCCGGTGCCGTCCACGCCCGGAACCACCACCCGCGCATTCGTCGAGCTGTTCATGACGTCATTCAGCGTGGGCCCGTATTGGACGAAGTAGCGGTAGTTCCGCCGGGTGGGAAACTGGATGATGAAGGTGCCGTCAACGAAGCGGTTCGTGGTGATGTTCAGGGGAATGGCCGAGGCGGGAACCTGCACCGGAGCCGGAGAGGTGGTCTCAACCAGATACTCGGGGCTGGGCACCGTGAAGTGATCCGACACGTAATACTCAAGGGTGAGATCCCGCGTTTCGGCAGGGGCCAACGATCCGGCGGAAACGAACGGCAGAATCTCGAAGAATCCCTCCGCGTCCGGACCGACGGTTCGCACACCCGCGGCGTTGTAGACGCGGATGGCGTTGGTGCGGGAATCGTTGCCCAGTTCGCGGATGAGAACATTCACGTTGGTCAGATTGAACGTTCCCGCATAGCCGACACGCACCCGATGATCGAAGAGCCCCGACTGCCGGTTCAGGCCCGGCGACAGCGTCAACGGTGCGACCTGCGGCGGCACGAGCGTTCCGAGGACAAGCGCCTGGTTGTTGGTGTTGAACGCAACGTTCGTGGCGGTCAGATCCACGTTGGTGAAGAACAGGCCCGCCGCCAGCGGATTGGTGCCGGTCAGCAGGTCAAACTCGATCCGGCCGATTTCCTGCCGGCCGGGCGCGAACATCGAACCCGCCGGCAGCTGGATGGCGCCCGAGACCACACCCTGTCCCGCCCGATTCGTGTCAAAGGTGGCGCTCTCGTTCGTGACCATCGGTTGAAAAGTCGGGTTGCCCAGCACGTTGGTGTTGAAGCCCAAGGTGAAGACCAGCCGGGATTCCCGGCCGTTGGCGCTGAGAAACACCGGCACCACGGTTTTCGAATCGCCCGTCACCGTGCCGGTCAGCACCGTGCGCGGCGTCCCGATCAGGGTCAGTGTCGCCACCTGGCTGGTGACGCTGCCCAGACTGTTGGAAACGACCACCGAATAGTTGCCCGCATTGCTGTTCGTGAGGTTGACGAGCGTCAGGAACCGGTTTGTCGCGGAGACCAGCGGCTCGTTGTTGCGTCGCCAGGAAAAAGTCAATGGTCCGGTGCCGGTGGCCTCCACCGAAAAGCCGAATCCCTCACCCTGGGCGGCAATGCCGGAGGCTGGCTGCCGAGTGATGGCGGGATCATTGGTGCCCTGCGCCACCAGCGATTCCGCCCCGATCAGCAACAGCAGGCTCAGGGTCAGAAACGCCTGACAGCGCCAGCGTAAGTCAGAACGTCGGGCAGCCAGGTCCAATTTGCAGCAGGAGGTATTCGGCCGGAATGTCATCAGGAGGGCGCACTATATCGAGCCGCCCGGCGAAGTTGACAAGCGCAAACTCCGGACGGTTCAAATCGCGTTTCGGCTGGCCGGCAAGCCCGTGCGTGCGGCGGGGCAAAACCGCTTGGCCGCGTCCGGCGGCGGCGGCATAGTCGCCGTGTTTCACGCCCGCATGCTCAAGGCAACCGCCATCTTCCGCGCCGGTGCCACGGTGATGCTGACGGCGCTGGCCCTGATTGGCCACGCCGACGGTGCCGACCGCCGGCCGTCCTTCGTGGTGATCCTGGCGGACGATCTCGGTTACGGCGACACCAGCCCGTATGGCGGCTGGATCGCGACGCCTGAGCTCGATCGCATGGCGGCCGAGGGGCTGCGGTTCACCGATTTTCATTCGTCAGGCAACGTGTGCAGTCCCACCCGGGCCGGGCTGTTGACCGGCCGTTATCAGCAACGCGCCGGCATTCCCGGAGTGGTGTTTGCCGACGCCAAGCGTGCGGCCCACTACACCGGCCTGCAGTCTAGCGAGGTGACTTTGGCCGAATCATTGAAGGATGCCGGCTACGCCACGGCGTTGTTCGGCAAGTGGCACCTTGGCTATCAGCCGCAATACAATCCCGTGCATCATGGCTTCGACGAGTTCCGTGGCTACGTGAGCGGCAACGTCGATTACCACTCGCATCGCGACAATCAGAACCGCGAGGACTGGTGGCACGGGCTGGAGAAATCGCCGGAGGAAGGCTATGTGACCCACCTCATTACCCGGCATGCGGAAGAGTTCATCCGCCGCCACCGCGAACGGCCGTTCTTCCTCCTGGACGCGCACCAGGCCGTGCACGATCCGTATCAGGGGCCTGGCGAAACCATCCTGCGAGGGCCTGATTCGGTGGCCGACCACGCCGAGTTGCGGGACGTGAAGGACATCTATCGTGACATGATGATCGAACTCGACCGCAGCATCGGCCGCACGCTGTCGGTGTTGCGCGAGACCGGCATCGCGGAGGACACTTTTGTGTTCTTCTTCTCCGACAACGGTGCCAACCGCCACGGCTCGAATCAACCGTGGCGTGGGTTCAAGGGCGGCGATTGGGAGGGCGGCCATCGCGTGCCGTTCATCGCGCGCTGGCCGGGACGGATCGAGGCCGGCAGCGTGTCGGACGCGCTGGTCAGCAACATCGATCTGCTCGCCACCGTCGCCGCGCTGACGGGCCGGAAACTCGGCGCCGACGAAGGCCCCGACAGCTTCGATCTCCTGCCGGCGTTCACCGGTCCGGGCGGGACCGAAGTGCGCGGGAGCCTGTTGATCGCGCCGGCGCAGCCGAAGAACCTTTCGCTGCGCCGGGGCGACTGGATGTACATCGGCGCGCAGGGCGGCGGCGGATTTGCCGAAAGGAAGGTCGGCGACCACACCTTCGGCGGACCGGCGGCGCACCGCTTCACCGGGCACGTGAACAGCGACATTGAAAACGGCGAGATCAGGCCCGACGCACCGGAGGCGCAGCTCTACCACCTCGGTCGCGATCCAAGGCAGTTGAAGAACGTCATCCGCGAGCACGCCGGTGTCGCGGCGGAGCTGAAGCAGGAACTCGAGGCGATCCTCGCACGCCCCACCGCCCCGCACGCCCGTTCGGCGGGCTACTAGTCGGCCGCCGGCAGATTCTCGATCCAGCGACCGTTGAGCATCACCCGGCGAAGCCGTTGCAGATCGGCGATGTCCACGGCGGGATTGCCCTCGACCACGATGAGGTCCGCCAGCTTGCCCGGCTCGACCGTGCCGAGACGGTTTTCGATGTCGAAGAAGCGGGCGTTCTGCAGCGTGCCTGCCGTGATCGCCTCCATCGGCGTCAGGCCGCAATCGATCAGCAGCTCAAGCTCGCGTTGATACGCGCGACCCTTCCCGGCGAACGGCGCGCTGGTGTGGGAACCCACGACGATCTTCACGCCGGCGGCATGACAACGCCGGATGAACTCGAGCATGTTGGCGAACGCGCGCACGTCGTCGGCCGTGGCGTCCTTCTCGCCGGAACGCTTCTCGTAGATGGCGAGCGTCGGCGACACGAAGACGTCCTCCTCGACGAGCAATTGCAGCAGCGAAGCGAGCGCGGGCGACCGGTCGAGTTCGAGCGTGGACCAGAGCCAGTGCCGCATCGTCCGGCGCGCACCCGAGTCCGCGCGCACCGCTTCGACGAAGCGACGCCTGTTCTCCTCCGTGGCGAGCACGGTGCCGAACGAGGTGACGTGCTCGATCCCGCGGACGCCGGCCCGGATCGCGTCGTCGGCATCGACGAGTTCGAGGTGCGCGGTAACGGAAACGCCGCGTTGGGCGGCGGCTTCGCAGGCCGCGCGCACGTGCTTCAGCGGCAGCCGGAAGTAAACCTTGATCGCCGAGGCCCCGGCCTCGACG
>DNDP01000216.1:35583-36016 GCA_003484235.1 Verrucomicrobiales bacterium
GAACACCCGCGGCAACGGCAGCGCCGCCGCGCGCACCGGTTCGTAGAAGCGGAAGGGATGCCCGGGATCACGAAACGAAGTGATGCCGTGGTGCAGTTGGTAGGTCACCGGCGTGTTGGTGTCGAAGCGCGAATGGAAATGCGAATCGATCAACCCCGGCAACACGCTCATGCCGGTCGCATCGATGCGCCGCGCCTCCGTCGGAACCCGCACCGCGCCCGCCGGGCCCGCGGCGAGGATCCTCGTCCCGCGCACCAGCACCGTCGCGTTCTCAACCGGCTCGCCTCCGCGTCCATCGATCAGACGCCCGCCGATGATCGCGGTGACGTCGTCCGCTTCGGGCGCGGCGGGAGGGTTGATCTCCAGCACACCGGCGGCATGCGACTGGACCGCGCCGACCGCAGCGACGGCCAGGAGACAGGCGAGCCGGCCT
>DNDP01000217.1:0-373 GCA_003484235.1 Verrucomicrobiales bacterium
ACATGAACGACGCCCACATCTATTGCACCGAGGACCAGTTCGCCGCCGAGTTCCGCGCCGTGAACGAGATGTACCTGAAGTATTTCAAGATCTTCGGCCTCGAGAAGTATCAGATGCGCTTCAGCACTCATTCGCAGGAGGGGCTTGGCAAAAAATACGTGAACGAACCCGAGCTGTGGAAGAAGACCGAGGACATGGTCCGCCGCGTCCTGCAGGAGAGCGGCATCAACTACGTCGAGGTCGCCAACGAGGCGGCGTTCTACGGCCCGAAGATCGACGTGCAGGTGTGGAGCGCGATCGGCCGCGAGTTCACCATCGCCACCAACCAGGTGGACTTCGCCGTGCCCGCCAAGTTCGGCCTGCAATACAAGGA
>DNDP01000217.1:442-21197 GCA_003484235.1 Verrucomicrobiales bacterium
CGGCATCAACTACGTCGAGGTCGCCAACGAGGCGGCGTTCTACGGGCCGAAGATCGACGTGCAGGTGTGGAGCGCGATCGGCCGCGAGTTTACCATCGCCACCAACCAGGTGGACTTCGCCGTGCCCGCCAAGTTCGGCCTGCAATACAAGGACCGCGACAACACGCTGAAGACGCCGTTGTGCATCCATCGCGCGCCGCTCGGCACGCACGAGCGGTTCATCGGCTTCCTGATCGAGCATTACGCCGGCAACTTCCCGCTCTGGCTCGCGCCGGAACAGGTCCGCGTGCTGACCATCGGCGAGGACGAGGCGCTGTTGAACTACGCGAAGGAGATCGTGGACCAGCTCCGCGCCCACGAGGTCCGCGCCGAGGGCGACTTCGCCAATGACCCAATCAAGGCCAAGATCGCCAACGCGGAGTCGGCCAAGGTGCACACGATGTTCGTCATCGGCGGCCGCGACCTGGAAGCCGGCAACGTGAGCATCCGCCTCCACGGCAAGGGCCCGCAGGGTGCCAAATCGAAGGCCGAGGCCGTGGCGGATATTCTGGCGAGCATCAACGAGCGGCGCTCCTGAATCACTGGACAAGTTCGCTGAAATTCAAAGGTGTGGTCGATTCGCTTCAATGCGCTTCAAAGAAGCGCAGGACCTCCACGTTGGCGTTGAAGGGAAGTTTGTCGGCGGCATTGGGCCATTGATGACCGCCGTCGCTCAAACCAACGAAGATGACTTCGTTCGTGCGATTCATGGGAGCGGTGCGCCAGATTTCGACAGTCATCGTTCCTGAATCCACGCGCACAAATTTTCCCGGTGCGGCCGGGTCCGGCGAAAGCGAGTGGGGATAGATGGCGCGAACCCATTCAGGCAGACGTTGGTCCACGCTGTTCGTTCCTTGCGTCGTAAAATAGGGAAATCGCAACGCGTCGTTGGCGTTCCAACCATTGGCGATGAGGTTCGTGGGCCAATTGTGATCCGGGCGGATGTCGTCGTAGGCGACGCGAGGGCGCGCCGTGCCGACCACTGTCCAGTTGCTGGTGGTATTGAAGGGGGTCGAAGGCGGCCCGATGATGCCCAGTCCATTCGTGACGGGGCCGCCGAAGCCATTGGCCTGCGTCCAGCGGGCGACGTTTTCACGCGCGCCACGAATCGGTGCCCGCCCTTCGAACACCCACGGCACACTGGTCGCCATGTTCATCAACAGCACCGGCCGCGGCTGCCACGGCAAAGGAACCTGGGCTGCGACATTGATACCGGCATCCGGGTTCAGGCGGTCGTACGGTTCCCGAAATCCAGTGCCCGACGCAGTGCCGCTCTCCATGATTGCGAACGCTGCGAACGGATGATTGGTTCGGCTGGCCATGTAATGCGTCATGGAGCCGCCATTGGAAAAACCGGCCAGGTAAAGGCGGTTGCTGTTCACATTCAGGCCGGAGGCTTTGAGTTGATCCGCAAGTGCGATCAGAAACGCCGCGTCGTCCACATAAGGTTGCGTGAGATGCGGATCGTCGAAGGCGAACCATTTGTAAGAGTCGATTCCCGCGGTGGCTTCCGCGAAGACGACGATGAAACCTTCGCTGTCCGCAAGCCCTACCAACTCCGCCTGGCGCGAGGCGAATTCCGTGATCGATTGGCCATGGCCGGGAAGCACGATCATCACGGGCCAGTTGGTTGCGGCCGTCCAGTTGGAGGGAATTTTCAGGAAGTAATTTCTTGCGATGCCGCCGTGGACAAAGCTCATGTCGGTATGGAATCCGGCTGCGGTCGGAATCGGAGAAGTGACGAGCGCTTGCCGCGACAAGCGGAAGAAACGTTGCTCATCGTCCAGCAGGTACGGCGGAATTTCCAACGACATGATCGCGTTCACTTCCCGTGCGGGCAGATCGAGTTTGAGCCAGTTCGTGAGGTCGCGGCTGTGTTCGAACTGCGAAGAGAAACCTGAGTTGCCCTGCCAGGAAAGCACCCGGCCACCCGCGCTATTCGTGGTCAACGTCAGGTTCGCGGCCAGTGGAGCGGAGACATTCGTGAGCATGTAGCTCCAAACGGGTACCCAGGTGACGCCCCCGGTTGCGTTGGTGGGAATGGCTCGGTCGATGATGACCGCCGGGTGATATTCCAGTTCGCCGTTCTCTTTGGTGCTCCCAGGTCGAAGCAAAGTCGTCAGCGTGTGTGAACCTGCGAACGGCAGCGCGTAGTTTTCAACGCGCAGGATGGGGCCGAAAGCCGTCATGCCGAGATCCTGCCAGATGGTGGGTTGCTCTTCGTGATTATCTCCGCCGAAGTCTTCGAAGTGGGTAAACCCGTAAAGGCGCTCGGGCGGTGTGGCGCCGGACGCAGCAAACCAGGTAGGCCGGTCATTCGTCGGAACTCGAATCCAATCCACCGTGGAAAAAAGAGCGGCGCGGTCCACGGCGTACATCTTCGTAAGCATCAACGCGCAACTGCCACCCTGCGAATGGCCACTCACCGCGACCTTGCTCCACTGGATTCCATCCGGGCCAAGAAACTGATTCCAATCCTGGTCGGCGGCCAGAGCGTTCGTGGACAGAAAGGTCAACAATTTGACCACGCGATTGGTAATCGAATCCGTGAGCGTCACCTGTTTGGTGGCGTTGGTGTCGTCGTCCGCCCAAAATGCGCCGGTGATGTTCTCCTCCGTCACCGAGCGGAAACAGTCGAGGTCACTGTTGATGGTGCAGAAAGTGGCGATGGTAGGAACGTTTTGATACTTGATGCTGATGGCGTGATACCCCAGCGACGCTGCGGTGAGAATGAAGTTCGTCGCCTGCCACGGTTCATGGCCGCTGCCGGGAAGATGGAGCAGCAACTTGTTCAAGCGCGCGCTGGCGTTGGTCGTCAACGCGACAAAATGCTGGTCGTTGAAATTCGTCAGCGCTGGATCCGTGAGGCTGGGATATATGTATGTGGAAACAACGGAGTTTCCATTTCCCGGGTTTGGTTGGGCTTGACCAAAAGTGGTGAGACTGACCAGCACCATTGCAAAGAGGATATGCTTCATGATTTCTGTGCAATCGACGTCAACGGCGGAAAAAACGGAGGCTGCCGTTGGGTGCTGCAAGGTCTGTTTCTGACAAGATAGGAGATTGAAGGCAAGCTTGGAGACCTTCGTGCATCTCGCCATGATCCGCCTCATGCTCACGCGCCTGGGAAGGCTTTGATCTCATTTTTCAAACAGGCTCTAAGCTCCGCCGCCGCGGAGAAGTTGAGCGCCATGTTGATGGTGGAGCATCTTCGTAAACGTGCCGGCCATGCCAATCGTGAGGACTTTCTGGCGTTTCTGGACGGTTCCCGGGATGCCCCGCCGATGGCGGACGATGAGGTTCCTTCGCCGGTTTCCAAATAGGGGTGCAGACGCTGTCCGCATGGTGGCGACGTCGGCATACTTCTCCACGTGATCGCCAACCGGGCGGTGCGCTCCTCGACTCGCTTCCGCCAAGCAGCCCGCAGGCAGTTTTGCCTGCGGGCTTTTTGTCGTCATCTCAGCGCTTCGATGCCGGCTCCGAAGTTGATGTGGTAGGCCTGGCCGTCCAGCACCAGAGCGGGCACGGATTTCACGCCGGCTTTCTCGGCCTCGACGAGCCGCGACTTGTGCTGACCGAGGTGCACGGTTTCGATCTCGAACCGGGCGGGGTCAAGCGCGGTGGCGACGTTTTGCTCGGCGGCGACGCAGACCGGGCAGCCGGCGTGGTAGAACACTGCTTTCTGTTTCATGGTGGTTCCTTTCGTTGGTTGGCTCTTCATTGAGCCGGCTCATGCTCGCGCATCGGAATTTTTCCGCCAGAGGGCACAATTCGGAGGGGTGGTTACCAAAAGGTTCCTACAAGACATCGCGCGCGAATCGGCTAGACTCGCGCCATGATGAAACGCAAACCGCTCTCGGTGCGCGAGCGTTCCGCCTATCACCGGCTCGAGGACGTGGTGGGCTGCAAGTGGAGCGCGGGCGTCGTTGCCGCCATCGGTGCCGGCGTGCGGCGCCCCGGTGAGTTGCAGCGGCACATTCCGGGCATCTCCACCAAGGTGTTGAACGAGCGCCTGCGCAAATTGCTGGCCTTCGGTCTCATCACCCGGGAGGAATTCTCCGGCCTGCCGGCGCGTGTGGATTATCACCTGACTCCGACGGGAGTGAAGCTGGCGAAGATTCTCGCACAGCTGCATGAATTGAACGACGAGCACGCTCCGGAACGCGCCGGTCGATGAAACCGGCCAGCTCGGCAGGTCGAGGAGCTCACTGCGTGCGGGCGGAACAAGGCCGCCCGAGTAGAACAGGCATCCTGTCTGTCTCGCGAGTGTCAGCGAGCTTTCCGCGATGCGATCCTTCATGCTCGCCCTGTCAGTCGCTGGCGCTTTGTTGGACGGTTTGGCGCTCACCCTCCGGCTGGGATTGCGTGACCCAGTCAACTGGAGCGCAAAGCTGGGTTCCCATGACGTTCGCTGACACTCAAGGAGACAGGCAGGGATCCCTGTCCTACGTCGTCATCGGTGTGTCCCGAAGAATGCGTGCTGGGGGAACTTACGGCCCATGCTTGCGCGATTGCCAAGCACCGGCAGCTGCGTGACGATCCAGGCATGTCAGAAACCAAATTGATCGAACATTCCCCCGGGAGCGGCAAGGCCTACAGCGCGGTCGGTGATCGCTACCTGGTGCTCGCGTCCGGCCAGCAGACCGGTGGCGCGTATTGCCTGCTGGAAGCAACCGTGCCGCCCGGAGGCGGTCCGCCGCCGCACTACCACACGCGGGAGGAGGAGTCGTTTTACGTGCTCGAAGGCGAGATGACGTTCACGGTCGATGGCCGCACCGTCGTGGGCAGGCCCGGTTCGTTCGTGCAGGTCCCCCGCAACGTGCCCCACGCTTTCAAGAATGCCTCCGGCAAACCGGCAAAGATGCTCGTCCAATGCACGCCGGCCGGGTTCGAGGAGTTCATGCTGGAGTTCGCCACCGAACTGCCGTCGCCGGACAGCCCGTCCAATCCCCCGACGGACGCGGAGGTTCAGCGGTTGCTCGGGCTGGCACCGAAGTATGGCATCCACATCCTGCCGCCGCCGGAAGGTTGATCTTGCGGGCGTGAGGCCAGGCGGGCTCTGCCGCCAAGAGTGCTCCCACAGATTGCCGCGGCATCGGCCGCTCGAGTAAGAGTTGGCGACCTTCAACGAACCGTTGATTTGTCCTGCTGCCGGCTACTGGATTGGAAACCGGGCAGTGTCTGTCCCTGAACGCGACATTCCCGGAGCTGCCACGCGATTGCCGGCGGCATTACCAGAAGGTCGGCGATCAGACGCCCCGGCCTTCGTCAGCGACAGAAATGGGCTCAATTCCAGGCCTCAACCTGCTGGCCCTGACGGCGTTGACCCTGTGATCAGCTGGGTCGATCGGGCGGTTTGGGGAGGGATTCGACGTCCGCTGTTGCGCGAGACTGCGAATTTGAAGCCGCCTGATTCGAGCGGGCATTCGCGATGCTGAGAAGTCCCTCCGTCAGGCAAACCAAATTACTTCCATGAAGACAACCCAAGTCGCATCAGGGTTCGTGCTCGGCGCCTCCCTCCTCCTTCACGCTGCGGTCAGCAACGCCCTTGTGGTGTTCGATGACGGAGCGGTTCACAGCATCAACGATGAAAGCCTGCTCTTCGAGTACGTCGAAGTGCGCAACGGTTCCACCCTGCGTCTCGAATCCGGCGCGGTGGTGGGCGGTCCGTTCGACGAGTCGGGCGTCATCTTCGTCCACGACACCTCAAGCGTCGTGGTTGCCGGAGCCCGGCTCGGCGGCGACGGCGGCTCCACGGGCATCATCTACCTCAACGGAAACAGCCGGCTGGTCATCGAGGGCGGGGTGATCGGCGGTGCAGGTCCGTCGTCCGGCCAGGTGGCGGCGTTCGACCAGTCGGCGGTCGTCATTCTGGACGGCGACATTGGTGGGGCAGGATCGTTGTCGGGCGTGATCGGTCTTTCCGATGCCTCCACCGGCGAGGTGCACGGCGGCCGGTTCGGCGGCACCGGTGAATTCTCCGGACTGCTGTACGGCTACGGTGCAAGCCAGGCCCAGTTCTTCATCTGCGAATCGGGCGTGCCTCCGGGACCGATCGCCGCGGAGGCGGGCACGCTTGCGGGCGTGAGCCGCGAAGGCGTGCCGGTCAGTGTCCAGTTCGTCCGTGAACCGACGGCCGTCTTCACATTGGTCGAGGATTGTGATGGCGGTGGTGACGTGGACACGGACGGCGACGGGGTTCCCGACCGTCTGGATCTGTGTCCCCAGTCGGATCTCCATCCGACCGTCCGGGTGTTCGACATCGACACGCGGATTCCCAACCTGATTCATGGCCGGCCGGTGAATGCGGAGGGATGTTCGCTCGCGGACGTGATCAATCATCTGCTGCGGGAGGCGTGGGACAAATCGCGGAACCGCGGCGAGTTCCTGCGCGCCGTCATGCGCGGATTGCGCGAGCTCCGACGGGACGGCCTGCTGCCGCACCGGTTTCACGGGCACTTCCTCAACTGCGCCGTCCGAGCTCGTTGGAACAGCAGGTGAGACGCGGTTTTCCCCCACCAGCGCTGGCACCGGCAGTCGCACCGGTGCCGGCTGCCGGGCGGTCCGGATTCAAGGACGCGCCCGGCGGGCGATCTCCCGGTAAGCCGCCAGTGACCGCTCGTATTCGGCAACACCGGCAGGCGGCAGCAGCTCGCGGCTGCGCTGCAGTTCGTTTTCCACGCGGCTGATCAGCCAGTCGATCTCCTGTTGGCGGGGCCGCAGCGGTTGGTCGTCGAACCGGATGTGCCAAGGAGCGGTGTGCGCGAAGCGGAAGCGCCCGGCGGGACGCGATTCAAAACAGCGCACGGCGATCCATGAGGTTTCGCCCACTTGAATCGAACCGTTCAGGGTGGCGCGCCAGGCTCCGGCGCTCGTGCGGGTGTTCTCGGGGGTCAACTGCAGCACCACCTCCCCGTTGCGGATCACCTCGATCGATTCGAGCGGTTGCCCGCTTTCGATCGTGCCGGACAGCGTGAAGATGCCGGGTTCGTTCAGCGCGAACCGGCGTCCCGGCGGCTGGCCGTTCAGTTCCGCGAGCAGCATTGGACCCGTCGTCACGAAGCTCCGGCCTGCGGCGAGACCGGCCATCCATTTCTCAAAGCTGAAGCCGCCATCCACTTGGACATAGACTCGGCTGAAGCCCAGGGGCACCGGATGGACGCCGCTCGCGGTGCCGGCCGTGGGACGCAGGTTGAAGCCGCAGTTGAGCAGGGCGTAGTAGGTCTGGAAACCGTAGTGGGTCCAGCCCCGCTCGGTGTCGATGCCGTTGCCGCCGCCGGGCAGGCTCATCCACTTGGGCGCCGGTTCGGCCCAGTTGCGGACGCCGAACTCGACGTCCCAATGATGATTGTTCGCCAGCTCGAAGAGGTCGACGTCCAGCAAGGGCACGATGGCGATGGACCACGGCCAGTTGTGCTTCTCGAGGTCGATCAACGCACCCTCCGCCCGGGCGCGGGCGGCGACCTCCCGCAAGGGAAACGTGGGCAGGTCGAACCGCGACCGGTGATTGACGATCAGGAAGGCGCCCAGGGTGTGGTTGCGGCCGCCGGTGCGGAAGATCTCGTACTCGGTGTTGCGCGGATGCCACACGTGCGTGGCGTCCAACTGCACGGGCTGATCGCCGAACTCACCGGCAAAGCCCCGCCCGCTGGCGGTGGGCGCCACGTCGTGTACGGTGGTCCAGTCCACCATCGGCAGGCCGACGTTCAGATCCTCGGCCGGCAGCAGGTTGGCGAGCTCGGCCGGATTGCGGTGGTTGTGGGCGTCTCCGGAGAACCAGCCCCGCGCGGCGACGTTGGACCAGCGGCGCAGCTGGATCTCGATCGGCGCCATGCCGGCCCGCACCTCAAGGGCGATGGATTGGGGAAAGAACTCCTTGCCGTGCTCGGCCCGCAGCGTGTAGCGGCCGGGAGGCAGCTCGACGCGGAACGGATGTGCCGAAAGCGTCGTGTGCATTTCTACGGCATTCGTGCTGAACGAACTGCGGCGCTCATAGCGGACGGCCGAACCGGTCAGCGAGGCGGACTTGGGGAAGTACCACTTCCCGTCGGCATCGCTGATGTAGAGCCGGGCCGGCAGGGTCCGGCCGGTGCCGGCGTCGGTGATGCGGCCTTCCACCAGCACTTCGGGACGTGCCCGCTTCCGCCGCTCCATCACGGCGAACGGTTCGGCCGGCACCACGTCGGTGTCGACGAAGCGGGCGAGGTCGCGCAGCGCGACGACGGTGAAGGCGTTGGTCTTCAGGTAGGTCATGAACTCCTCGAAACGCCGGGGATCGGAGTGGACCCACGGATGATCGCGGTCCGGCACGCCGTGGAACTGGATGACCGCGATCCGGCCGGCGGTGGCCTGGTCGGCCGCCCGTTTGAAATCCGCCAGCGTCCAGTCCGGCCGGGCATCCCCCGCCGAGGGAATCAGCAGCGGGTGATCGATTCCGGGCTCGTAGGCAAAGCCGCGACCCCATTCATAGGGATGCTCGGGGCCACCCCCGCGACGGGCGAACCGGAAGCCGAGCTTCTTCAGCAGCTCGGGCGCGGCCGGCGCGATGGCGTTGCCGGGATAGGCGAAGCTCACGGGCTGCGGAATGCCGTGCTCGGCGCAGCGTTCGTTGATCGCGGCCACCTGCTCGGGCAACCGGCCCAGCGTATCCGGGCCAAGCCCCATATGATCCCGGGTGTGGTTGCCGATCTCGAAGCCGTCCCGATGGAGTTCCGCGATCTGCTCCCAGGTCATGTAGTCCACCTTGTTGGTCCGAAACGAAAAGCCCTCGGTGATGAAGAACGTGGCGCCAAAACCCAGCCGCTTGAGCAGGGGGCGCACGACGGAATGATGGGAGGCGACGGAATCATCGAAGGTGAGCACCACCAGCTTGTCCGGGACTGGCTCCAGCGCGACGGCGGTGGCTGGGCCGCCGGCCAGCGGAAGCAGGAGCGCGAGGACGAGCCGGGCGAGGGCGCGGGATTTCATGGCCGGGACGGTAGCATGAAGACCCCGCCCGGCGGCCAGTCCGCACTTCAGGTCGGCACCGGCAAGAAAGGATGCACGCGCGCCAAGGGAGGTGGATCATCGCCCGTTGACCGGGAGGACGGGCGGCCATAATGATACGTATACATACAAAAGGCATCCCATGAAGACCTCGCTCGCTCACCCTTCACGGACGGTTCGGGGCCCGGCGTTCAGCCTCGTCGAACTGCTCCTCGTCATCGCCATCATCGCGGTGCTCGCCGGGCTCGGTCTCGCCTCGCTCACCCGCAGCTCGATGAAGGCGCAGGGCATCCAGTGCCTCAACAACCTCCGGCAGGTGATGCTCGGCTGGCAGATGTACGCCGACGATTACCGGGGCGAACTGGTCCCCAACTGGGGCAATGCCCAGGCCGGCATGGACCCCGGAAAACCGAGCTGGGTGGCGGGGTGGATGGACTACACCGACAGCACCCACAACACGAACATCAGCTACCTGATCCACCCCGGTGTGGGTGACCGGCCCTACGGGGCCTTGCTCGGCCCCTACACCCGGAACCATCGCGTCTACCGCTGCCCGGCCGACCATTCGATGGTCGAGATCGGCGGCCGCCGCCTCGAGCGGGTGCGCAGCGTGTCGATGAACATGTACATGAACGCCAACTGGAGCGGCCCCCTGGCGCAGGCCGGCCTGAACGCGGGCTACACGATCTTCCAGCGGCAGTCGGACTTCACGGTCCTGGCCCCGGCCAGGGCCTGGGTGCTGCTCGACGAGCACGAGGACAGCATCAACGGTCCGGGATTCGTCGTGGATGTCATCCGACGCGGCGCGGCGGCGCAGTTGATGGATGTGCCGGCCAGCTATCACAACAACGCCTGCGGATTCGCCTTCGCCGACGGCCACGCGGAGATCAAGCGCTGGAATGATCCCCGGCTGGTCCTGCCGGTGACCCGTCGGACAATCCTCACCCGGGTGCAGGCACCCGACAGTCCGGACCTCCTCTGGCTGCAGGAGCGGACAACGGGGAAGCGCAGGTAAGCGGTCGGCGCGGCGTTTCCTCAGGGCAGCTGCGGGCTCCCGAGAAAGGACAGCAGAAGGTCGGCGGAAATCGGATCGCGCGCCGTCCAGCGGTTGGCCGGGGTGGGGGCGAGCTGCCCGCCGTCGGCAGCCAACACCACGAGGGCGGGGATGCCGTCCGAAAAAACCGTGGCCCGGTAACGGTCGATGAGCCGGGTGTTGCGGTTGCGGGAGGAGGATCCGACGTCGACCGGCACCACGATGAACGAGCGGCCGACCAGGGCGGCGAGCTGCGGATCCGTTTCCAGCAGATGGTGAAGCTGCCGGCAGTAGGGGCACCAGTTGGCGCCGAACAGCAGCAGGACGCGGCGGTTCTGCGACCGGGCCTGTTCGAGGGCGGCCGCCACCAGCCGGTCGCCCGGCGTGTGTTCGTCGAAGATCACCGTCCCGTTCTCCGCCGCGACGCGGGCTGGCGGATTCTGGCAGCCCGTGACCACCAGCAATGCAGACAGACAGGCGACGAGGTGGAGGGCGGCCAGATTAAATCGGAGGAGCGACATGGGCGGCGATTCAAAAGCGGACGGAGAAGCCGAGGTTGATCGAGAAATCGGCGAACGCCGCGTCGCCGTGGCGACCCACCAGGCTCTCGGGATGGCTTTGTTGACGATTGCGATAGACGGCGACAGGAGCGGTCAGGGAGGCGAAGTAACGGCCCCTGGCCCAACTGACGCCCGGTTCGACGGCCACGGAATAGCCCGGGCGACGGCGGCCAAGATCACCGCCAACCAGATCGGTGGGCGGCACGCCCTCGATGCGGCCGCCGAGGCTCAACGAGAGGCCCTGCGACGGCCAGACCACGTAGTTGGCACCCGCCCGCGCCAGGTAGCCGTCCGGGACCGAGAAGCCGGTTTCCTCCACCTGTTCGCGCGGGTTGACCTGGTAGAAGCCGTTCGCGTAGGCCGAAAGCGTTTCGGTGAAGGCAAAGAAGCCCTGCGCCTCGAGCACGGCTCCCCAGCCACCGTCCCCGGGCTGGATGGACGAATCGACGTAGCGCAGCTCGGGCCCGCCCGGGCGGTGAAAGACATCCGCTGCCGTGTAGTCACCCGTGGGCGCCTTCACGCCGGCGCCGATGGAAAAGTTGCCGCGATGATGGGTCTCGGGATCAAGCAGCCAGAACGTGGAGGTCAGCCGCAGATCGGCCAGACCGGCCGCGTAGGTCGAGTGGCGGTTGGTGCGGTCGTGTTCGTAGAGGGAGGAACGTTCGTGGCTCACGAAGGGCAGGGTGAGGTTCAGCCACAGACGCCGGTTCACCGCGTAGGTGGCGGTGAGGTCGATGAAATGGCTGTAGTTGTCCACCTGCGACCCTTCTTCCTGCCGGTGGGTCTGCTCCACATCGCCGACAAAATGCCGGTCGGAGTGGAAATAGCGATAGGCGAGGTTCAGCTGCCAGTCGCCCGACTCCAGAAATCCGTCCCCGCCCAGCACCATCGCGCCGCCGCCGCCGCGGGCGATCACGCAACCCTGCGCGGCTGCGTGCCGGGGGACGGAGGCGATGGCCAGGAGACCGGCGAGGGTGGTCAGGCGTGCCAGGGTCGAAACGGTGGTTGATGAATGAAACATGGGTTGGTTGGGGGCGGAGGATTGAGGGTTCGCGAATGATGCTCGATTCGATGGAACGGCGATGGATTACCGTTTTTGCCGGGGCTGCGGCCAAGATTTGGGACCTGAAGCGGCGACGGACGGGCGAACCGCTCCGGCACCGGGGTGAACCGGGCTTTGCTGGTCCGCATGGCGCGGAGGCAGGCGGTTCAGACCGGCGGAGCAGCCTCATCGAAGGCGCTGCTGGCGGACGAATCTGGACGCGAGGACGGTGATTTCTTCGATCACCTGCCGCTCCGCCCACATGGGTTGACCGGTCGCCCCGAAGAAAGTGCGGTCTGCCCCAAATGGGTATCCAGATGGCGCTGCTGCCGTCATTGTGCCGGCATCCACCACGCATAGGCTGGATAAGTTTTGGGAAATAAACCGGCCCGCTTCCCCCGGTTTGGGAAACGGGCCGGCCTTTTTTGACCGACCACCCAGTCGGCGTTTGACGACGATGACGACGGCGGCTAATTGACCTTGAACGACATGGCTACCGACAACGACCCGGCTCCCTCGGCGAAGGCCAAGCGAAAAAAATACGTCCGCGCAATCGGTCCCCGGTTGCGGATCGTGCTCTACGGCGTGTTCGCGTTGGTGGCGTTGCTCGGGGCCAACTCCTTCTATCTCGCGGCGATCACCTTCCTCGAGTGGGTCAACCGGCCCGAGCTCTACCAGAATTACTTCTACCAGGTGATGTTCCTCGCGCACCTCGTGCTGGGGCTGCTGCTGATCGTTCCGTATCTGATCTTCGGGTTCATCCACATGAAGAACGCCCACGACCGGCCGAACCGTCGGGCCGTGCGCGTGGGCTACGCGCTTTTTGCCATGGGCGTGATCGTCCTGGTCAGCGGCATCGCGCTCACCCGGATCGACATCTTCCAGTTCAAGAACGTCGGCCTCAAGGATCCCAATCTCCGCAACATCGCCTACTGGGCGCACGTGATCGCGCCGCTGCTCGCCGTCTGGCTCTACGTGCTGCACCGGCTGGCCGGGCCGCGCATCAAGTGGGGCGTCGGCATCAAGATCGGCTTCGCCACCGCGGCGGCCACCGTGGCGATGGTGTTCTTCCACTCGTCGCACCCGGCGCTGAGCACGGCGAAGTCGCAGGAGGGCGAAAAGTATTTCCAGCCGAGCGCGGCGACGACCGCCAGCGGCAACTTCATCCCGGCCGAGACGCTGATGATGGACGACTACTGCAAGAAGTGCCACGAGGACGCCTACGAAGGGTGGTTCCACAGCGCGCACCGGTTCAGCTCGTTCAACAATCCGTTCTACCTGTTCAGCGTGAACGAGACCCGGCAGATGGGGCTGCAGCGTGACGGCAACGTGAAGGCTTCGCGCTGGTGCGCCGGCTGCCATGATCCGGTGCCGTTCTACAGCGGCGCCTTCGACGATCCGAGCTACGACATCCACAACCACCCGACCGCCAAGGCCGGCATCACCTGCACCTCCTGCCACGCGATCACCTCGGTGGACAGCACGATCGGCAACGCCGACTACACCATCGCCGAGCCGATCCACTATCCGTTCGCCTACTCGACCAACCGCCTGGCGCAGTACGTGAACAACCAGCTGGTGAAGGCCAAGCCGGAATTCCACAAGCGGATGTTCCTGAAGGATTTCATGAAGACCGAGGAGTTCTGCTCGACCTGCCACAAGGTCTCGCTCCCGCAGGAGGTGACGCACTACAAGGAATGGCTGCGCGGTCAGAATCACTACGATCCCTTCGTGCTCAGCGGCGCGGGCCACGGCGCGCGGTCGTTCTACTACCCGCCGCACGCTTCGGAGAACTGCTCGAGCTGTCACATGCCGCTGGTGGCTTCGACCGACTTCGGGGCGCAGTATTTCAATCCGACCAACACGACGCAGCGGTTCATCCACAATCACCTGTTCCCCTCGGCGAACACCGCGCTCGGTCACGTGCTCGGTTTCCCGGAGGTGATCGAGGAGCACGAGAAGTTCAGCAAGGACTCGCTCCGGCTCGACATCTTCGGCGTGAAGGAAGGCGGCACGATCGACAGCCCGTTGACGGCGCCGCTGCGCCCGGAAGTGCCGGCGCTCAAGCCCGGGCGGACCTACCTGATCGAGATCGTCCTGCGCACGCTGCGGCTTGGGCACATCTTTCCGCAGGGGACGGCCGACTCGAACGAGATCTGGGTGGACGTTAAGGCGACCAGCGGCGGCAGGGTCATCGCCCGCAGCGGCGGCCTCGGTCCGCACAACGAGGCCGATCCCTGGGCGCACTTCTTGAACGTCTACATGCTCGACAAGGACGGCAACCGCATCGACCGGCGGAACCCGCAAGACATCTTCACGCCGCTCTACAACAACCAGATCCCCCCCGGGGCCGGCTTCGTCGTGCACTACCAGTTTACCGTGCCGCCGAATGCGACCGAACCGATCCAGTTCGACGCGAAGCTGAACTACCGCAAGTTCGACACGATCTACTACAACTACGTTTTCGCCGGCGACCGGGGCTACACCAACGGCCGGCCGTTCGTCGTCACCAACGATCTCCCCATCCGTGTCATCGCGACCGATACGATCACCTTCCCGGTCGCCGGTGCCGCTGAATCTCAAATCTCAAATCTCGAATCTCAAATCCCCGAATGGCAGCGCTGGAACGACTACGGGATCGGTCTGTTGAACAAGGGCGACAAGGGCACCGCCAAAGGTGAACTCATCCAGGCAGCGGAGGCGTTTACCCGGGTCGAGCAGCTCGGTCGGCCCGATGGTCCGGTGAATCTGGCGCGCGTTTACTTCAAGGAAGGCCGGTTGGATGATGCGGTGAGCGCGCTGCAACGGGCGTCCGCCTTCGATCCGCCCGCGCCGAAGTGGGTCGTGGCATGGTTCACCGGACTCGTGAACAAGCAGAACGGCTTCCTCGACGAGGCGATTACGCAGTTTCGCAGCATCCTCGAGGACCGCTATGCCGAGCTGGAACAACGAGGCTTAGATTTCAGCCGCGACTACGAGGTCATCAACGAACTGGGGGCGACGCTCTTCGAGAAGGCCAAGGCCGAGCGCGCCAACCCGCAGCGGCAGGAGGAACTGCTGCGCGAGGCGATTGCGCAGTTCGAGCGGACGCTGATGATTGATTCCGAAAACCTCGCCGCGCACTACAACCTCGGCATCCTGCACGCCCGGTTCGGCGATCAGGAGAAGGCCGCGCATCACCAGCGGTTGCACGAGAAGTACAAGCCCGACGACAACGCCCGCGACCGCGCGGTAAACCTCGCCCGCGACCGCGATCCCGCCGCCAACCACGCCGCGCAGGCCATCGTCATCTACGACCTGCAGCGGGAAGGGGCCTTTGAGCTGGAAGCCGGCCCGCAACGCGTGGCGGCCCGCAGCCAGGCGGGCCCGTGAACAGTGATCAGTCAAGCTCTTGTGAGTCCCCGAATCTGGAAATCCGCAGGTCGCCTGGAACTCCCCATTCTTAGATGAGCAACCAACCCCACTCTCCCCACGACCCCGATGAAGTCGGCCACCAGGACGACGCCGTTATCGGCAGGGCCTTTCGCTGGTCCGCCATCGTCCTCGTCCTCGTCCTCGTCGTGATCCTCGGTGTCATCTTCTACGTCAACCGTCCCGAAGCCAAGGGGCCCGAACAGAATACCGCCATCGCCGCGCCGGTCGTCCCGGACAAACCCAGGGCGCAGATTCCCAGGGTCAGGTTCACCGACATCACCGACGAGGCCGGCATCACCTTCGTCCATAACAACGGCGCGACTGGTGAAAAGCTTCTTCCCGAATCGCTCGGCGGCGGCGTGGCCTTCCTCGATTTCGACAACGACGGAGACGACGATCTGCTCTTCATCAATTCCACCTGGTGGCCCTGGGACTTGGCCAGGGATGCGTCCCGTAAACCCACCACCGCCGCGCTCTACCGGAACGACGCCGTGCCCGGCGGCGGGGTGAAGTTCACCGACGTCACGGCCGGCTCGGGTCTCGATGTCCCGGTTTACGGGATGGGCGCCGCGTGCGGTGATTTCGACAACGACGGTCTCGTGGACGTCCTGTTGACCTGCGTCGGCGAGAACAGACTCTTCCGCAACCTCGGCAACGGCAAATTCGCCGACGTCACCACCAAGGCCGGTGTGGCGGGCGATGCCGGCGATTGGAGCACGGCGGCGACATTCCTCGACTTCGACAACGACGGCCACCTCGATCTCTTCGTCGCGAACTACGTGAAGTGGTCGCGTGAGATCGACTTCAAGGTGAACTTCACCATCGACGGCACGCATCGCGCCTACGGACCGCCGACGGATTTCGAGGGTGCGTTTCCCCGGCTCTATCGCAACAACGGCGACGGCACGTTCGCCGACGTCAGCGAAGCCAGCGGCGTGCAGATGAAGAACAAGGCCACCGGCGTGCCGGTCGCCAAGTCGCTCGGCGTCGCCGTCGTCGACATCAACTCGGACGGTCACATCGATCTCCTCGTCGCCAACGACACGACGCCGAACCAGCTCTTCGTGAACCAGGGTGATGGCACGTTCAAGGAACAGGGCGCGATTGCCGGTGTCGCCTTCGATTCGAACGGCAACACCCGCGGCGCGATGGGCATCGACATCGCCCGCCATCGCAACAACGCCGATCTCGGCATCGCCATCGGCAACTTCGCCAATGAAATGACGGCGCTCTACGTCTCGCAGGGCCAGCCCATGCTGTTCGCCGACGAAGCGATTGCCGAAGGCATCGGCCCCGCCAGCCGGTTGCCGCTGAAGTTCGGCATCTTCTTTTTTGACTATGACCTCAACGCCTGGCCCGACCTGCTGACGGTGAACGGCCATCTCGACGAGGACATCACGCGCGTGCAGGCGAGCCAGGAATACCGGCAGCCGGCGCAGCTTTTCTGGAACAACGGCGGCAACGGCTTCCTGCTCGTCTCGGCCAATGAGGCCGGCACCGATCTCTTTCAGCCGATCGTCGGCCGCAGCAGCGCGTATGCGGACATCGACGGCGACGGCGACCTCGATGTCGTGTTGACCCAGCTCCACGGTCCGCCGTTGCTGCTGCGCAACGATCAGTCGCTCGGCCATCACTGGCTGAAGCTCAAACTCGCCGGCACGAAATCGAATCGCGATGCGATCGGCGCGATCGTGACGCTGACCGCCGGCGGCGTCACCCAGCAACGCACCGTGACGCCGACGCGGAGTTACCTGTCGCAGTCAAGCTGCGAGTTGGTCTTCGGTCTCGGCGAAGCGGACAAGATCGATGCGCTGAACATCCGCTGGCCCTCCGGCGCGGAAGCGAACGTCGCCGCCGACAAACTGGGCGTGAACCAGCGGCTGGTGGTGACGGAATGAGAAGTTTGCGCTTCCATTATCAACGGCGCACCTCCTTTGAACTATGAACAGCATTCGACTCATTGCTCCTCTCTTAGCTTTGCTCTTTGCCGGATGCGTTAGCATGGTTACTCCGCACTCGGTAAAAGTGGATGATCAGGTTCTGAAGAATTGGGAAGGCTGGCGGCCATCGGACCTGCCAAAAACTGAAGAGATGTGGTGGCGCAGGTGGACCTGGCAGGATTGGACGCGGTTGGACAAGAATCTGGATGGCCGAGTGGACGAAATCTATCGACTATTCAGGCCTGCTTCTCCTGGGCGGCTTTCGTCGATTTATGAAGTCTGGCAAGACTCCGACTACGACGGGATTATCGACTTGCACTACTTCCAAACCGAAGATGGCGTCAGACATCGTAAGCAAGCGTTTCGGATAGAAGCACCAATCGCCCCGGCGGCCGTGCAGCAGTAAGTTACCAGTCGGCTTGCCATCGTATAATCTACGTGCAATGGACGATCCTGCAGTGCGCTTCAACGAACCTCAGGCTTCATCCGAGGACTATCCGAAAGCTGCCGGTGAGCGCGATCGCTGGATCGTGTCACATCGTCGCTCGCGCAACTCCGTTTCCACCGGCCGCCCCTATGCCTTCCTCCTTGAACAGGAACCCGCCGCCAATGGCCAGGTGCTCGACACCGCCACCGTCTTCCTGACCGGCCGCGAATGCCCATGGCGCTGTCTGATGTGCGATCTCTGGCAGAACACGACGACCGAGCGCACCCCACCCGGAGCCATCCCCGCGCAGATCGACTTCGCCCTGACAAACATTCGTAGTCGCCGACGTGAGGAGGCTCTTATTTCCGATCGAGAAGATGGAGCCTCCTCACGTCGGCGACTACCCTTGTCGGGGGAGGTTGCCCATCAGATCAAACTCTACAACAGCGGCAGCTTCTTCGATCGCGCCGCCGTGCCGGTGGAGGACTACCCGGCAATCGCCAAACGCATCACCGGCTTCGAGCGGGTTGTCGTCGAATGCCATCCCAAACTGATCGGCGACCTTACGTGGAGGTTTCGCGATGAACTTTCGGGGAGTGCGAGCAACGGTCCTCAGCTCGAAGTCGCCATGGGCCTTGAGACCGCGCATCCCGACGTTCTGGAAAAGCTCAACAAACGCTTCGACCTCGACGACTTCGCCCGCGCGGCGGGAAAGCTCCGCCGCGAGCACGTCGACCTCCGCGTCTTCGTGCTCGTGAAGCCGCCGTTCATGGATGAGCAGGAAGGTGTCGACTGGGCCGTGCGCTCGGCGGAGTTTGCCTTTGAGCTCGGTGCCACGGTGGTGTCGCTCATTCCCACGCGCCTCGGCAACGGCGCCCTCGAGGCGCTGGCGCAGCAGGGTCATTTCGCGCCGCCCAAACTTGCCTCTCTCGAAGCCGCCTTCGACCGCTGCCTGGCACTCGGCCACGGTCGCGTGTTTGCCGACACTTGGGATCTCGGCAAGTTTTCGACCTGCGAGGGTTGTTTCACCGAACGCCGGTGCCGCATTGAGCAGATGAACCTGTGCCAACGCATTCTTCCACCGGTCACCTGCCAATGTCGCGCGGACTGAACCGATGAAAACCGACTTCGAAATCGCGGTGATCGGCTCGGGCTTCGCCGGTTCGGTGATGGCGATGATCGCGCGACGTCTCGGCCGTTCGGTCGTGCTGCTGGAGAAAGGCCGGCACCCGCGATTCGTGATCGGCGAATCCTCCACACCGCTCGCCAACCTGCTGCTCGAGGAACTTGCGCGCACCTACGATCTTCCGCAGTTGCTCCCGTTCACCAAGTGGGGCACGTGGCAGCGCGAACATCCGGAGCTGGCAGCCGGACTGAAGCGCGGTTTCACCTTCCATCACCATCGATTCGACGAGCCCTACGAGGTGGACGCACTGCGTCATCGTCAATTGCTCGTCGCCGCCAGCCCGCACGACGAGATCGCCGACACGCACTGGTTCCGCGCCGATCTGGACGCGTGGTTGGTGAGGCAGGCACAACTCCTCGGTGTGGATTACCGCGATGGGTGTTCAGTCCGGGCAATGGAAATCAAAGAGTCCGGTGCATGCCTGACGGTTGAGCGCGACGGCGGGAGCGCGGAGGTTCGGGTCCGCTTCGTCATCGACGCCAGCGGCCCGCGCGGTTGCCTGCACCGACTGCTCGGCCTGGAAGAAACGCCGTTACCGGAGTTTCCAGGAACTCAAACACAGTATTCCCACTTCATTGAAGTGCGTCGATTTGGATCCGAACTGGAGCCGAAGCATGAAGGCTCCCGCAAAAGCCAGGGAGCCAAGTGGGCATTAATGAGAACTGACCCCTGGGACGTGCCGCCCTACCCTCCTGATGACGCTGCGGTGCATCATGTGTTTCCCGGCGGCTGGATGTGGATGCTGCGTTTCAACAACGGGATCACCAGCGCAGGGGTCTCGGTGACAGATGCGCTGGCCGACGACCTGAAACTTGGCGAAGGGGAGGCAGCCTGGCGGCGGTTGCTGGCGCGGCTGCCGTCGGTGGCAGATCTCTTTCGCGATGCCCGTCCGGTCCGGCCATTCGTCCATCAAAGCCGGGTCGCGTTCCGTTCGCGGCAGATCGTCGGGCAATGCTGGGTGCTGCTGCCTTCGGCGGCGGGGTTCGTGGACCCGCTGCTCTCGACCGGTTTTCCGCTGACGCTGCTCGGGGTAAAACGCCTGGCGGCCATCGTCGCCGACGCGTGGAACACCGAGTCGCTCCACGCCCGTCTCGCCGGCTACGCCCGGACGACCGACGACGAGTTGCTCGTAGCTGCCGAGTTGATCGGGGGTCTGCTCAAGAGCTTGGATCGTCCGGTGGCCTTCAACGCGTTGACTCAACTCTATTTCGCGGCCGCCAGCTTTTCGGAGAGCGCGATTCGTCTAGGTCATCCCGAACTGGCCGAAGGATTCCTCCTGCACCAGCGCGGTGGTTTCCGGGAAGGGCTTCGTCGATGCATTGCGCTGGCCGCTGCCGGCGACGAGAAAGAGCTGAGCGACGAAGTGACCCGGCTGATTGCGCCCATCAACGTTGCCGGGCTTGCCGATCCCGCGAAGCGCAACTGGTACAGCTGCCACGCCGAAGATCTCCTGAGAAATGCCGCCAAGGTCAACAGCACCCGCGATGAAGTGGCCGCCATGCTCGAACGAATCGGGTTCCACGACCAAGAACCCGTACGGTAGGGCGGGGTTCCCGCCGGGCCTCAATCAAAGCTCCAACGGAGCGGCATGTCTGGTTGGTCGCGTCGGCCCTTCACGCCTTGATTCAGGGCTCGGCGGGAGCCTCGCTCTTGCGCTTGGAGGGATGATTGCCTCAGGCCGCCTGTGGCAGCGCTTCCGTCTTGGGCATGCCGACGGGAAGATCGTCGGGCAGCGGCACGAACTCGCCGATGGCTTTCCAGAGCTTCGAAAAATCCTTGTTCACGTCACCGGAGAGGCAGTCGGTGATGTCGCCGGCAAGGTCAGGATACCTGTCGATGACTTTCTTGAAGGAAAACTCCGGCTCATAAAACGCATACACCAGCTTCCTCATGTTCTCGATTCCTTCGCGCAGCGACTTCGCGTAACCGCCAAACCGTCCGGGGGAAAGGTCGCCGTCGACAAGCCCCTGGTGTACCTCGTCGGCGGCCATCACGCCGCTCTTGAGCGCCAACATCAGCCCGGAAGAAAAGACCGGGTCGAGGAAGCAGTAGGCGTCGCCCACGAGCAGCAGGCCTTCCTCGCCACAGTGCTGGGAGTGGAAGGAATACTCGCTGGTGATGAAGTAGTC
>DNDP01000217.1:21444-26905 GCA_003484235.1 Verrucomicrobiales bacterium
CGCGGCTCAGGTATTTGCCCTCGGCCACCACCCCGACGCTGACCATGTCGTCGTGCTGCGGAATGTACCAGAACCACCCCTTCTCGGGTATCATCGCCACGGTGGTCGCGCCGGCGTCGATGCCCTCGTCGCGCTTGGCGCCCTTGTAATAGGTCCAGACCGCGACCTTGTTCAGACCGGGATCCTTCTTGCGCCACTGGCTGCGCACGGCGGCGAAGGCCTCCTTGCCGGAGCAGTCCAGCGTGATCCTGGCGCGGTGCTCGACGACCTCGCCGTCGGTGTCCTGGGTGCGCACGCCCACCACACGACCGCCCTCGCGGAGCAGTTCTTTCACCTCGATGCCATGGCGGATGTCGGCACCCCGGGCGCGGGCATTGTTCGCGTTCATGACGTCGAATTCTGCCCGCCGGATCTGCCAGGTCTGGGCGACGGTGTCGCGGTCGTAGCGGTTGAAGAAGTAAAACGGCTGGGACGCGCGCCCGTTGGGCGACACGAACTGCACGGAGTATTTCTTCACGAACGCGGACTTTCGCATCTGGTCGATCAGGCCAAGACGCTTGAGCGGCTCGTAGGTGAAGGGCAGGAGCGACTCGCCGATGCGATAGCGGGGAAAGGTGTCGCGCTCCAGCACCAGCACACGGTGACCGTGACCGGCAAGGATCGTGGCTGCGGCGCTGCCGCTCGGTCCGGCGCCGATGATGAGGACATCGTGTTCAGTGGCATTCAGCATGGGGGGAAAAATAGCCGAGGTTTCACGTTTGCAAAGCGGCGGGCGGGAGGATTTCGACGATCTCCGCCAGAGGGCGGTTCTCCGGATCGAAGAGGGTGTTGCGGCGGCCGTAGAGCGTGTGGGTGCCCTCCAGCTTCAGCGCCTGATTGATGAAGTCATCGGACTGAATCCGCAGGTAGGCCTTGGGCCGGCTCGAGTGCAAAACGCCGCAGTCGGCCAGGATGTGGCCGAGCGGTTCGCGTTCGGCGAGGATGAGCTGCCGCGCGCCCGGCGGCAGCAAGTCCAGCATGATCTTGATCGCGCCGAATTCGACCGGCGTCTCGTCGCGGTCCAGCTCCAGCACGACCTCGCGGAAGTAGAACCCGTTGCGCTGGTTCCGGCTCAAGGCCCGGATGTGGATCTTGTCCTGATGGAAGGCTTCCAGCGTGGGTGTCATATCCTTCTGATGCACCAGCAGCGAGCGGTAGGGCTCGGACATCTCGTCGCCCCGGATCTGATCGATCGTCGGCAAGGTCAACCCCGCCTGGGCGTAGAACTCGTCGAGCGGATAGGCCCAGGGAAGGACGGTCGGAGTGACGGTTTCGTGGGGTGTCATTTTGATGAACTTTCAACGCTCGACATGCGGGGCGGAAGCCGGGTTACGCATACCTTCCCGTTTCGTGCTCCGGTTTGAAAAACTCGTGCAGCAGCCGGTCGATCTGGAGCAGGCCCTCGCGCGTGACGCCGATGCGGTCGCCTCCGTTGGTCAGGAAGCCCCAGTCCTGCAGGCGCTGGAGCGGCTTGGCGAACTGCTGGCGCGGATCCGTGCCGAACTTCTTCGTGAAGTCGCCCGCGTTCACGCTTCCCAGCTTCAGCTGCAGGATAAATTCACGGATGTAGTGCTCGTCCGGCGCTGGCTCAAGCGCGCGATATACCGGCAGCTTGCCGGCGTTCACTGCCTCGACGTACGGATCGAAATCATGGTGGTTCTGGTAGTGGTATCCGTTCAGATGTCCAAAGCTGGCGACCCCGACCGACAGGATGTCCGCTCCGTTGAAAAGCCCTTCGCGGTAGAGGAATTTCACCTTGGCCGGATCCTTCACGACCGTCGTCGCGCTCGTCACCGTGTAGCCGACCTTCTCAAATTCGCCGTAGGCGTAATCGACCCAGCGACGCTTGGTTTCCCAGTCGGCCACCGGCGCCACCAGTTTGCCCTCGGCCTTCATCTGCTTGAAGATGCCGGTGTTGTAGGGGACTTCCATCTGGTAGATCGTCACGGAATCGGGCTTCAGGGCGACCGCCTTGGCGACGGCCTCCTTCCACTTGTCCTCCGTTTCCTCGACCATGCCGGCGATGAGATCGATGTTGATCTGCGGGAAGCCGATCTCCCGGGCGAATTCGTACGCACGGGCGATCTCCTTCGAGCGGTGGGCGCGGCCGTTGATCTCAAGAATGTGATCGTCAAAGTGCTCGATGCCGAGGCTCAAGCGCGTCACGCCCAGGTCGCGAATCGCCTGCAGCTTGTGATCGGTCAGCGTGCCGGGCTCGGCCTCGAACGTCACCTCCTCGACCTCGTCCCACGTCAGCAACGACTTCATGCCGTCGGTGAGATACTTGAGCTGATCGGGCGAGAGATAGCTGGGCGTGCCGCCGCCGAAGTACACGAACTTCGGCTTGCGCCCGCCGACGAACGGCTTGCCGGCGTAAACGGTGAACTCCTTCAAGACCGCGTCCAGGTAGCTGCGGATCGCCTTGGCGTCCTTGTCGGTGTAAACGCGGAAGTAGCAGAAGTGACAGCGCTTCCGGCAGAAGGGGATGTGCGTGTAGAGGCCGAGCGGGACGCCGGGGCGCGGACCCCGCTCCAGCGCGTCGAGGAAATCGGGCACGGCCTCCTTCTTCCAGAAGGCAAAGGGCGGGTAATTGGCGACGAAGTAGTTTCCCGCGGTGGTCTCCCGTTGGAAGACCGGCTTCGCGGCGGGGGCTTCGGGGGTCGTAGTCGTGCTCATGGTAAAATCATTTGGGCCCGAAGGCATACAGGTTTCCATCATCGCAGCCGATCAGCACCATGCCGTTCGCGACGGCCGGCGAGCTTTGGATCGACTGCCCGATTTCGTAGGACCACAGCTCCGAGCCGTCGTCCAGCTTCAACAAATACAAACGCCCGTCGTCCGAGCCGATGACCACCTTGCCATCGACCACCACCGGCGAGCTCTCAACCCGGCCGCGCGTGCCGAAAACCCAGACCGGCTCGCCGGTCCGGCGGTCGATGCCGTGGACGCGTTTGTCGCGGCCGCCGATGACCACCTTGTCCGCCGTGACGGCCGGGGAGGAAAAGTAGGGAAAGTTGCGATCACGATAGCTCCAGACCTTCTCGCCCTTTTCGAGGTCCACGCACCAGACCTCATTGTCGTAATGTCCGAAGAATACCTGTCCGGCGTCGACCGCCACCGAGCCCATGATGTAGGCGCCGGCATCGATCTCCTTCAGCTTTTCACCCTTGTCCAGGCCGACGACGTGCAGGAGGGCGTCGCAGCCGCCGAAGACCGTCCTGCCCGTGGCCACGGCCGGGGAGCCGTTGATATAGTTGCCAGTCTCGTAGGCCCAGTTGGTCTTGCCGGTGGCCGGATCAAGGGAATAGAGGAGGAAATCATGGCTGCCCACGAGGATCGCGGCGGGTTTGCCATCCTTCCCGGCAATCCAGCTCGGGCCGCCTACAATCTTGTCGCCGGTGGTGTATACCCAGTTCGACTTTCCGGAAGCCGCGTCCAGCGCGTAGAGATTGCCGAGCAGATCACCAATAAACACCTGGGCCCCGATGACCAGCGGAGTGGACTCAATCGCGTCTTCTGCCGTGAACTCCCACTTCTTCTCACCCGATTTCAGATCGACCGCGTAAACCTTCTCGTCAAACGAGCCGACGTAGGCCACACCGCCGGCAATTGCCGCCGCGCCGCGGATCGGGCCCGCGGTCTTGAACGTCCATTTGAGCGCGAGTTCGGAGGCGAGTGAGCCATTTGCGACGCCGGTGAGGCCGGGGTTGCCCCGGGCCATGGGCCAGTCACCGGCCGCCGCGTGCCGGGTGAAGGGACCGGACACCAGGACGCCCGCCAGCAGGAGGAGCGGTGACGCGATGACAAAGGCGGCAGACCGACGTGTGGCCGGCTGATTTGAGCTGTCTGAATGCAGTGAATCCATAAGCCAGGCGGATGCCCGCGATAACGGTCGCGACTATCCGGCACTTCGGTGATGAAGGCAAATATTTATTACCTATACGTAATAAATGGCGTGGGCTGCCGGTGGCGGCCTGGAATCCGCCTTCCCTTGCCATGGGGGTTCCGGCAACGTTTTCGCGCATGTCCGAAGAGATTTTTGATGTCGTCAACGAATGGGATGAGGTGATCGGCCGGGAGCGCCGCAGCGAGGTCCACCGGCTCGACCTGAAACACCGGGCGGTGCATGTGCTGATCTTCAACCGGAAGGGTGAGGTCTTCCTGCAAAAGCGGTCGATGTCCAAGGACACCCATCCCGGCGTGTGGGATTCGTCGGCGTCCGGCCACCTGGATTGCGGCGAGGACTACGACGCCTGCGCGGTTCGGGAGCTCCGCGAGGAGATCGGCCTGGTGGTCCGGGAGGCGCCGGATCGGCTGTTCAAGGTCGATGCCTGCGTTGACACCGGCCAGGAGTTCGTCTGGGTCTATCGCGGCGAGTCGGAAGGCCCGTTCACGCTGCATCCGGAAGAGATCGAGACCGGTGGCTGGTTTGCGCCCGACCAGCTGTCAGCCTGGTTGGCCGAGAAGCCGGATGACTTCGCTCCCGGATTCGCGCTGATCTGGCGCCGGCTGAACGGGGCAGCCTGAAGACAGGAGTCTGCCGGCAAAGGAAAACGGCGGCCCGTTTCCGGGCCGCCGTCGTCTTACAGGTTTCAGGAGCAACCGGCTCAGAGGCCTTTGCCGATCATGAACTTCAGCAGGTCGCCAACGCGGTTGGAGTAACCCCACTCGTTGTCGTACCAGCTCACCAGCTTGAAGAAGCGGCTGTTCAACTCAATGCCGGAGCCTTCGTCGAAGATCGACGACGCCTTGTGGTGGATAAAGTCGGAGCTGACCACTTCGTCGTTCGTGGTCTCGAGGATGCCCTTGAGGTAGGTCTCGCTGGCCTTCTTCATCGCGGCGGCGATCTCCTTGTAGCTCGTCTCCTTCACCGTGCGGACGGTGAGATCCACCACGGAGACGGTGGGGGTCGGCACACGGAACGCCATGCCGGTGAGCTTGCCCTTGACCTCGGGGATCGCCAGACCGACGGCCTTGGCGGCGCCGGTGGTCGAGGGGATCAGGTTGATCGCCGCGCTGCGGCCGCCCTTCCAGTCCTTCTTGCTCGGGCCGTCCACGGTCTTTTGCGTGGCGGTGTAGCTGTGGACGGTGGTCATCAGGCCTTCCTCGATGCCGAAGCCTTCCTTGAGCAGCACATGCACAAGCGGTGCGAGGCAGTTCGTGGTGCAGGACGCGTTCGAGATCACGTGATGCTTCGCGGGATCGTACTTCTCGTTGTTCACACCCATGACGATGGTGATGTCCTCGTTCTTGCCGGGGGCGGAGATGATGACCTTCTTGGCGCCGGCGGTGATGTGGCCGTAGCAGCCCTTCGGGTTGTTCTTGTCCGCGTCGGTGAACAGGCCGGTCGATTCGATCACGACCTCGACGCCGAGCTGCTTCCATGGGAGTTCGGCCGGAGTGCGGGCGCTGACGACGAGGA
>DNDP01000425.1:0-5476 GCA_003484235.1 Verrucomicrobiales bacterium
CACGAAAAGCTGACCTACCGCTTCCAGGGCCGCGATTTCCGGCTGACGGATGTGCACGGGCACTTGGTGGAGAGTTTGGTGGCGTAAGGTTGCCAGTGCCGGGCGATTATTTGGGAAACAAAAAAGGAGCGAGAATGCCAGAAACAAATCCGGTCATCGTCGTGTGCGGTGAAGCGAATGCTGCGCGCTTTGAGCAGTCGGTTGCCAACCAGCTTACCAGGCCTATCGAAGTTGTTTACGCGAGCACCAAGGATGAATTGTTCCTCGAAATCAGGCGACACAAGCCCCTGCTCTGCCTCGTTGAACATCAGGTGCCAGTTGTCAGTGTGGCCGATCAACTCAACGCGATTTTCTCAGGCTCCGGAGTAGACATGTCAGACTTGGCGGGCAACCAGGCATTCGGCTTGGGGGATCAGGCCGTCGCGCGCGAGCTACTTCCCGAACTCAAGAAACTAAGCCCGGACACCAAGTTTGTCGTGACCTGCCACATTCGGGGAGGCGGCATGGGGAAAGAGGAACGGCGGAAATACTCGGATGCAAGAGGAGTTGAGCGTGTCGTTGGCTTCATCAATTCAACGAACCATTCCGCGTTTCTGATCAAACTGATCAGCAAAGTCTATTTCGACCAGAAGTGGACTCCGCAACTGCTTGCCGATGCGAGAAACAAAGGTAGGGCGAAGTCAGCGGATGACCAGGGAGAATCCGAAGTGCCGGTCGGCGACGCCTCGTCCGACAAGAACAACGACACTCCGGTTCTTCACGTGAAGGATGGCAAGGCCTACTACATGAAATCTGCCATCCGTGGAGCGGATGCAGCTTCCTTCAAGCGGCTGCTGGGTCCATGGGCGAGAGACAAGCGAAAGGTGTATTGGGCCAGTCGCGCGTGCAGCGGAGCGGATGCTGGTTCGTTTGAGCCCCTCAACATCATCTACGGCAGGGACAAGTGCGCCGTTTTTAATCAGACTTCTGTGTTGAAGGGCGCGGATCGTTATACGTTCGAGGCACTGGATGCGGGAGTGGATGACACGGGTGACATCTGGCAGATTTACCACCCAACCGTTGGCTATGGTCGTGACGCCAGCCGTGTCTATTTTGCAGGACAATCGGTAAGGGATGCTGATCCGGGCACATTCGTTTCGCTTGGTAACCGCTTCGGTCGCGACAAGAATCACATCTATTTTGAAGGGCGGAAGCTCAAGGGTGCGGACTTGAAGACCTGGCGCCACTGGGCAGGGAACCTGAGTCTCGATTCCCAATTCGTCTACTACGAGACAAACCGGGTTGCCGGAGTACATCGGCGCTCGGTGAAACTTTTGGCTTACGGAAATGCCTTCATGGATCGTAGCCGAGTCTACTTGAACGGACAGGCAACCTCCACGACCGATTTCTTGGACCGACTCTCGTTCGCAATTAAGAAGGTTTCCGGAATGAGGGACACGCTTGAAACTGGACAAGCATTCGAACGGCAGCTGGACGAGTGGCCAGCGTACTACTGAATCTCGTCAGCGGCGAAACTTGAAATCAGCTGCCCAACCTACATCCACGCCGCCCAGCCATGCGTCGCCATGATCGTTCGGACCAACGGCCCTGTCCGCTGGACGGAGACGTGGCTGAGTTTGGCCTCGAGTGCCTTCCGGCTGACGGCGTAGTTCAGGTCACACTGGTGCAGCCCTGAACACCCCTGGACATTGAGTTCGGCACCAAGATCCCGCTTGGTTTTTCGGCAGGGCACACCTAGTTTGCCGGCATGGATACCGCCACAGTAACCAAAGAGGGTGACCTGCAGACCGTTCGTCTGCCCAAGGGAATCCACCTCTCCTCCACCACGGTTTACGTGCGGCAGGCCGGCGATTCAGTGGTTCTGGAACCGGTCCGGTCCGCCACCTGGCCGCCGGGTTTCTTCGATGCCATCCGCATCGACGATTCCGCCTTCGAGCGTCCCGATCAGGGTCACTTGCCGCCGGTAAGGCAAATCTGAGCGTTCACCAGCGCCATCAATCCAACCCCAGCGTGAAGCGGATGACTTCACAGATCCGGGCCAATGGTTCCTCCGGGAATGGGGCCAGCCGGCGAATGATCCTCGCATTGTCGATCCCGGCAATGCCCAACACGTTGACCACGCTTTCCTGCTTCAACCAGGCCGGTTTCGGAAAGGCGACCTCGCATTCCCCGCCGCGAATCTCGGACGTCAGCGGCACCACGATCGACATGTTGCGTTCCCGATCCGGATTCCTGACCGAGATCACCACGCACGGCCGAATCTTGCCGAGATAGCCGAGGTCCACGAGGACGACATCCCCACGATCAAAGCTGGTCATAGTCCACGTCGGGAGCAGGGCCGAGTTTGTCCCAATGGTTCGCCAGGGAGCGAAGCTCGGCATCGTGCAACGCCATCTCAGATTCCTGCGCTTGCGGCAGACGCTCGTCCAGCGCGCGGCGAAGGTCGTTCTGTTCGGACGGAGGCAGCTTTTCTATCTCCTTGAGAATCTCGGTGACGGTTACTGACATGTTGGGAAACTCCCCGCAGGGCGTTGCTCCGTCAAGGTGGAACCTTACATCCACGCCGCCCAACCATGTGCTGCCAGGAGCGTCCGGGCCAGCGGCCCTTTCCGTTGGTCGGAGACGTGGCCGCGTTTGGCTCCCAAGGCCTTTCGGCTGACGGCGTAGATCAGGTCGCACTTGCACAAAGTTGGCCAGTCGAGGCCGTCCGCTTCATCAAGAATGACTTCATGTGCCTCCGCTTTCCAACCGGCCCGTTTGGTTGAACAGAGAATCACCTCCACGTCGGGCTTGTTGGCGGCGCGACCGGGATGGGACACGATCACCGCCGGATGCGGTTCCGGCCAGCCGGGGGGCTGCCAGCTTACGATGTCCCATTGGTTCATTCCTCAATAGGCGTCAGACCCTTCGCAGCGGCATCGACGAACGCCGACTCCGTTTTCTCCCATTTGGCATCCTTGGGCAGCTCCTCGACGACCGGCACCGAGATCATCCGGGCGTTCCGGCTGGGGCGGACCCGGCGAACCACCCAGCAATCGTCGGCGAGCTGCTGAATTGAAACCACGGCATCCGGAGGCAGCGTGGCGGGCATCACCACCCGCCGCCGGGCATCAACCCGGGTGGTGGTGAACCGGGCGTTGCCGGTAGACTTGTTCTTGGCTGAAGGCATGGTGGGAAGTTCCCCGGTCGGGATGGAGCCGTCAAGACCATCTGCGGCGGATCGGACCGGTCCAAAGGCTGAAGCCGGCGAGGCGAACGAAACTTGGATTCGTCGATCGCCGGCACTCCAGCTGCCCGAACGCTGCGACTGCCGGGCCGAGGACGAACCGCTGCGGGCTTGTCGAACCGGCCGCTGGCGGCCATCCTTCCAACGTCATCCACAGCCCCCAGCCGACCATGAAAGCGATTCTTGCCCTTGCCGCGGTTTTCCTCGCCGCAACCACTCTGCCCGCCCAGCACGCGCGCCGGGCTTATCCCGAGAACGACCTCCTCGCCCGGCCGGGCATCCGGATCACCGTCGGCCACAGCGGCGCCGACCTCAATGGCACCGACAACCGCGTCCTGCAGGCGGCGGTCGACTATGTCGGGCAGCTCGGAGGCGGCGTGGTCGAGATCGGCCCCGGCGAATATCTGATGCGTGATTCCCTCCATCTCCGCTCCGGGGTGACGATCCGCGGCTCCGGCAAGACGACCGTATTAAAGAAGGCGCCCTCGAAGCGCAGCCTGCTCGCAGCGGACGGCGACTTCGGCGAGGAGGCGATCACGGTGGCGGACCCGGACCAGTTCAACATCGGGGACGGCGTTTACATCGCGACGAAACGCGTCCACGGCTTTCACACGATCTGCGCGACGGTGCTGAACAAGCGGGACAACTACGTGACGCTGAGCCGGCCGTTGAACGCCGACTGCATGATGGCCGACGCCGCCTTTGCCGCGACGGTCTTTCCGGTGATCAGCGCCTATCACGTCCGCGATTTCCGGATCGAGAAACTGGCCATCCACGGCGACCGCGAGTCCAACGAGCTGATCGACGGCTGCCGCGGGGCCGGCATCTTCTTCTACCAGGGCGACGCCGGGGTGATCGACGGCGTGATCGTCCGCTATTACAACGGCGACGGGATCAGCTTCCAGCAGTCCAACGACGTGAAGGTGCTGAACAGCATCGTTGAGAACTGCGCGGGCGGCGGCATTCACCCGGGGAGCGGTTCGCAGCGGAGCGTGGTCGCCGACTGCCTCGTCCGCGGGAACGGCCGGGATGGCTTCTTTTTCTGCTGGCGGGTCCGCGATGCCGTTGTGGAGCGGAATCTGTTCGCCGACAACGGCGGCGTGGGCATTTCGATCGGCCACAAGGACAGCGACAACCTGATCCGCGAGAACACCGTGAAGGGCAACCAGTCGGGCGGCGTTCATTGGCGGCGCGAGACAGAGCCGATGAGCGGCCACCGCAACCGGCTGTTCGGCAATACGGTGCTGAACAACGGCCGGTTCCAGCTCTTCATCGACGGCGAAACGGAAGGGACGGTGATCCGGAGCAACCGCATCGAAAGCGCGGTCGCGGAAATTCCGGCCATACGCATCGGCGCCGGAACCCGATCAGTGACGATCGAAAAGAATCAGATCAAAGCTGACCGCGAGCTCGTGGACGAGCGGAAGCAGTGACAGGGGCCCGGGGCCAACGGCCGCACCCGCGACCGCCATTTCCTGACATGAACCCCACAAACCATCTCTCGACACCGAAGCGCCCCGTCCGGAGGCTCCCCGCCTTCGTTGGAGCGCTCCACTTTGCAGCGACTTCACTGCTGCTGGTCGCGATCACGGCCGGCTCTGCCGCTCCGGCCTTGTCGCTGTCGGCCGAGCGCACCGTCGCCGGCCAGATCACGCTCGCGTGGTCGCCGGCGTCCGGAAGGAATTACGAATTGCTGGCCGCCGGAAACCTCGGAGAGCCCTGGGCACCGCTGGCATCACCGGCCATCCCTGCCATCGCGACCGGACCCGCAATCCGGGTCGAGCTTGCGGCAGCGGCAACGACCCAGTTTCTTCGCCTTCGGGAGAACAAATCCCCCTACGATCCCGCATGGGAAACCGTCGTTCCGCTGCGAACGATCCGGGTGAACCACGATGGTGCCAAGACGGCGGAGCAGAACGGCGCCAGTCTCAAGGCGGCCATGCTGGCGCTGGTCGCCGGTGACCGGCTGGAGGTCGGCGCGGGCACCTACAGCATCAACAGTTTCACCACGATCAACCTGCAGGGCACGGCGGCGGCGCCAATCTGGATTGTGGCGGCCGAGGGCGCCAGGGTGGTGATCACCCGCCCCGACGCCGATCAGAACCTTCTCAATGTGGGCTTCGGCGGCCCGGCGCGTCACCTTTGCTTCCGTGACCTGGAGTTTGTCGGCGGCAGCCACGGACTCCGGCTTTACGACTGCGCGAACGTCTGGATCGACCGCTGCAAGATCCGCGACACCGCCGACGTCGG
>DNDP01000425.1:5665-5865 GCA_003484235.1 Verrucomicrobiales bacterium
TCTGGATCGACCGCTGCAAGATTCGGGACACCGCCGACGTCGGTCTGAGCGCCAACGCCCACCACACCAGCCGGCTTCACATCACACGCAACGAGATCTGGAACACGGGCGGCACCGGCGAGGGAATGTATCTTGGCGGCAACAACGCCAGTGTGATCATGAGCGAGTCGATCATCGCGTTGAACCACGTGCACGACACC
>DNDP01000294.1:0-954 GCA_003484235.1 Verrucomicrobiales bacterium
ACGAAGCGCGCCGCCGGGCCGAGCAGGAAGCGGCCATCTCGGAGGCCGTCGTCCAGTTTCTGAACGACGACCTTTTTGCGGGATCGGTGGAGGGCGACGGGTTGCCGGGGGAAATCACCGTCAGCGAGCTGTTCGAGCGGGCCCGCACACGCGTCGAGGACCGGTTTGCGCGGCAACCGCTCGTGGAAGCCGCCATCCGGCAGGCCCTGGCGACGAGTCTCCACACGCTGGGCCAGTACGGGGCGGCTTTTCAGGAGTCGGAGCGGGCCTTCAACCTGCGGACGGAGGCCCTCGGCCCGGATGCCGAAGCCACACTCGAGTCCATGTCGCTGCATGCCTGGCTGGGCCGCTACCATTGGGACGCCGCGCGCTGCACCGCGGTGGCGGAGGAAACCGTCCGACGGGCCACGACCTCGCTGGGCCGGGACCATCCCATCACCATCAGCGCAATGTCCCGGCTGGCGTGGATCCACTACTCGAACCGCGTGCCGCACGAAGAAATCCAGCCGCTGATCATCGAGACCGTGGAACTCGCCCGCCGGCAGCCCGAAGCGGATCCCCAGACCTTCATCCGGTCGCTTCACCTGCACGGGCGTGTGGTCCGCACCGCCGACCGGGAGGATCGTTTCCGCGAAGCGCTGGACTTTGCGCAGGAAACGCTGGGGCCCGATCATCCCTGGTCGATCAACGCGCTGGGCGTGCTGGCCGGCTATCTCCACGACGCGGAACACAACCTGGAGGAGGCTCGTACGCTGGCGGCCACGGCGCTGCAGAAACACATCCGGCTGTTCGGCGATGCGCATCCCAATTCCATCGTCCATCGCAAGAACCTGAAACTGATCTGCTGGCGCCTGAAGCGATGGGATGAGGGGCTGTTTCACGAGCTGCGGCACTTTCAGCTGGGTGGACGCGAGGCGCCGAGCCTCGAACACTTCCGCCATTCACTGTCCCGTT
>DNDP01000294.1:1133-1687 GCA_003484235.1 Verrucomicrobiales bacterium
GCCGTTGGCGGCGATCGACGCCACCCCGGCCGGACATCGGCTGCGTTGGCTGAACACGTCCGAAGCACCGCCCTCCGGCTGGCAGGAAACGGGCTTCGTTGACGAAGGTTGGCAGGATGGACTGCCGGCAGGCGAAGGCGCCACCTGGGTGCGGGGTGAACTGCGGTCGGCCGACGGTTCACCATGGACTCCGGTGATCGTCATCCGGTCCACCGGCGATTTCCGGGTGTGGATCAACGGCCTGCCGGCCAACCCCCTGCCCCCGCACAAGGACGACCAGATGCAGGTCCTGGTGCCGGACGCCCGGGCCTGCGCCACATTGCAGCCGGGAAGGAACGTCATCGCGATCGCCGGCACGCATTCCGACCCGGAGAAGGAGTTGACCGTCGAGGTGCTTGCCGGTCCCAGCCTGGTGGAATCCGCCACGATCGGGCCCGAGACGACCACCCGGTGATGCCGGCACCGGTATCGCAGGAAAGCTTTGCCAGCCATCCGTTCGCGCTGGTTCTTGAAACCGAAAACTCAAACTGAAAAAGAACGAAATGAACCGACAT
>DNDP01000294.1:1888-2351 GCA_003484235.1 Verrucomicrobiales bacterium
GAAGATCATCCCGAACGCGAAAACTTTCACTTGCCGCCGCCCTGGCATGCACCCTGTTGTTCGGCGGGGTGGAGGCTGCGGAGGCGAAGGAACGCCCCGATGCCCCGCTGTTGAAGGGACTGGGCGGCCATCACCATCCGGTTACCACGACGTCGGACCTGGCGCAGCGCTACTTCAATCAGGGCCTGATCCTGGCCTTCAACTTCAATCACGCTGAAGCGATCCGCTCGTTCAAGGCCGCGGCACAGCTTGATCCGGACTGCGCCATGGCCTGGTGGGGCGTCGCCTATGCCGAAGGGCCCAACATCAACATGCCCATGATGCCGGACGTGTATCCCCGCGCGTGGGATGCGTTGCAGAAGGCCGTTGCGCTCAAGCCAAAGGCCTCGGACCGGGAGCGTGCCTACATCGACGCGCTGGCCACCAGATACACCAAAGAGGCACCGGAAGACCGGTCGGATCT
>DNDP01000294.1:2555-2863 GCA_003484235.1 Verrucomicrobiales bacterium
GACCACGCCTTCGTCAAGGCGGCGCGCAAGGTCGCCCAGGCCCATCCCGACGACCTCGACGCGCAGGTGATCCTCTGCGAAGCGATCATGAACACCATGCCCTGGAACTACTGGTCGCCGGAGAAACAACCGAAGGAACTGNNCCGGCGAGCTGCTGGACACTCTCCACGCCGTGTTACGGCGCGACCCGCAACACCCGGGTGCCAATCACTTCTTCATCCACGCCGTGGAGGCCGGCCCGACGCCCGAGCAGGGCATCCCGTCGGCCGACCGGCTGGCCACGATCGCTCCGGCCGCCGGGCACCTGG
>DNDP01000294.1:3025-6513 GCA_003484235.1 Verrucomicrobiales bacterium
CACCTGGTGCACATGCCGTCACACATCTACGTGCGCGTGGGGCAGTATGATGAAGCCGCCGACGCGAATGTCCGGGCCAGCAAGGCCGACGAGAGCTACCTGAACCAGTGCAAGGCACAGGGGCTTTATCCGGCCGGTTACTATCCGCACAACGTCCACTTCCTCTGGTACGCCAACAGCCTTCGTGGCAACGGCCGCGAAGCCATCAAAGCCGCCCGGAAGGTTTCGGACTACGCTCTCGACCTGCGTTGCGGCGCCGTGGAGGGACCGCGGCTCCGCTACCTGCACATTCTCGCGCTGGCGCAGTTCGGCAAATGGGAGGAGGTGCTCAAGCAGCCCCGGCCCGCCGAGGATTACCCCTTCGACCAGGGGATGTTTCACTTCGCCCGCGCACTGGCCTTCATCGCGCAGGATGACCTGCCCAACGCCAGGGCGGAGCAGCGCGCGGTCAAGGCGGCGCTCACCGAAGAGGCGGTCAAGGCCGTGACCAGCGACTTCTTCCCCGCCGACAAGGTGGTGCAGGTGGCGGATCACATCCTGCGCGGGAAACTGGCGTTGGCCGGCGGCGAGGAGACCGAAGCCCTCGCGCAGCTGGCCGAAGCGGTGAAGGTCGAGGACGAAATCTCCTACATGGAGCCGCCGTTCTGGTACTACTCGGCCCGCTGGTCGCTGGGTGCGGCACAGCTCGTCACCGGCCACTACCCGGAGGCCGAGCGCACCTTCCGAAAGGACCTGGAATGGCTGCCGCGCAACGGCTGGGCGTTGAACGGCCTGGCCGCGGCCCTGCGCAACCAAGGCAAAACACAGGCCGCGGACGCGGTCTGGACCGAGTTCGAGCGGGCTTGGAAGAACGCCGACACGAAGCTCGACTGGAGCCTCTACTGATCGCAGGCAGCCGGTCGTGAATGATCGGCGGCCTAGGGGCGGCAGCGCGCGCGTTGCCGCCCCGTTTGTTTTCGGGGCTGGAGCGATTCTTCCGCCGGACCGGATTGCGGATCGGCCGGCAAGTTTTTTTGGCCAAAGGAACACGGCAATCTCGCACTATGGAATGACCGAGGTCTCGCACGATCCCGTTCGCGGTGATGGCGCCGGCGGGTCCGGTGAACAAAACTGAAACAACCCATGCCCAAGTACATCGTGGAAAGAACCATGCCCCAGCTAAGCAACCTCTCCGCCCGCGAACTGGCGATCGTTTCCTCGCAGTCCTGCCGGGCCCTCCGCGTGCTCGGCCCGCGAATACAGTGGATTGGAAGCCATGTCACGGACGGGAAACTGTTCGGCGTCTACATTGCGCCGGAACCCGGTTTGATCCGTGATCATGGCGCGCTGGGTTCGTTTCCCATCGACTCCATTCGCCAGATTGTGGCAACCATAGATCCAACCACCGCGGAAACGTATTTCCCCTGACGCAACTCAACCAAAGAAACCATCATGAACCAGCTCGCCCCCATCACTTCGGTCCGCCCGCTCGCGGGACGCTGCGCCGCGACCGCCCTCACCCTGTCGGCCCTGGCCTTCAACCCGATCGTTCAGGCCGATGAAACCTGCATGTCACCCTACATGCCCAAGATCACCGGCCACGAGGAGTTCGTCTACGTCTGGACGCTCGGCGTCGAGGGCTGGGGCGACGGGTCGGACAAGCTGGTGACAATCGACGCCCGACCCGGCTCGGCGGCCTATGGAAAGGTCGTCCACTCCGTTTCCGTGGGCGGCCGTCACGAGGCGCACCACGGCGGGTTCACCGACGACCGCCGTGAGCTGTGGCTCAGCGGTCTGGACACGAGCCACATCTTCATCTTCGACGTGGCGACCGATCCCTCCCGCCCGAAGTTGAAGCGATCGATCACGGACTTCGCCCAGAAGACCGGCGTCGTGGGTCCGCACGGATTCTATGCACTTCCCGGACGCATGCTGGTGCCCGGCCTGTCCAACGCCAAGGACAAGGGCGGCCGTACCGCCATCGTCGAATACGGCAACGACGGCAGGCACATCGCCACGCATTGGATGCCCACCAGCGCGGAGCCGGCCGGCGCGGAGATCGAAGGCATCGCCGACGGCTACGGCTATGACGCGCGCGTGCTGCCGCGCAAGAACGTGATGCTCAGCTCGTCCTTCGCCGGCTGGAAGAACTACATGCGGCCGTTCGGCGAGCTGGTGCAGGACGCCGAAGCGATGAAGAACTTCGGCCAGACCATGGTCCTGTGGAACCTGCACACGCGGCAGCCGCGCAAGGTGTTCAACGTGCCGGGCGCGCCGCTCGAAGTGCGCTGGGCCTGGGGACCGAAGAACAACTACGCCTTCACTTCCACGGCGCTGACCTCGAAGCTCTGGCTGGTGTATGAGGACGAAAACGAAAACTGGCAGGCCAGGGAAGTGGCGCACGTCGGCCCGGACGGCCAGGGCGTGCTGCCGGTGGACATCAGCCTCAGCGCCGATGATCAGCTGCTCTTCGTGGACTCGTTCGGCGACGGCATGTGCCGCGTTTACGACGTGTCGAACCCGCACCAACCGAAGCTCGTCCACGAGCAGACCATCGGGAAGCAGGTCAACATGGTCAGCCAGAGCTGGGACGGCAAGCGGCTGTATTTCACCACCTCGCTCCTCGCGAACTGGGACAAGCTGGGAGACGACAACGACCAGTTTCTCAAGGCCTACAACTGGGACGGCAAGGGGCTGAAGCCGACCTTTGCCGTGGACTTCAAGGAACAGAAGCTCGGCCGGCCGCATCTCATGCGCTTTGGTTCGGCCAGCCTCTACAAGTGAACCCGATCCAGCCATCCATGTTTCATCTGCCAGAAAGGAAACGGGACATGAACAGATCCATCCCCCTTCTCATCCTGCTCGCCGGGACGTTGGCTGCAAGTCCGGCGGTCGGTGCCGAGCTCATCGAGGTCAGCCCCGGCGTGATGGCGGCCGACCTTCTCTCGCGACGGACCGCCGAATACGACTACGACGTTCCGGCCGCCGGCACGTACGAACTGCCGGTCCTGCAACCGGCCGCCAATGGCACGGTGCTCGGCACCAATGGCGAGCCGGTCCGGCTGCACGACCTGATGCGCGGCCGGGTGGTGGTGCTCAGCTTCATCTACAGCCGTTGTGGAGATCCGACGGCCTGCATGCGGGCCACCGGCGCTCTCCACGAACTGCAGCGGATCAGCCGGCAACACCCGGAACTCGCCGACCAGCTCCTGCTGATCTCGCTGAGCTTTGATCCCGCGCACGACACTCCCGGTGTGATGGCCCGCTATGGCCGGATTGCGCTCGGCCAGGGCAAGGGCGCCGAATGGCAGTTCCTCACCACCCGGGATCAGGCCGATCTTCAGCCCCTGCTGGAGGCGTACGGACAGCGGGTGGACGAACGAAAAAGCCCGGGCACCATGGGACCCTACCAACATCCGCTCCGGGTCTACCTGATCGATCAGCGGCGGCAGGTCCGCAACATCTACAGCTTCGGCCTGCTGGATCCCCGGTTGGTGGCGACCGATGCG
>DNDP01000294.1:6665-10271 GCA_003484235.1 Verrucomicrobiales bacterium
GGGCCCTACCAACATCCGCTCAGGGTTTACCTGATCGATCGGCGCCAGCAGGTCCGCAATATCTACAGCTTTGGCCTGCTGGATCCCCGCCTGGTGGCGACCGATGCGCTGACGCTGCTGCGTAGCGACGGGGCCGGACAGGACTGATCAACGGCGAATTCGACGGCGGCTTCAGTTCGAGGCCGCCGCCACCTGGCCGTCGCTGCGCGGCCAGTCACCCCGCAGCCAGTCGGCCAGCAGGCCGATGTTCTTTTCGTTCAGCGTCTCTTCCTTGCCGAAGGAGGGCATCCGGTCGTTGCGATCGCCGTAGAAGCGCGGATGGGCCGGGTCGGCGATGAAGGACATGATCCATTCACGCGAGGCGTATCCGGTGAGGTTGGGCGCGTCGGCATCCTCGTCCTCAAAGTAAAACTGGTGGCACTCGGTGCAGCGCATGTCTTCGTGCTCGAGGAGCTTCTTTCCCTCGGCAATCACCGCCGCATCGGCCGCGTCCGCCTCCGCCTGACCGGGCAGCTGCGCCTCCGCCGACAGTGCGATGACGACCTTGCGCAGCATTTCTTTCTGCGCGTCGTCGAATTCGGCGACGTCCCGCTCGACGAAACGGACCATCCGGCTGCGCTCGGCAAACTTGGTCCCGCCGTAGTAATGGGCGGTGAGGATCTTTTCCGGATCGAGGAAACCGGTCAGCCATTCGCGCGACGCGAAGCCCTTCAGGTCGGGCGCCGATTGTGGATCCTGCACCTCACGGCCGGTGCCGTCGTGGCCGTCGAAGCGGTGGCAACTTGCGCAGTGCTGGGCGAACAGTTTCGGCCCCTGGGTGAGAGGATCGTTGTGCAGGAGCGTCAGCGCACCGGTCTGCGGAATGCCCTGGATGCGGGCCAGTTCGAGCACGCGTTGCGACTGCCGTTCCGCCTCCTCCTTCGCGATCTGGAAGGCGGGGTTGGCGGCGTCCTTGGCGTACGCCAGCCAGGTGAACACGCCAAAGATGCCGAACGCCATGGCAAGCACACCGAGGTTGAAGCGATGCCCGATCCGCCAGCGGCCGATCAGCGGCATCGCCACGATCAGTCCAATGACGATGCCCGGCAGGATCATCGCCCCCCAGACCTCGAGATTAAGTCCGAGAAAGTCCCGGCTGGCCGGGAAGTACTTCAGAATCTCAAACAGAAACATGAAGTACCATTCCGGCCGGGCAGCCTCGTATTGCTCGGCGGGATCTGCGGGAGAGCTGAGCCCGGCACCATGCGTCCAGAAGGTCAGGAACAGCACCGCCGCCAGAATGGCCAGGCAGGCCACGACGTCGCAGAAAACCTGATCGGGCCAGAACGGCGCGTCGGGCCTGCGGTGGGGCCTCTTGGACTTCACTCCATGCCGTCGGAACAGATAGATGTGGCCAAAGATCAGGGCGATGATCAGCCCCGGGAGGACACCGGCGTGCAGCGCGAAGAAGCGGGTCAGGGTGTGATGTCCATAGTCGGCCCCCCCGACAATCAGGCGCTGCAAGTCCGGGCCGATCACCGGCGCGACGGCAGCGATGCTGGTGGCGACCTTGGTGGCCCAGTAGCCCTTCTGGTCCCACGGCAAAAGGTAGCCGGTGAGCGAAAGGCCCATGACCAGCAGCAGCAGCAGGATGCCGGTCCAGAAATTCACCTCTCTGGGGGCCTTGTAGGCGCCGTCGATGACCACCTGGAGGAGATGCAGCGCCAGCAGCAGGGTCATGAACTGGGCGGTGTAGTGGTGGATGCCGCGCAGCAGCCAGCCTCCCCACATTTCGTTCTGGATGTAGAAGACACTTTCCCAGGCCGAGTGGCTGCTCGGGGCGTAGGCCATCCACAGCACCACCCCTGTGACCACCTGCAGGAAGAAGGCGAACGTGAGCGTGCTGCCCCACACATATCGCCACCGGGCGCCGCCGGGCACGTTCTCGTTCAGCGCCTCGTGCAGCAGCCGGCGGTAACCCGTCCGGTCATCGATCCAGTCGAACAGCGCCTTCATGCCACGGGATGCCGTTCCTTGTGACCGGGCTGGAAGTTCATGAACTTCACCCACACCTCTTCGTTGTCGCGAACCTCAACCTCCAGCGCATCGAGCGCCCGCGGACTGGGACTGGAGGCGACGGCGATCTTCCCCTCGACCGTAAACTCGCTGTCGTGGCAGGGACAGAGATACCCGCCATTCTTGTCTGAAAAACCGACCGAACAGCCGGCATGGGGACACGCGGCGTTCAAGGCGGTGATGCTGCCGTCCTCGGTGCGCCTGAGAAAGACTGCGCCGATGGGGATTTGCTTGTACGTGTTCCAGGCATCGCGCCGATCCGCGTAGACCCGGAAACGGCGCGGCACCCCGTCCGCAGGGAGGCTGCCGAGACGCGTCACCGGCAGGGCGTCGCCGCTGGCCTGTTCACGACGCCTGAGCGGGTCGAAGATCACCATCAGGCCGGCGAGGCCGGGCACGACGCCAACAACGGCCGTAAGCGCACCGGTGACCACCTGTTTGAAGAAATTGCGGCGGGGCGGATCATTTGCCGTGGTTGCAGGATCGGTGTGCATGTGGATTGATCGGTAGTAACGGAGACGTGCGGAAAGAAAACGTCATTCAATGGCGTTCTGGCAACACCTGAGAACGGCGGACCGGCCACATTTTATGCGTGCCTTGACCCGGGAGGGTCACTAGTTTCCCGGCCATGACAATCTGGATTCTGGCCCTGCTGTGCGCCGGTCTGGCCGCCTACGCAGGATTCGCCCGGGGAGTGATCCGCGCCGCCACCTCGCTGATCGGCATTCTGCTCGGATTGTGGCTGGCTCCGGTCCTCGGTGCGCCGTTGACGCCGTTGATGCGCGCCCTGGTCAGCAACGTCCTGCTGGCTGATGCCCTCGCCCCACTGGCGGTCTTCCTGATTGTTTCGATCGGCTTCAAGGCGGCGGGACAGGCGGTGCACAAGAAGGTGGAGGTTCACTTCCGCTACAAGGCGACCGACACGCGCCTGCTTCACTTTGAGCGGTTGATGGCCCGCATGGGCGCCGCCCTCGGGCTGCTCAACGGCACGCTTTACTTCTACGTGCTCTGCACGGTGATCTACGTGGGAGGCTATCTCACAACCCAGCTGACGACCCCCGAGAACGAGACCGCCGGCACGGCGCTGGTGAACCGCGTGGCCGCGGATCTCAACGCCTCGGGCATGCACAAGGCCATCGTGGCCATCGACCCGATGCCGCAGGCCTATTACGACGCGGCGGACATCGTCGGGCAGGTGCATCATGATCCGCTGCTCATGAGCCGGGTGTCGCGCTACCCGGCGTTTCTGGGCCTCGCCGAGCGGCCGGAGTTTCAGGACATCGGGAGCGACCCGCAGGTTCTCGAACTGCTGACCACCCACTCCAGCCTTGGCGAACTCACTGCACACCCGAAGATCAGGGCGCTGCTCAACAATGCCGCCATCATCGACGAGGCAAGGCAGATCGACACCGCCGACCTCAAGGAGTTCGTGGAGACGGGCAAGTCACCGAAGTACGAGCCGATCAGGATTTTGGGCAGGTGGACTTTCGACCTCACCTTGTCGCTGGAACAGACATTTCTGGCGCAACCGGGGATGCGGGCGCGCCGCAA
>DNDP01000294.1:10612-12465 GCA_003484235.1 Verrucomicrobiales bacterium
CAACCCGGACAGCCCATCCAGCTGACTCCTTCGGGCCCGCCCGTCGTGGCCTCTTCCGGCACCTGGGCCGAGCAGGGGGGGGCATATTCGATCACCTTCACCAGTCCGCACTCCAGTCCGTTCTACCAGTTCCTGACCGGACCGGCGCAGGTTCGCTTCCTGGAGGGCGCCGTGCTCATCGAAGTGAACGAGGTGGTGCTTGCCTTCACGATCGAGAATTGAGCAACTGGCAGGCGGAATCATGACCGGTCCCCAGCAAAATGCCCGGCCTCATCGGCCGGGCTTTGGATCGAAATCAGAATCTGTTCCCGAAGCTACGGGGTGAAATTTATCGGTTCCACCCGCTGATAGAACGGAGTCGAGAAAAGCGAATCCCGCAGAGGAAGGTTGGTGGCGGTCGCCGGATCCGCATCAAGAGCGGCCGTCTGGTAATTGGTGGAGAAAACGAGGCTCGCCGCCGACAACCTGGAAGTCGGTTCAGGTGCTGAAGCGGCGAAGTTGCCATCCAATGCCGGCAGCTGGACGCCGGCAGGGGAAGGATCGAACAGCGTGCTGGAGGCGAACAGGACAAGAACCGACGCGACACAGAAGGACCAGCTGATGGCCGGACGCGCCCGGAACAAGGCCAGGACCTGCCGGAGCAGCCCGCCAGATTCCCGCACATCCTCGGCCTCGATGCGCCCGACAACGCCGGCGGAGAAGGATTCGAAATAACCTGGTGGCGGCACCTCGTGCCGCTTCAAAACCAAAAGCCTGCGAAGCGATTCAAATTCCTGGGGGTTCTCTTTCATGTTCACGACTTGACGTAGTCCGACAGGAGGGCCTGCAACTGCTGGCGCGCATAGAAGAGCCGCGACCGGACCGTCCCCACATTGCATCCCATGATCCTGCCGATCTCTTCGTGCGGCATCCCCTGCACATCGTGCATGACCACAACCATACGATGCACCTCTGACAGCTTCTGAAGGGCTGCGTTCAACTTTTCCTGCAGCTCGGAAATCCGGGCGTCCCGCCGGGGGGTGTTGTGGGACACGAGCGCCACCAGTTCGGGGTCGTTCTCCACGTTGAAGTCGAGATCGTTCAGGCTCATGTGGGTCCGGTTCTTCCGCTGTTTCAGGAAGTTGATCGTCTTGTTGACGGCGATCCGGTAGACCCACGTGTAGAAGCTCGAGTCCCCCTTGAACGACTTGAGCGCCCGGTAGGCCTTCACAAAGGTCTCCTGCGCGAGGTCGTTGGCGTCCTCGTGGTTGGACGTCATGTGGTAAATCGTGGCGTAGATGCGTTCCTGAAACCGCCGCACCAGCTCGTCATAGGCGGCGAGGTCCCCGTCCCGCGAGCGCTGCACCAGCTCCTGCTCCTCCGTGACGGCGGGCTCGGGCTCCGCCCCGCGGGCGGAAGCGGCCACGCCAAGCTGCGGTTGCACGATCGGAACTGAGGCTGAGTTGGACACGATCTGGTTGTTCAGTGCTGGTTGAGAACCCCGAGGCCGCCACTTTGTTGCGCCAGGTAATCCAGCAGGGAAGTCAATTCTTCCAGACTCTCGCTACGCCCGGCTTGTTCAAGTTGAGTCCGGGCGCGGTGCAGAAACCGGTGCAGTTCGGTCTGCGTCCCGTTGAACGTATCGTACCCGTCGAGCAGCGACCGCAGCCGTGGCAGCCGGTCGGGATGCCAGTGCAGCACGAGTTCGTGCAGCTCCTCCCGGTCCGATGCGGAGGCCCGTCCGAGCGCAAGGATCACCGGCAGCGTCAGCTTGCCCTTGGCGAGATCGGTTCCGAGCGACTTGCCGGCTGCCTCCTCGGAACCGAAAAGGTCCACGCAATCGTCGTAGAGCTGGTAAGCCGTGCCGAGTGCCA
>DNDP01000294.1:12679-15278 GCA_003484235.1 Verrucomicrobiales bacterium
GCCATACTCGCGCAGGGCCTCGCATTCATCCGCGCTGGCGCCGCCCAGAAACACGCCCAACTCGCAGGAGAGCGCGAACAGCTCGCCGGTTTTCATCGCCAGCATCTGCAGGTACTCGCGTTGGGAGAGGTTCACCTGGAGCCGCCGCTGCGTCTGCAGAATCTCGCCCGAGCATACGTTCTTGGTCGCGCCCGCCACGGCACGGCACACGTCCGTGGTGGGAAAGCCGGCCGCCAGTTTCAGCGCGTGAGCGAAAAGACAATCTCCCAGAAGCACCGCCTGCTCGTTGCCCCAGCGGTGTGCGAGCGTCGGCCGCCCGCGACGCACCGCCGCCTCGTCCATGATGTCGTCGTGCACGAGCGTCGCGAGGTGCACCATCTCGACGATGACCGCCGCGGTGACGTGATCGTCGTTGAGTTCGCCAAAGGCGCGGCCGGCCAGCGCGACGAGTGCCGGCCGAAGCTGCTTGCCCTGGCTGGTCAACGCATAACGCGCGTGCTCCTGCAGGTCGGGATGAAAGGTCGCGATCTGTTCCTCAAGCTGCTCGGCGACCTGCTGCAAAAAAGGTTCCACTGGCGCGACGATTCCGCTCCAACTCGGAAGAGCGCGGAGGGGAGGTCGTGAGGAAGCCATCGTGGGCAGGGCTTCCTTGGTTTGCGCAGCCAGCATGGACCAAAAGGTAGAGGCGGGTATGGGGCAAGTCAAACCGTTATGCGGCAGGCAACTCCGCCTGAAAGGCCCGCCAATTCTGGCGATCAGCCCCGTCGTCGTTCCCGTTCCCACACTCGATCGTCGTCCGGCCCGGACGGCTGGCAGGCGATTACCGGCCGTTTGCGTTTCACCCAAACCGATCCGGATCCAACAACTCCAGCGCCACCGTCGGTGGTCGTCCGTCGATCACTTCTGCCAGCAACCTGCCGGTGATGGGCCCGAGACTCAGCCCCATCATGGCGTGGCCGGTTCCAAGGCTGAGGTTTGGAAAATGACGTGTCCGCCCCACATACGGCAGGCCATCCGGAGAACACGGTCGCAATCCCACCCACGGTTTGATGCCGTCGAAGGTCTCCGGCGGCAGCGCCGGAAAGTAACGTCCTGCCGACTTCGTAATGCCGCGGATCCGCGCCGGGTTGATCGAAGTGTCGAGCCCGGCGATCTCCATCGTACCGCCCACCCGCAGCGCGCCCATCATCGGCGTCACCGCCAGCCGCGCCTCGGTGAAGATGTAGCTCAGCTCCGGCAACTGCCGCGGGCGCTCGATCGTCAGGCTGTAGCCCTTGCCCGCCTGCATCGGCAGCTTCAAACCGAGCTGCCTCCCCAGCCGCGACGACCACGCACCGCCCGCGATGATGAACTCGTCGCCGGTGAACGACTGCTTGTCCGACCGCACGCCGCCGATGCGTTCGCCTGTTAGTTCGAACGAACTCACCTCGGTCTGCCAACGCACGTCCACACCCGCTTTCACGACGAGTTGCTCGAGCTGCACCATGAACCGGTTGGGCGAGAGATGCGCATCCTCCGGGAAATAGACCGAGCCGAGGATGTCCATGTCCACGCCCGGATCGAGCCGGCGGGTTTCGTCGGCGTCGAGCACCTCGGCGGGCATGCCGAGCGCACGCGACATCGCCGCGAGTTCCGCCTCGTGCGCGAGTCGCTCGGGCGTCTTGCACAGGTTCAGGCACCCCTTCTTCACCAGACCAAAGTCCACGCCGGGCATGGCAGCGAACCCCTCGAACAGCTTCTTGCTCGCGAAGTTGATATCGCGGAGCAGCGGCGCAGAACGTTTCACATGCTCCGGTGAACACGACCGGATGAACTTCATCCCCCAGTCGAACAACTCCGGATCGAGTCGCGGCTTGATGTAGAACGGACTCTCCGGGTTCCACATCATCTTGAAACCCAGCGACACCATCCCCGGCGCCGCCAGCGGAATGATGTGGCTCGGCACGATGAGCCCGGCATTGCCAAGTGAGCAGCAGTCCCGCTGTGGCGATCCGCGCTCCAGCAACACCACCTCGTGCCCCGCCTCACGGCAGTACCATGCCGCACTCAACCCGACCACGCCGCCGCCAATGATGATGATGCGCTTGCTCACAGATAAAGTCGCCAACGTGGCGGAGCCCTAGGTTCCAATCCCCCAGCCGTACAGATCACGCTCGTCGATCAGCAGGGTCGCCTCCGCCATGATGTGCGCCGTGCCGGTCACCGTCGGTGCGATCACGCCCTTCGCCCGGTCGACCCAACAAAACTCACCAACGAACCGGCTGCCGATGATCGATTCCACCACGTGCCGCTCGCCCTCCGCCAGCTTTCCGTCCGCCGCCAGACAGGCCAGCTTCGCGCTGGTGCCCGTCCCGCACGGCGACCGGTCATACGCCTTGCCCGGACAGAGAACAAAGTTCCTGCTCAGCTTCGGCTCCTGGCTCCCGGTTCCCTGACTGGTCACCAACTCCACGTGATCCACCTCGGGATGGCCCTGTGCATTGATCGCCCGGCGAATCGCCCAGCTGAAGTCCTTCAATGCCTCGATGTTCGCCGGTTCCAGCTCCTGCCCGTGATCCTCGACGAGGTAGAACCAGTTGCCGCCCCACGCGACGTCGCC
>DNDP01000294.1:15540-15935 GCA_003484235.1 Verrucomicrobiales bacterium
AACCAGTTGCCACCCCACGCGACGGCGCCCGACACCTTGTGTGGAAAACCTTTTGGCACCGCGTCGCCGAGGTTCACCTCCACGCCATGAGCCTTGCGATGGCTGTCCACATTCCGCACTGACACCGCGCCGTCCTCGTGCAAGGTCGCCGTCACGATGCCGACCGGTGTTTCAATCCGATGCCCGCCGGGTTTGATCCGCCCGAGATGTGCCAGCGTCACAACCAGCCCGATCATCCCATGTCCGCACATGCCGAGGTAACCGACGTTGTTGAAGAAGATCACCCCGGCGGCGCACGAGCGGTCCACGGGCTCGCACAGCAGCGCACCGACGAGCACATCCGAACCTCGCGGCTCGTTCACGATGGCCGAGCGATACCGGTCGAACCGTTCGCG
>DNDP01000294.1:16171-16948 GCA_003484235.1 Verrucomicrobiales bacterium
GACAGCACCACGCGGGTCGGTTCGCCGCCCGTATGGGAATCGATCACCTGAATCCGTAGCATGGAGTTATGGTTGCCGGGCTGCATGTCGTTGGATGAAGTCAATGATGGGGGTGGAATCGTCGAGCCCGTGCGGGTGATGGCCAACGCCGGGTTTGCGGATCAGCGTGATGCTGCCGCCCAGGGCCCGGTAGCGATCCGCGAGCAGGCCGGTGTTCTCCTCCCACGGCACCACGTCGTCGGCGTCGCCAAACACGTGGAGCAACGGCACACCGGCGTCGGCCAGTGGCGGGAGGCGGTCGACAGGATTCCCGCGATACGTCAGCGCCTCCGTGTCGTCCATGAAGCCGTACACCTTCAACACCAGTTTCCAGTCGCGGGCGCTGCCCCTGCCCTTGCCCCGGCCGCCGGGCCAGCTCTTGAAATCGCACACCGGCGCGTCACCGTAGATGCACGCGACCTTGTCGGGATTGGCCGCCGCCCAGTTGTAACAGTAAAGGCCGCCGCGGCTCAGCCCCACCAAAGCGGTTTTCTTCGCGAAGCCGAAACGGGAGGTCAGCTCCTGATGGAAGCGGTTCCAGTGCGCGACCGCCGGCGGACCGCCCAGCAGGTCCGGCACGCTCAGGTACACGATGTGGAAACCGCGCCCAAGCAACGCGATGTCCGGCGCCGGTTTGTGGCCGAAGAACTCGCCGTGCCAGACCCAGGGCCTGCCGGGTGCCGGCACCTTGGGGACCACGACCAGTGCGGGCCGTCCGCCCACTTCGAAGTCGTAACG
>DNDP01000294.1:17276-18420 GCA_003484235.1 Verrucomicrobiales bacterium
GCCCGGCCGCAAATGCCCGATGGCGGTCAGCCAGGCGTCCTTCAGCACGTGCTGCTTCTGCTGCACGAGCTTGAGCAGTTCAACCCCGTGGTCCAGCCGGCTCAACATCGCCTGCGGATCGTCCACCTCCGTCAACTCCGCGGCGCCGAGGTGGGTGAGAATCTGCCGGGCAATGATCCAGTGGCCCAGCTCGCCGCAGTGGACGCCGTCGCCCGCCAGGAAAAACGCCGGATCCTTCACGCGCTGTTCGGCGAGATAACGGTTCATCGGACCGTGCAGATCCACCACGTCCCAACCGTCGGCGCGCTTGCCAAGCAACCAGTCCGCGTAGCGGTTCAGCGTGTTGGCGTAGCCGGGGTTACCACCTTTCACTTCGTCAAACGTCGGCGGCGTGACGTGAAGAATCTTCGCTCCCGCAGCCGTGCACTTGTCTCGCAGCCGCTGGATGCCATCGTGATACCTTGCAAACCGCGCCTCGTCGAATGGCAGGTAAATCCCGTCGTTCATGCCGTAGCAGACGACGATCATATCGGGCTTCAACTGTGCCAGCACGCGATCAAGCCGCTCGTGCAGGTCCGGCCGGGGAAACTGCCCGCCGGCATGTCCATCCTCGGACAGCCCGCTCACCGTCTCACTCGGCAGGCCGACATTGATGAACTCCAATTGGCGCCCGGGATTCCGCGCCACGAAATGCGTCTCGATGAACTCCACGTAGGCGCCGCTGTAGGTGATGCTGTCGCCGAGGAAGACGACGCGTTTGGCATCGCCAAACATCGGCGCGGCGGCTGCACCTGAGAGCTGAACCGCTTCGAGAAGCAGAGCGAACGCGAGCAAAGGCGTAGTCCAAGGTTTCACAGTTTAGTGCAGGTGGTTGGATGTTCGTGTATCGCGAAGGTCATTCGCAAGATTCCCGGAATGCTCGTCGGACGGACGTTTCCTTCCCCCGCACCCACCGGAGTGGTCAACCGTGTTCTTACCCTGCCCAGCAACAGCGCTCATGGGTTCTTCAGCGTTTGCCCGCCTTGGCCTTCGGCAGCTTCGGACGGCTGGCGATGCCTTCGTGGATGATTTTCAGCACGCGCTTCCGTTCGGTGCCGGTCAATACCAGCCGTGGCGCGCGCACCCTCTTCACCGGCGTGGACAA
>DNDP01000218.1:0-1830 GCA_003484235.1 Verrucomicrobiales bacterium
TCACGCTCACCCTCGACGAATTGAAGCGTCGCCGACGGAAGACCGTCACCGCCACGCTCGAATGCTCGGGCAACGGCTCGAATCCCGGGTTCATGGGCGCCATCGCCAACGCCCGCTGGACCGGCACCTCGCTGCGGTCGCTGCTCCGGGACGCCGGGCTGCACGAGCGCGCCCGCGAGGTCGTGTTTTTCGGTGCCGACGAGAAGACCGAGAAAGTCCGCGAACAGGACTTCGACATGAAGTTCTCCCGCGCGCTCGCGCTCGACGATGCGCTGGCCGACGACGTCATTCTCTGCTGGGAGGTGAACGGCGAACCGCTCAGCGCGAAGAATGGCGCGCCCGTCCGGCTCGTGGTGCCCGGCTGGTTCGGAATCGCGTGGATCAAGTGGCTCGAACGCATCGAGGTGCACGACCGGCGGTTCATGAGCAAGTACATGGGCCGCGAATACGTGACGATCCGCGGCGAGGAGGTCGACGGCGAGATGCTCTGGCGCGAAACGCAGGTCGGGCCGATTGCCACAAAGTCCATTGTCGCCCGCGTGACGAAGCGGGCGGACGGCGCGCTCCGCATTACCGGCGCCGCCTGGACCGACGGCACGCCTCTGGAGAAGGTGGAATTGCAGATCGACGACGGCGAATGGATCAAGGTCGAGCTGGATCGCCGGAACCGCACGAAGCACTCTTGGACCTTCTGGAGCCACATCTGGAAGAACCCGCCGGCTGGCGAGCACAAGCTCGTCTCCCGCGCAACCGACGTGCACGGCCGCGTGCAGCCGGCGCTCACCGAGGCCCCGATCAAGAACAAGCGCACCTACTGGGAGGCCAACCAGCAGTTCCCAAGGAAGATCCGGGTCTGAGGCGAACCACGGATGGACACCAGTTGACACGAAGGACTGCGATCGGTCTTAGAGTTGTCCTGCCGACTGGCGCGAATTGGCGAAAAGGCGCGGATAGAATGGCACAACCGCCGGGTCATTGATGACCCGGCGGTTTTGCCTGTTCCCAACGGTGGTCTCCCGGAGTCAGGGTTTCTCCAGCCGGTAGAACTGGCTGGGCCCCATCGGTGACACGAGGATGTAGAACTCTCCGCCGCCCTGTAGATAGGGACCCGGGATGTCCGTCCACGGGGTTGCGGGGGCGAACTGCGGTTTGCCCTGCAGCACGAAGCCGGTCGCGGTGTCCGACCAACCGACGCGCAGATTGACCCCGGCCCAACCGATGTTGAGCACGGGCGGGATCACCGTTTCCGCCGGCATGGGTAGTTCCGGGTTACCGGCCTGATTCTCGTAGTTGGCGCTCTGCGACGGTTCAGGCAGCCAGCCGCCGCTCATGCCGCTGTGCGCGACAGGCGGGCTCGACTGGGAAGAATGACCGCTGCTGAACGCGCCGCCGTCAGTGGAATACTGAGCCTGGGCTGTCGCCGCGCAGAGGAGCGTCAGGCAGAGGAGGAGTTTGAGGAATAAGTTCATGATCTGATCAGGTTGAGGTTCTTGTCGGGCCGGCCGGGAGGCGGGGCGGGCCGGCCGGATGCCGGCCCGCTGAGGTGGTTCTCCCTGGCATGGCCTCATGGGTTGGATTGTCTTAGTCGCCGATCACGGCATGGCCGTTGTAGGCGCGGATGGTGGTGATTTCGCTGAAGGTGACGGTTTCGTCATAGGAACCGCCCCGGATGAAAAGCCGGTCGCCGGGAAAAGCGCCGACGACGCCCTGCGTGACCGTCTGGTAAGGACCGATGATCCCGAGGCAGAACTGCATGCCGGTCTTCACGAGCGCGTTGCACGACCAGTCCACATACAGGTTGTCCGGCGCGGCGATCTCCACGGCGCGGCA
>DNDP01000218.1:2092-9255 GCA_003484235.1 Verrucomicrobiales bacterium
CCGGAGGTCAGCAGGTTGGCGTTCGCCTGGTAGTAGAGATCGGCAACGGGAGCGATGCCCATGCCGGTCACCGTCTGGCCGTTGAAGGTGTCGCCATCGACCAGGAGGAACGCGAGCTTGTTGTTCACGCCGCTGTTGCTGTGGACGCCGCCGAAGTCATCCCCGCCGTTGGGATTCGCAACCGGTGCCACGTAGAGCGGGCTGCCGAGACGGTCGGGATCGTTCCGGGCGGTGGGATCACTCATGCTGCGGAGACGTCCGTTGGGCAGGTCCTCGCCCATGTCCCATCGCACGCCGGCGGTGTCGGTGCCGGCGCCGTTGGTGAGATCGATGAACTCGCCCCAGATGTCCGAGAGCGATTCGTTGATCGCGCCCGACGAATTGGCGTAGACGAGTCCCGAAGTGAAGTCGGTCACCGCATGGGCGAACTCGTGCCCCACCACGTCGTCGGTCGCGAAGCCCGCGCCGAACCGCATGCGCGTGCCGGTCCACTGGGCGTTGCCCCACGGACAGTTCGTGACGGACTGGCAGTAGCGCACCGTGGCGTTGATCGTGGCCCCAAGCCCGTTGTAGCTGTCGCGGGCATGGTTGCTCAGGTAGAAGTTGTACGTGTCGCCGATGAACGTGTAGGCATTGTCGGCATCAGCAACACCGGTCGCCGGATCGCCTTCGGACCGCACCGAGACGCCCGGCCACAGGGTGGAGTTGGACGAATCGAAGATCTCCCGATCCAGGGCCGAATGCGTGAGCGGATAACGCTGGGCGACCTCGCCGGTCTTGGCGTTGATCAGCCAGCGTTCGTTCAGCTCGGGTGCCTCTTCGCTGTCCACTTCCAGATCCCAGACCAGTTGCACCGGCCCGGTTTCGTCCAGCACCGCCGGATCGAAGATCTTCAACTCGGGAGTCGAGGTCGTGAATGAGGCTTCGCTCACGGACTTTACGTGATCAGACACGATGCCTGCCGCCTCCTCCGCGCTGATCGAGGGGGTCGTCCAGTCGGTCTGGTCGTCCAAGGCCTCAAGCCCCGGCGAGATGTCGGCGCTCATGTACTCCACGCCCATGCCGGCGTTCAGCTGCATCGCCATCTGTCCGGCGAAGACCGGCAGGCCTTTGTAGGTCTGCTGCAGGCGCACGAAGTGCCGGGAGGCCGACTGAAGCGTGCGATACGGCTGCACATCGATGTTGGGACTGGTGAGTCCCAGCAGCTCCAGGTTGTCCATGACGAAGTATCTCGCCGTGACTTCCGGCTGCCCGGGCTCGATGCGTTCCGGCTGGAACGCATGGCCCGGAATGGCGCCAAAGTGGAGGAGCCGGCCGCTCGCGTCGAAGTTGAGGCGCGGGCCCTCTTCCTCGACGCGAGGCGGTTCGGTCGTGCCCCGCTCGTCGTAGTAGCGCATCGTCCCCAGGAAACGGCCCAACCGCTCTTCGGGCATGTCGCGTTCCTGCGCGGGCGCTTCCAAAGTGACACCGGCGGCAATCAGAATCGCCAACGGGACGGCGCGAAGCGGTTTGAAGCTTAAAGGTTTCATGATCGAATCCTTCTCGTAGGTGCGGTAGCCGGTGATTACTGCAGGCTCACGAGGACGAGCACGAGACCGGTGCCTTCATCGAGACGGGTCATCGCCTTGCCGATGATCGCGCCCTGCGCCTGGTCGTGATCGCCGACGCGCATGCCGTGACCGGGCGTGTCGGAGGTGGTGATCAAGTCGCCGGGACGGATCGCGCCGAAGCTGGCGTCCACCTTGCAGTAAACGCGGCCGGTCAACGCGACCGGGTGTTTGCCGTCGGCGATGCTGCCGGTCTGGCCCATCACCATCCCGGGGTTCACGCCACCGGCACCGCTGACCACGCCAGCCGCGGTGCGATCGTAGGCGCGCTGGCTGACGACGAGCTGGCCGGGTTTCTCCGGATCGATGCTGACGACCATGCCGGGCTCGATTTCGCTGGTGGCCGACTGGATCTCGAATCCTTCCGAGAGATCGCTGCCGCCGGTGATCTGCAACACCTGCGTGGTGATCCGGCCGTCGCCGCCCTGGTCGGCGTCGAGGACAATCGTGGCGGTGCCGTCGCTCTTGCGAAGGACGATCTGTGCGCCGTTGCCGGCGATCTCGGACGCCTGCAGGGTCAGCGTCTCGGTGCCGTCGGCTTCCTTCAGGCCAATCTGGCCGCCGTTCACGTCGGCCGAATCGCGGCCCCAGAGGTAAACCGTCTCGTTGCCGAACTTGTTGCGCACGGTCACCACGCCCTCCTCGTTGTCGTAGCTCCAGAGGCCGACGTTCGCGTTGCCGGTCGCGTTGTAGAGCCAGAGGCTGCCGGAGTTGTCGCCGCCGAAGAGGTTGAGGCCCGCTCCGCCGTCGTTCTGCAGCAACTGCATTCTGCCGTGCGGTCCGCCGTAAATGCGCGCGCGCGGATTGCCACCGACATTGCGCAGGCTGAGTGCGCCCACGCCTTCACCGTCGTCGCCGTAAAGGATTGCGCCGGTGTTGCCGTCGCCCTGGTAGAGAGTGAGCTTGCCGCCGCCGAAGCCGCGTTCACGGCTGACGCCTTCGGTCTCCAACAACGCCCGCAGGCCGCCGTCGGTGAAGAGCGAAAGGCTGCCGCCGGTGCGCTCGCCGAGGAGCTTGCCCCGGGTGTTGCCCTCGCTGGAATTGATGAGCAACTGGGGAGCCAGCAGCCCGTCGTTTCCGGCGCTCAACCAGGCGGTCAAGGTGTTGTCCTTGTCATCGTGCAGGCGCACCTGGCCATACTGGTCGCCCCACAGACGAACGCGCTCCTTGCCGTCCGAACCAAAAGTGCTGACCCGATGGGCCGGCGCGTTCAGCTCAATGGCGGAGATGTTGTCCCCCGCGCTCCACACGTTCAGGTATCCGTTGGCGGACGCGCTGCCGAGATCGATGCTGTTGGCCAGCTTGGCCGAGGTAACCGAATCGTCCGCCAGCTTCGCGGTCGTGACCGCGACGTCCGCGATCTTGCCGGATTCGACGGCGAGATTGGCTATGTCCTGGGTATTTACTTCGCCGTCGATGATGTGCCCGGAGTTGACCGAGTCGGGCCCCAGGTCGCTCGCGGTGATGGAGCCGTCCACGATGCCGCCGCCGCCGATGCCGCCGCCGGCCAGCTTGTCCGTCGTGATCGAACCGTCCGGCACCTGCTGCGCCATCATCGCGTAGCCGACCGAAAGAATCGGCTGGTCGGGTGTGAGTTGCTGCGAGCCGTTCACGCCGTCATCAAACCAGATCCGCAGGTGAACATTCGTCGTGTTGAAAACCTTTGGTGAGATGCTGGTCATGTTGGAGAGCGTGGTGTTGCCGAGCGCGACGGAATACATGCCGTCGGTCACCGGCAGGACGACGCGGTCCACCGGTTCGCCGCCCGCCACGCCCGTGCCGTCGTTGCTCCACAAGGTGTCCGGGCCGTTCGGATCGATCAGGGCGAACTTGAAATTGCCGTTGCCGCTGAACGGCGTGCCGTTGACAGCGACGTGGCCCTGGTAGCTCATCTGTTCCGGAACCGACTGAGCCGGCGCGGTCAGCGCGGCGGACAGAGTGAGGCTCCCGACGAGAGCGAGAAGGTTCGTTTTTTTCATGCGATTGGTTTTCGAGTTGGTGGCCGGTAGCTTCGTCCGGCCGTGATGTTTGCTGCTGGTGTTTGCCCGGGCGGGGCGGGTGGCAGATAGACACACAGTTAATTTTCCTGCCGTTACCCGCTGTCCGCCCGGTTTGCCCCGCGCACTCACGCAGGGCTGGTTTTGTTTCTCACTCTGAACTGAAGAAACGGCCGGGTGCGGATTACAGGTTTCCTGAAAAAAGTTTCAGCCCAAACGCGGGCGGGCAGTCTGCGGTCCGGAATGAACCAGCCTATGGCGCTTTCGCCGATGCCGGAGTCCGTTTCGGTTGCCAGACGGTGCCGGGGAGATACGCCAGCAGTAATGAAACCGGCAGGAGCCACGATTGGTTCTCTCCCATGCAGGCTGACCGCCCCATCCGTGTTCAACGTTGGCGGGATCGCGCAATCAACGGGTCAACTTGCCACCGCTTCCGGCCGGCCGGAAGACGAGTCCAACCGGCGGCATGCCGCCTCGCCCTGGAGCCAACTGCCTTCGGCATCCCATGGGTCGGACTTCATTGTCCAATCACCGCTTTGCCGTCGTATGCGCGGATGACCACGCCGCGATCCACGAGAATGGACTCCTTATAGTGACCTGCGCGGATGAGCAGTGCGGGGCCCCAGCAATCGTCCTGCAGGGCATTGTTCACCGTTTGGTAGGGACCATGGCCGGAGGACTCGCAGTCCTGCCAACCCACTTCAACAGGGCACGTTGAACCGCCATCCACGTAGGCCTCCGCGGACCAGAGAGGAACGATGGCAAACTTCGCAAAGTAGACCCCCATCCGATCCAGCAGTGTGGATCCCACTAACGAATCCTGAGCATTCACCTGCGCGAGGTTCCAAACACGGGCACAGGAGAAAGGCAGGGGTCGGTAGGCACCCCGGTAATCCCGGTTGTTGGCGGCCTCGAGCGCGATGATGTCATTCACCGAAAACCCGTCCCTGACTTTTTGCGCGTGGATGTGAAGATGGGGTCCGGTTGAGTTCCCGGAGTTGCCCATTTCCGCCAGTTGTTGACCTGCCTTCACCGACGTCCCGGGCACCAGCGCGGGGTCAATGGTTCCCTCGCGGAAATGAGCATAGTCGATCACGCAATCGCCGTGCACGATGACGAGGTTGTTTCCGCCACCAGAATTGGCAATCCGCCAGGTGCGCAGTTGGAGTTTTCCGGCTCCGTCGCGGTAGACGCCAAACATCCGAGAAAGGGCTGGATTGAAGTTGGTGAGATCAGCCTGGTTCCCGGCGCCCACCAGACGTTCGCCAGACTCGCGGTACACGGTCTTGTCGTCGTTAAGTTCCCAGTAGTGCAGTTTAAGTTCGTCGTCAGCCGTGAGGCTGCACGTCAGCGCCAGACCCCGACTACGGCCGTGGGGGACGCTCGCTACACCCAACAGATCGGCGATCTTGTCGTCCGGATTGCTGGCAGCAACCGGAACAATGGAGTCACCAGCTTCGGAAACGCTCCACCTCAAGATCTGGAGCCTGCCGCCGTCGGTCCTCACGGCGGTGATCAGGCTGGTTGAGGTGGATCTCGCGGCATCAACCCGGGAGATGTTGAAGGCAGTGTTCTCTCCTCCCTGCTGGAGACCGTTGGCATCCGTGTAATCCCAAACGGTCACCCTCAACCACCCCATGGGATCCCTCCGCGCCAATGTCAGGCGACCCGATGACAGGCGGACCAGCGCCAACGACGTTGCAGGCTGCGCAGTCACGACGGAGTCCAGATTGCTCAAGCCCGCGCCTGACTCCTCCCACACGTCGAGTTTTACGGCCCCGCCGGGCGCAGTCGAGGCAGTGGCAAACTGTGTGTCCGTGAGGGATTCAAGCGACAGTTCCTCGAGGGGCGGCAGCACTCCCGTGGACAGTTGTGTGATCGCAGGCCCGGTGGTGTTCCAGGTGGCCAACTGCACATCGCCGGATGCCATTCTGGCCGCCGTTACAAGCTTCTCGTTGGAAAGTCTGGCGATCTGCACCTGATTCCCGAAGCCTCCCAGGGTTGATGGTCCGGGAGTGATCGACTTGCCGTCGCCGTCGATGCTCCAAAGGTGGATTCTCCAGTATCCTTCGGGATACGCCACGGCGGTGGCGACCAGGTTCTCGTCGAGGTACGTGGCGGAAGCATCGCTGATGCTGGTCGCCGACCAGGAACCGCGAGGCTGGATGGCGTATTTCCCGGGTGCAGGATTCTCAATCCAGTCGGATTCAGCTTTCACCACCACGCCATCCGCCATGGCGTGGACCGGGATTCCGAAACCAAAGTCGTCGGTGTTTTTGGAGCCGTCGGTGCCGTACTTGTGCCTCGCATACTTTCCCGTCTCCGAGATCCATCCTTCCACGCGCAGGTCGTGGCCAAAAAACTGATACCCCCCGTTGTGACTTGCCGGGTTGACCCAGACACGCGATCCCTCAGCCAGGTCGTCCCGCTGACCGGGCCACAGATAGCTCCCCGACGGAGTCGGGGCAAGGTAGGGGGCCAGCTCCAATTCCTGCACGAGCGAGGTGTCATAGCCCTCGAAAGTGCACTGGACCAACACCGTGTCTGGCGGGGGGTAAGGCAGTTGAATCGCCTGGTCCTCATCCAGGATCCATTCACCGGACGCTCCGGGCGCAACCATCAGGTTTGGAATGAACCCGAATCCCTCGCCGGACCCACCGTCGGACGAAGTCACGGAGAAGGAGAGCTGTATGGAGGTCAGGACGATGTCATCGGATAGGCTGGTGTTGGTGATGACAATCCAAAGCCCTACAAGTGATGTCACCGAGTTGGTGTCGGTTTCGGGCGCCACCGGCAGGTAGACAAGTTTGCCGTTCTCCTGGGGTTCCACATGCATCGTGGCCGGTGGCGCGGCCCCGAAGGTTGAGTGAGCATGCCAGACGATGGCAGTTGCGAACAGACAACCCATCAGATTGAGAGCAGGGTGTTTCATGGCGTCTTCGTCCCTTTTTGACATTCTCGTCACACAGGTTCATTGCAGCGACACGAGCACCAGGATCTGCCCCCGGCCTTCGTCCAGTCCGGTCATGGCCTTGCCGATGATCGCGCCGAGCGCGCTGGCATGATCGGTGACCTTCATGCCGTGTCCGGGAGTGTCGGACGTCGTGATCAGGTCCCCGGGTTCGATGGGCGCCACCGTGGCATCCACGTTGCAATAGACCCGGCCGGTCAATGCGACCGCATGCTGACCGTCGGCCAGCGTGCCCTGCTGTCGCATGAGCAGTCCGGGGCGCACGCCGCCTGCGCCGCTGATGATGCCTGCAGCGGTCCGGTCGTAAGCCCGCGTGCTGAGGAGGAGGCTGCCCGGCTTCTCAGGATCAATGCACACGACCATGCCCGCTTCGAGTTGAGCCTCCGGTGTGGAGATGTTGAAACGTTCTGACAGGTCCGCGCCGTTGATCTCCAGAACGTCCGCGATGATGCGTCCGGTGCCGCCGTAGTCCGCGTCCAGGGTAATGGCGACGTCACCGTTCGCGTTGCGAAGCCGTATCTCTCCATCGCCATCACCGTCGTCGCCATCCAGCGTGATGGTCAGGTCGCCGTTCGCGTTGCGAAGCCG
>DNDP01000218.1:9442-16753 GCA_003484235.1 Verrucomicrobiales bacterium
TTGCGAAGCCGGATTGCCGGCGCGCCATCGTTGTCGTCCCCATCCAACGAGATGCCGAGGCCGCCCAGGGCGTTGCGAAGCCAAATGACCGGTGCACCGTCTCCTTCGTCGCCATCGAGTGTGATGCCGGAGGATCCCTTCGCGTTGAGCAGCCGGATCGCCGGTGCCCCATCGCCGTCGTCGCCGTCCAGTTCCAGCCGTTGTTCGCCATCTGCGTTTCTGACCAGTACGTCGCTGGATTCGGCGAGCAACTGAATGCCCACACTGTTGCCAGACTGGTAGAACGTCGCGCTCGCTCCAGTGTCAGCACCGGAGAAGGATGCGCGTGGACTGCCGCCCGAACTCGAGAGCGTGACAAACCCACCCCCGCTGGCTCCGGCGGAGATCGTGGCGCCAATGGCATTGTTCGCCATTCCGTTGTGAAGGTCGATCTGTCCCACATTCGATCCATGCAGCCGGATCTGCTCCAGGCCGTCGCTGCCGTAGGTGCGGATCTCGCTGCCGGTTCCTTCCAGAACGATGCTCGGTGTTCCGGTCGAATTCTTATAGATCTCCAACCGCCCGTGCGAGAAGTCGTCGCCCAGCGCGATCACGTCCGCCAATTGCTCGGAACCCACGGCATCATCGGCGATATCCTGGGTGCTCACCTCGCCGTCGATGATGTGGCCGGAGTTGATGGAGTCGGAGTCCAGATCGTCGGCAGTGATCGATCCATCAGCGATCGTTGTCTGGTCGATCGCACCGGCGGCGATCTTCCCGGCGGTGATCGATCCATCAGGCACCTGTCCGGCCATCATCGCGTAGCCGACCGACAGGATCGGATGGTCGGGCGTCAGTTGCTGCGAGCCGCTCACGCCGTCATCAAACCAGATGCGCAGGTGAACATTGCTGTTGGCGAAAACCTGCGGAGAGATGACGGTCATGTTGGACAACGTGGTGCTTCCGAGAGCCACAGAATACAAACCTTCGGTGACGGGCAGGACCACGGATTCCACCGGTTCGCCACTGGTTCCGTCGTTGCTCCACAAGGTGTCGGCGCTGTTGGGATCAACGAGGGCGAATTTGAAGCTGCCCTGGCCGGTGAAGGGGGTGCCGTTGACGGCGACGTGGCCCTGGTAGCTCAGCTGTTCAGGCACCGCCTGCGCCGGCGCGTGCAGCGCGACGGACAGGGTGAGGCTCCCGACGAGAACGGAGGGCTGGAGTTTTTTCATGAGTTCGGGATTTGGTCTGGCGGGCATGTTGTTGTGATCTGTTCGGTTTCTTCTGGTGCGTTACCCGGGCGGGGCGGGTGGCAGGTAGACACACTGGTTTGTTGATTCTGCCGTTGCCCGCTGGCCGCCCGGTTTGCCCGGCGCACTCACGCAGAGCTCTTTGTTTCTCACCCTGAACTGAAGAAACGGTCGCGTGCGGATTACAGGATCGGTGAAGAAACTTTCACCCAGCGCGAAAACCGGAATGGAACAGCTGCGACAGGAGGGAACGGAGAGGAAAGCCAGTGTTCAGCGTCGACTGTGGTTGCACCATCCTTCGACCGAATCGATGCAGCCGATCCGGGGAATGCGCGTCCCGCGGGGGCGGAGCCGTTCCGGCAATGCCTACCGGAGCCGGCGCGTGCCCACACACTCCCGTGCCGTTCACCTATTGCCCAAAAGTGTGTTCGGCGAGACGCGGACGCTCCACCCGGAACTGCGGCAGGTTGCTACAGATTCTGGCTGCGATTGCTCAAGCCCCAGAAATCCTGCATCGCCGCCTCGCCCGTCTCCCTTCCCTCCGTTGTCTCCTGTTGCCTTCTGATCCGGTCCGGCCTAGTCGCCGACGGTCGCGGCGCCGTCATAGGATCGCACGGTGGTGTGGCGATCCAATGTGACCACCTCGTCATAGACGCCGGCCCGGATGAACAGTCGATCGCCGGCGCAGAGCGCGTTCACCCCCTGATTCACGGTCGGGAAAGGTCCGCCGAAGAGGTTGCAGTTTTCCGTCCCGTTCGGCAGCCAGCTCGCGCACGAGCCGTCCACGTAAATGTCGTGGGTCACCTCCATCGTCTGCGGCGGGCCGCCGGGGGGCACGTCGCAGGGAAACAGATCGATCGCCGGCCAGGCATTGGCGGCATTCAACGTGTCAATCAGCCCCATGATCGTGGACTTGAGACCGCTGGCGACCTCATCAGAAGCCGGGCGGGTGTTGCAGGTGACGGCAAACGCGATTCCGTCATTCCGGTAGCTAAGATCCGCCAGCGTGCCGGACATCGCGCCGTTGTGCCCCCACCCGCTGCCGCCGATGCCGAGGCCCAGCGCGTAGTTGGTGCCGCCGCCGTTGTCGCCGGGCGCCATCGATGGCGTGAGCATCTGGGTCAGACTGTCCGCGCGCAGCAGTTCCGCCTGATTCGTGTTGCCGTCGAAGCGACGAAGCAGGAGCAGCAGGTCCTTCGGACGCGCGATCCAGCCGCCGTGCGCGTCCATGCGCTTCGGGCTGAGATTGTAGGGCGAGCCGCCCGACTGGTAGTAAACCACCTCGCCGGGCTTGCGTTCGGCGAGCGTGCGACCGCCGATCTCCATGTCGGTGATGCACGAGGGCGCCAGCAGCTCCTGCTGCACGAACTTCTCGTAAGTGCGCCCGCTGCGCCGCTCGATCACCCGCCCCGCCACCGCGTAACCGATGTTCTTGTAATCGTACCAGGAGCCGGGGGCGTTGGCGGGCGCGCCGTCGGCATTCGAGAGCTGCCAGTCGATCGCATCGTCCGGATCGTCGCTGCTGACCTGCCAGATGCCGTCCACATCCCATCCGGTGGTGTGCTGCAGCAGCTGGCGGACGGTGATGTTGCGTTCCCAATTGCTGTAGGGCGGCGAGCCGAACGATTCACCCAGCAACGCGCCCGGTCCGAAGACGGTTTGATCAAGATCAAGCCCGCACAGGTCGCGCAGCTTCAACACCGCGGCGGCGGTGATCGGCTTCGAGACGCTGGCGATACGGAAGCGGTGCATCGGATGCACCCACTCGTTCGCGCCCTGATCGGCCTGACCCCAGCCCTTGGCATAGACCAGCCGGCCTTCGAGCGAAATGGCCAGCGACAGGCCGGGAACGGCGTTGTCCTTCAGGTAATCCGCGATGGCCGAATCGATCGTCGCCAGGTGCGCGGGAGCCAGCCCGCCGTTGTGCTGGACGATCATGTTGAACCGCGGTCCCGAGCCCGTTTCGAACGCGCTCGCGAAAACGGGTCGATAGCCCTGGTGCTGCCAGTTGTAGGTCTGTCCCTGGTAGTTGACGGCCGAAAGATCGTGATGGCTGTAGCGCGCCACGCCGTTGCCCGGCTGCTTCCAGACGCCGGTGAACAGCGGCTGGCCGCCGACCACCGCGGTGCTGACCGCCACAAGCTGGTAGCCCTGGGCGCCCAGTTGCTCGAACTGCTGCTGATACTCGCTCGACGTGCGCCGCACGCGGACCGCGTATCCGGCCGGATCGCCCTTGCGCCAGATCGCGGCAAAATAGTCCTGACCGCCGGCGTCCGTAGTCCAGAGATGAACCAGCTTGTAGCCCTGCGAAATGCGGACGGAATTGATCGCGACGTAGTCGTGATGCGGCAGCCCGACTTCCGCCACCACGTCCGCGCCGGGTGCCTGTTCCCAGATCGCATTGTAGAAAAGCTGGTTGCCGACGGCGAAGGCACTGAGGAAGGCCGCGTGGAACCCCTGCTGGACATATCCGGCGTTGAGCGCGTCGAACTGCGCCTTCGTCATGCCCGCGTGTGTGACCCACGAGGGACCGGCGTCCTGACCCCAGATTGCGGCGTAACGTGCCTGCCCGGATTCTTCGTAGCCGGACACGGAGTTCAACCGGTAGCTGTAGGGCGGCGCCGTCCATTTGTTGAACTCGGTCTGATACTCGGCTGCCGTCATTCCATGCCGGGACACCCACGGAACCGTTGCTGAAGTGGCGGTCAACGCGGAGGCAAGGACGGCGGCCAGGAGAAGGGGTCGAAGTTTCATCGCAGTGGTTCGGTGTTGGAATCAACGGGTGGTCAGACCGATCGCGGCCGCAGCTCACGCAGGATGCCGCTCCAGTGCCAGCGCAGGTGTTCGGGATGTTGCAGCAGGCAGAGGACGTGCAGGATCACACGACCGGTGCGGCAGGTGGCGAGTTGGGCTTTGGTGTTGGCGCTCATGACTGGATTTCGTTGATTGCTTCACTCCCTACTGAAGCAATGGGCGTCCGCCGATTACGGCGAACCAGAAAGAATCTCAGGCTCAAACTGGGCTGGCCCGAGGCAGGCAGACTCGACAAATCCTCTGTCGACCAGCAACTCCCTCGTTTTGTAGGAGTCGAGGTGACGAGACTCCATTCTCCCCAAAATTTCCGAATGTCAGAGGCTTTTCACGTCGGCCACTACGTTCCCTTGGCGCCCGGTCAGGCCTCCATCACCGCGAAGAAGCGGCGCAGTTCCTCGTCCAGCTCGTCCGGGTCGGCCACCGTTCGGACGACTTCCTCGTGGACCAGCTTCTTGTAGCGATCGCGCAGCCGGTGGACGGTGACCGCCACGGCATTGGGCGTCATGCCGGCCCTGGTCGCCACCTCGTCGTACTCGCCGGCGCCGGTCGGTTCGATGACAAACTGCCGCACCGACTCGAAGAAGACCGCCTTGCCGACGGCCTCCTGCTCTTCGCGCAACCGCTCCAGCGCCGACTCGAACAACGCGAGGAACCAGTTGCGCTCGAAAATCTTTTCCGGCGAAAGATCGGACGCGGGCTCGCGCAGGAAACGGTCCTCGCTCTTGTCGTCGTCCAGCGACACGAAGTTCACGCGACCGCCGCGTTTGACCGCGCGCTCGTAGTCGCGCTGGTTCGAGACAAAGTGATTCAGCGCCGCCAGGAGGAACGAACGGAACTTGCCGCGCTTGCGGTCGGCGGCGCCCAGGTAGTTTTCCTTGATCAGGCGGAAGAGAAACTCCTGCGTCAGGTCCTGCGCCCGATGCGGGTCGTTGCCCTTGCGCCGGAGGTAGGCGTAGAGCGGATACCAGTACGTGCCGCACAGTTTTTCGAGGGCTTCGGCGGCACCCGGCTGACCGGCCTGCTGCGCGGCGGCGATGTTGGTCCAAGACGTCGCGGCGAACCGCGCGTGCATCGCGGTCTCGGGAAAGTGGTCTTTGTCCTGGCCGGCCATGGAGGGAGCCTACCGGCTTTGCTTGGGGAAGGCCAATCCGACGTTGATGTTGAGCGCCGCATCACTTTCCTCCCAACTCCAGCAACGCCGCGTGAAGTTCTGCCGCCGTTGCAAACCGATCCTCCACGGCCGAGGCACAGGCCCGCCCGAGCACATCGTTCAACCGGCGCAGCAGGCTGTCCTGATCCTCCTCCCACAGCGACGTCGGCACTTCGGGAAACAGCATCCGATCCCGCCCCATGCACGCTTCATACAACACCTTGCCCAGCGCATACACGTCGGCCGACGGCGTGCCCGGTCCTTCGGGCGGGATGTAACCCTCCGTGCCGACCAGCGAAACATCGCGAGCGTCCGTGCGTTGCTCGGTGACCAGGCCGATGTCCGCCAGCTTCGCTGCACCGCCGACGTAAATGATGTTGCCCGGCTTCAGATCGCGATGGATCAACCCGTGACCGTGCAGGTGGGCGAGCGCACCACTGAGCGCCAGGCCCAGCTCAAGGCACTCGGATGGCGCGAGCTGCCCGCGCGCCTGCAGCTCCGTCGCCAGCGACTTCGGTGCGTAGCGGTCGGGATCGCACTTTGCGCCGTTGGTCCGGTCATCTGCCGGTTCCATGACGTAATAGAAAAAGCCGGCTTCATCGTTGCGCCCTGCGTGGAGCACGTGGACGAAACCCGGATGCGAACGCGAAATCGGCATGAACCTTTGGATGCCCTTGAACTCACGTTCGTAGGGCTCGTCGTTGAGGAAGGCGCTCCGGCGCACGAGCTTCACCGCGTGAAAACCACCGATGGCATTTCGCGCCAGCCAGACTTCGCCGTAGGCACCGCGGCCGACGCAACGCAGCAGGTCGTGATCGGGCACCTGACGATCCGGTTGATCCGTGTTGATCACGGTCGGCACCAACGTGGCCGTCGCCGCCGTCCGTTCGAGCACTTCCTTCTCAAATCGCAGCCGATGAAACTGGCACCTCAACGACCAGCCCAGCGCCGTCGGAATCTGCACGAGCAGAACCACGGTCCAGGGAATCCACTGGTGACCTTTCAGCGCCTGAACCGCAATCATGATTGTGAGCACGGAAACCACCACCGCTCCAGCCAGGGCCTTGGCCGGCCGCATAACACCAATCACGCCGAGCAGAAGCCCCGCGAGCGCCACCAAGGTCACCTGTCGCGGCCACGACCAGAAATCGAGCATGTTTCCGTGAAGCAGATTGAGGTAGGCGGTCGCGTGGATCTCGACACCGGGCATGTGCTGGTGCGTCCACCAGGTGAATGGCGTCCGGAAGGAATCCGCCTCGTCACCGGGCTTCAACGTCGTGGGTCGCGCACCGATGAACACCACCTTGTCGCGAAAGGTTTCCAGGGACTCGGTGAGCGCCTCGTGATAGCTGAGATGCGGAAGGGTCCGGGCCGGTCCGTGATAGTTGAGCCAGAACACCGGGAGCTCCGCGTCGGCGCGTTTCGTGACCGGTGCGTCAACCAACTCGGCGGCCCGCCACGCGAGAGCGGGCTGGGTTGAAGTGCCGGCATCATGGTGGCGAACGACTGATTTCTCCGCCGTGGACAAGGTGGCAATGCCCCAGCCGGCGGCGGTCGCAACGAATTCCCGTCGCGGAAGAATGGTCGTCTTGACGTGGGCCTGTTGCCGGTCACGCGTATCCAAATCAGCCGCCAGCACCACGCGACCATTCTCCCTGATCGCACGCGCGAGGTTTGTGTTGGCCGCCGGTTCGCCCGGCAGATCAAGCACGATGTCGAGCACCACCAACCGCGCGTCAGCCTCGGTCAGGCGATCCAGCAGTAGGGCGTGCAGATTGCGATCCCATGCGGCCGTATTGTCCTGCTTCAGTTTGCTGAACGACTGGTCGTCGAGGTGGATGATCAGGATGCCATCGGGCCGCTTCGGTTCGCGGATGAGAAAGGAAAAGTCGTAGCTCAGGTAAACGAGCCCATGTCCCCACCAAAGAAGCGCCAGTCCAGCCACCACGCACAACGCCGCGCCCGCGAGCGCGTCGCGCCAATGTGCGATCAGTTGGGTCCGCCGAGTCATCGGGTGGAGTGTCCTGCGAAGAAGTTAAGGAAGAGAAAGCGGCTAAGACAGCCAGAAAGCCGTGACGCACCACTGCGGCCCCAGATAGGGCCGGCTCTCCGAGCCGG
>DNDP01000218.1:16957-17121 GCA_003484235.1 Verrucomicrobiales bacterium
TAGGGCCGGCTCTCCGAGCCGGCCGCCGAGCGAGTTTATGGGCAGGCGTGTTCAAGATGCATCCGTCAGCCGGAGCGCCAGCGTCCTCGATGTCGAAGGTTTTCGGTGCCGCTGGTGGCTGGCTCCGAATCCGATCTCCTGCCGCCTGCGCGGCGGCGCGCTCG
>DNDP01000010.1:0-4765 GCA_003484235.1 Verrucomicrobiales bacterium
GGTTTTTCCGTGACGTCACGGTCCACTGCACCAGCGCGCGCATCTTCCCCTCGCTCTCGCGCCCCGCGGCCGTCTGTTCCCGTACCCGCCGGTCGAGGCTTTCGTTCAACCGGACAAGATCCTGCGTTGCCCGACGCAGTTCCAGTTCGGTCACCAGGCTGCGGCACAGCGCCCGAAGAGCGGACTCCTGTTCGGCGGTCAGTCTGCGCGGTTTGCGGTCGATCACGCACAACGTTCCGAGCGGGTGCCCATCAGCCGTGACCAGCGGAACGCCGGCATAGAACCGTATCTTTGGTTCGCCAATAACCAGGGGATTTTCGGCAAACCGGTCGTCCTTGGTGGCATCCTCCACGACGAGAATGTCGTCCGGCTTCAGGATCGCGTGCGCACAGAATGACGCATCGCGGGTTGTCTCCTGCACGTCCAGTCCCACCCTGGCCTTGAACCATTGCCGATGCGTGTCCACCAGGGACATCAACCCGATCGGTGCGCTGCAGAGATGGGCGGCCAGGCTGACGATGTCGTCGAAAACCTCCTCCGCTCCCGTATCCAGCAGCTTGAGCCGATGCAGCGTGGAGACGCGGTCCTGCTCATCATGGGGAAGAGGCGCTTTCATGGCCGTGATACCTGGAGGAGCCCGAATTGTCCGGCCGCCCGGTCAATCCATCCCCTGCATATTACGGCATTCTGCCAATCCTCGTTTCAAATGTCGAATCCCGTTTGAACCGACCCACGTCCGACACCTGCGTGAGGTCGCCGCCTCCGCAGCGGGCCTGCTATTCGGCGATCCGGTAGAGATGTGTCTTTGTACGCAGTATCAGCGCGTCACCGTCGACCGCCGGCGAGGCCATGAACCCGCTTTCGAGCTGGTTCTCCGCCAGCACGCCGAACTCGGTCCCGGCTGCCAGCACCACGGTTCTGCCTTCCTCGTTGAAACAATAAAACCGGTCGCCCGCCAGCAATGGCGAGGAGGAATGGTTGCCCCCAATCCGCTCGTTCCAAACCAGCTCGCCGTTCCGGCGATCCACGCAGCTGGCGATGCCGCCGTCGTCCACCATGAAGATCCAGTTCCCGCGGACAACCGGCACCGGCTTGTTTGGCACGCTGCGCTTGAGCTGCCACGCGATCATCTCCTCGCCCGCCGAGAGATCGGGCTTCACGCGAAAGGCCCACAGCTGTCCCTTCGACCAGCCCGTCGTGTAATAGACCATGTCTCCAGCCACGGCAGGCCGGACGCTCGACGAGTGGCCGACGCGGGATTCCACGCGAAAGTGTTCCTTCCCGGTCGCCGGTTCATAGCCGTAAATCGCCTTGGCACCGACGCTCAGCAGCAGCGGCTGGCCGTGGACCGTGGCCACATGCGGCGTGGCGAACGCCTTGCGCAGATCTCCTTCGGCGTGCGGTTTTCCGTCCGGTTCCAGATCTTGAAAGTCAATCGACCGCTCCGCGCGCCAGACCGTCTTGCCGGTGTGCTTGTCGAGCGCCAGCACAAACTGCCGATCGCTGCCGTCGAAGTTCATGATCAGCAGGTCCCCGTACAGGATCGGCGACGAACCGGCCGCACGGTAGTGGTTGCACTCGATGTCCGTCCGCTGCCAGAGCACCTCGCCGGTCTTCGTGTCGAGACACGCGGTGCCCGGCGAACCGAACGTGACGTACACCCTGCCCTCCTCGATCACCGGTGTCGGCGAGGCGTAGGAGTTGAACTTGTGACAGAACTGGGGGTCGGCGATGTCGAACAGTTTCTGGTCCCGCACCACCCGGCCCGAAAGCCTGTCGAGTTGGAGCACCGACAGTTCGCGGCCGTCCTCGGTGGCGGTGGTCACCCAGATCTGGTCGCCCCAGATGACGGGCGAGGACCACGCCTTGCCGTGGATCGCCGTCTTCCACGCGACGTTCTGCGTTTCGCTCCAGTTCAGCGGCGGTCTTGCTTCCCTGGCGATCGAGTTTCCGTCGGGGCCGAGGAACTGGGGCCAGTTCGCGGAAACGGTGCAGGCAATGCCGAAGAGCAGGAGCGTGAGGGGCAACTTCATGGGATGTTTGTGCCGGTTCGGCCACCGTTCGGCAAGCGCGCAGAGAGCGGAGATTCACGGCGTTGCCGGCGCTTCGTGCCGGAACCTTCAAGATGGAATCCGAGGAAGGCAGCATGCCCGGCTCCTTCCACCTTTCCGAACCTGGCCAACTGCTCACCTCCAGCCATCCAAAAAGATGCGGGCCAGCAGAGGCCTGCCCTTCCGAAACACCCAGCGCGCGACCAAAATGGCGACGGCAAGCGCGGCAACCGCAATGAAGGTCGCCGGCCCGCCTATTCGAACATCGTCGGAGGGATTCGAACGGTCGATGAGACCCACCCAGTCCGGAAAGGAGGCAACTATGATGAAGGCCGCGAACGCGAGGACGAACGCCGTCAGGGTGCAGATGGTCTGATAGCGTCGCCTGAAGGTGAGGTAAGAAACGGACATCAACACACACGAGATCGACGTGAATGTTGGGGCCATAATCACCCAACGCAGAACCCAATCTGCATCCGTCTGCTCCGACAGGTAAACCAAGCCATCGGCGAGAGCATAAATTCCCAAAACCCCACACCTACCGATCACCAGCCAGCGGGCAAAAGATTCTGCATTTGGAGTCATGCAGGTTGACGGAACGGGCAAACCAGGCTTTACCGGGCAGGCGGCAACGGCGGTATCCGACCGATGCGGAAACGCCGGAGAACATATTGGATCCCTATTCCTGCAATTGCCGCCGGGGCACCACAAGCAACGGGCATGGCGAAGGACAGCAGCGCCGCGGCGGCCAACCCGGATTTTAGTGCATCGCCAGTGGATTTGCCGCCCTCGCTGATCACCTGGCAGGCCTGCAGCACGACTGACACACTCAAGCCGACCAGGATCGCGATCACGAACGCCAGCAGGCTGGACCAGAGGAACGGGTGACGGGAACCACGACAAGGAAGCGCTGTGCTGCAACCGCTGAGCGCGCCGATACCACCGAAGAGCAACAGTGCGGCAACATCTTCAGGTGCCATGGGGTCGCAAATGGGAAGGTCTTGAAGCCTGGCGTGCCGACCCGACAGGCGCCTGCACTCCGATTCGCCCGGACCGCTACACCTCGATCCCGTAGGCCTTGATCTTGTTGTAAAGGGTCTGCCGGCCGATGCCGAGGCGCTTGGCAGTCTCTAGCTTGTTGCCGCCGGTCTCCTTGAGCATCTGCACAATTGTGTTGCGCTCCATCGCCTCCATCAACGTGAGGCTTTCATCATCGGGACACGAAACGGCGGCAGTGATGGACAGGTCGGCGGCCTCCACCTTGGAGCCCTCGCACATCAGCACGGCGCGCTGGATCTCATTCTGCAGTTGCCGGATGTTGCCGGGCCACTCGTATTTCTGGAGCAGCTCCTCCGCCTTGGGATCGAAACCGGAGATGACCCGCCCGGCCTGGCTGGCGAACCGCTGGAGAAAGGCGCGGGCCAGAGGGAGCACGTCGTCGCGCCGCTCGCGCAGCGGGGGCAGGTGCACGGTGATGGCGCTGATGCGGTAAAAGAGGTCCTCGCGGAGCTTGCCGTCGCGGATCGCCTCCTCGGGCTTGCGGTTCGTCGCGGCGATGACGCGGCAGTCGATCTTGTAGGTGTTCTTGCCGCCGATCCGCCGCGCTTCCTTGTCCTGCAGCACACGGAGCAGTTTGCTCTGGGTGTCGATCGGCATCTCGGAAAGCTCGTCGAGCATCAGGGTCCCGCCCTCCGACTGCTCGAAGAGGCCCTCCTTGTCGTTGGTCGCACCGGTGAAGGACCCCTTGAGATGGCCGAACAGCTCGCTCTCGATCAGCTCCCGCGGCAGGGCGGCGCAGTTGATCTTCACGCAGGGCCCCTTGGCCCGCGGGCTCAGGCCGTGGATGAGGTCGGTGATGACCTCCTTGCCGGTGCCGCTTTCGCCGGTGATGAGGATCGAGACGTCGGCGGGGGCGACGCGTTCGACGGTGCGGACGACGGCCTTCATTGCCGGGCTCTGGAAGATGGGGGCGCTGCCGCCGCTCATGCCGGAGAGGGCGCGGCGCAGCGAGGTGGCCTCGTTGGCCAGATCCTTGTGCTCGAGCGCCTTTTCGATCTGCAGTATGAGCGTCTTGGGATCGAACGGTTTCTGGATGAACTGATAGGCACCGTTCTTCGTGGCGCTGACGGCGGCGTCGATTGTGGCGTTGCCCGTCAGAACGATGACCTCCGTGTCCGGCCACTTCTGCTTGATCTGGGGCAGCAGATCGAGGCCGTCACCGTCGGGGAGCTTCAGATCGAGGAGCACGATGTCCTGCTGATGTCCTTCGAACTTTTCACGCAGTTCCGCAGCGGAACCCGCTTCAGTGATGTCATACCCGTGATGCTGGAGGATTTCACTGACGATCTCCCGGATCTCCGGAGCGTCGTCAACCGTCAATACTTTGGCGTTCATAAGTGCTGATCTCGCGGTCGCTGCCACCCCTGCACGCGGAAAACCACTGCCAGACGGATCTGCAACGGGGCGTCGGTACATCAACTGACTGGCGCGGATACTGGCCGGAAGCCACGCAGGCGTCAACGCCGCATCTGGCCGCACGGACCGCACCGGCCTGTCAAATCGGCTCTTCGTCCTATAGATCGGCTTCCGGAAACAGTTCCTTGATCCGTTTCCTCACGCGCGGCCCCTCCTCGGGCTTCAGCAACCGGCGCTGCACCCGCCGGTCCACCGCATCCAGCAGTTCGAGCCAGTCCTCCAGTGGCGGCTGCTCGACC
>DNDP01000010.1:4829-5712 GCA_003484235.1 Verrucomicrobiales bacterium
GGGCGGGCGGGGGGGGCGGCGGGGGGGGGGGGGGGCGGGCCCGCGCCCTCCCCCCTCCCCCGTCCCCCCCCCCCCCCCCCCCCTTTCCCCCCCGCCCCCCCCCCCCCCGGGTTCCACCACCGGCCCCCCCCCCCGCCGGTCCACCGCATCCAGCAGTTCGAGCCAGTCCTCCAGTGGCGGCTGCTCGACCGGCTGCCAGACATCGAACCGGCGCTCGCGCTGAAAAAAACGCCACTCCGTTCCCACGTGGTGGGCGTAGACTTGGAGCTTCTGCCCCTCTTCGGTCACCCGGCGCCAGCTGATCTCCGCTTTCTGTCCCATGGTCAGTCCGCCTCCGGAAGGTCCACGGAGGCGATCGCCATGGCGGCGATGCCTTCGCCGCGGCCGGTGAAGCCGAGCCCTTCGGTCGCGCCGTAGTACTCGTGGATGATCGGTCCCCACCACGCGATCATCGCTTCTTTCACCTGCACCGGGCAGGGGGCGGCGGCGTGGATCGCGATCTCGAGCGAAGCGAGGTCGTGCCGCCGGCGCACCTCCTCTGGCAGCTTCAGCATGCGCGAGAACATCGTCGGCACCAGCTGGGTGTGCGTCACCCGGTGCCTGGCAACCAGCTGCAGATAATGCTCGGGATCGAACTTCTCCATGATGACCGCGGTACCGCCCTGCCGGATGGTCAGCGCGACGGCCGCCTGGGGCGCGGAGTGATAGAGCGGCGNNCTTCGCCGCGGCCGATGAAGCCAAGCGACTCGTTTGTGGTGGCCTTGATGCCGACGCGCGCCGGACTGATGCCGAGCGCGGCGGCGATGTTGCGCTTCATCTCGTCGACGTGGGGCGAGATCTTCGGCTCCTGGGCGATCAACGAGGCGTCCACGTTCACGATCCG
>DNDP01000165.1:0-2137 GCA_003484235.1 Verrucomicrobiales bacterium
ATTCGATTTTTCCTTGCTCATGAAATTATTGGATCAGGCCGTTGGTCAACGTGAGGAAGACCGGCAAAGTCCGCATAGGAGAAGGGGGGGCTGTCCAGTTTGTCGATTCAAAAGTCTCCCCGTTCACGTTGTTCATGGCGCTGTTGGCCCAGCCCGGTGCGTAGGCCAGCAGCGCATGGCCGCCGGACCCGGCGTGGACCGCCGCCGTGGTCCCGTCGCCGGTCGGGAAACGGGGACTGGTCAACGGCGGGGCCAGCTGGAGGGCGAGGACGAAGGCACAGGCTACGGGCGCCAGCCAGCCCCAGCCGGGCAGGCGGCTGCAGTCGGCGGCGGGGGCTTCCGCGGCGGCGCGCTTCACCTCGCCGAACAGGCGTTCTTCAAGCGCGGGCGAGGGGCGGCGCGGTGTCCAGGAGCGCATCCGCGACTCCAGGGGATTCAGGTCGTTCGTGTTCATGGTGCTGGAGACAGGTTTTGAGCTTCTGCATGCCGTAGCGGTAACGCCCGGCGGCGGTGTTGGGGGACACTCCGAGCAGCGCCCCGATCTCGTCGAAGGTGTGCCCGTGCCAGATCTTGAGGACGATCACCTCGCGCTGGTCCACCGGCAGGCCGGCCAGGCAGCGCATCGCCGCCCGTTCCCAGGGAGACTCGGCCGGAGTGCGCTCGAACCAGCGGCGGGACTCGAGCTCGTGCCGCAGCCGGTTCCAGAGGCCGCGACGGGCGTTGAGCGCGCGGTTGCGGTAGGCGCGGACACAGTAACGGTCCGGCTGTTCCGGCCAGTCGGACAGGCGTAGCAGGGCGACGAACGTCTCGTGCAGGACGTCCTCGGCCTCGGCGTGGGTCAGCCCGAGCGCGCGGCCGTAGAGGACCAGCTGGGCGGCCCGGCGCTCATACAGGTCGCGGCAGTCCGCGCGGTTCATCTGTGTGTCGGCATCCAAACTCTGACCAATGGACACCGGCACCCCGGATTTTTGTATAAAAAAGTTCGATCGAATATTAGTGGCGGAATCTGGTTGCCCGGGCGAGCTGCGGTCTCGGAGTCGTGGATACGCATGTAGCGCTGATCCCAGTTCCTGCACAGGACAGAAAGGCCTTCGCAGTGTTGGCAAACGAGTGGTAGAGGCATGCCCCACAAAATGGCGGGCCCAAGAACTCGAAAACAAACGTTTGACGGTTTCTGGCAGGGGGGGGGTACAAACTCAACGTTCCCCAAGGAGTAGTGAAGGGAACGAGGAATCTACCGACCAAATGAAGACAAGATTACTTGTTGTGGGGCTGGTGTTCACCGGTACCCTGGCACTTCAAGGGCAACCCCTAACCAGCGGTGGCGCGACGACGCCAAGATTGGTCGAGCAGGCGCAGAATCACACCCGCTGGGAGGCTGTAGAGCAGACTCGGAATCAGACCAACGGAGAATGGGCTGTGAAAACTAACGTGGTCCACCAGCTGGAAACGGGGTTGAACTATCGCGACGCCCACGGGAAATGGCAGATAGCCAGCACAACGGTGGAAATCATTGATTCACTTGCGGTCGGGACCCGGACCGGTCACCGCGTCACTTGGAAGGCCAACCCCAATCAATCAAAAGTTTTCGAGTTCATGGGTGCAAACGGCGAATACTTGAGTGGATCGGTAGTGGGCATTGCCTACCACGATAGGAATTCGGATCTTACCGCCATTCTCGCCGAAACCAGAGATGCGGCAGGGTTTGTTGAAGATGGGGTCAGCGTGAGCTACGTCAGCGCCTTCGACGGGTTGGAGGCGGATATCCGCTACTCCCAGATGAAGGCCGGCTTTGAACAGGATGTGATTCTGCGGGAAAAACCGCTGCCACCAGAGATTTACGGGATGAATGGCGACAGCACTTTTCTGGAGGTTTGGACTGAATTCTTTGACACACCCGATCCCCACATTAGCGAGATTCCGAAAAACCTTGGTCGAGGTGGCGAAGCGAGTGGAAAGGACTTTTTGCTCAAGTTCGGCGGCTATTCCATGCCACTGGGAAAAGCTTTTGGCATTGAGCCAAATGGCGACCCGGTTTCGGGGGACATTGCCCATCCGGTGTCGAAACAATGGCTGGTCATTGAGGGCCGGCGATTTCTGGTCGAGTCGGTGCCGTATCGGCAGGTGCATTCCAGTT
>DNDP01000165.1:2247-4595 GCA_003484235.1 Verrucomicrobiales bacterium
TCGGCAGGTGCATTCCAGTTTGGAAAAGCTGCCCGAACGAGTCGCAGGCGGCGCACCTGAAAGCCCGGCAAAATCCGTTCTGGGCCGGGGCGGCTCAATCGTCAGGCAGTTTGCCGGAGCGCGGGAGACGAATGGTGCCCGGTTTGTGGCGATGAACGAGGTCGCTGGGCAGCGTCCCGGGTTTGTGATGGACTTCATCGTGGTGTTGAACTCCGCCTCCAACTTCACCTTTGACGACGCCACCACGTACCACGTCACGGGCAATGTCTGGATGACGGGGAACACGGTTTTCGAGGCTGGGACAGTGCTAAAGTTTTCGACAGGGGGAAAGGTCAGTTTGTATGATGGTACGGTATCGGGCGCTGGAGCGATACTCACGTCTGAACACGATCAGTCGGCAGGCGAGTCCGTCAACTCCGGCAGCCAATCCGGACGTTATGGAGTCTCCTACCTGAGCTTCTATTACATTCATGCAAAACCAACACTTTCCAATTTTCAGTTCCGCTTCGCAAATGAAGCCGTCGAGTCTTACACGGACGAGGTGTACTTTTACAATGCCCGCTTTGTCGCATGTGATCGGGCAATTGCCGCGTATTACACGGCTTGGGAGCTGGCTTACAGCACTTATTGTGTCGTGCCTACAACGTTCTATGACTATGGCAATTCGGCACTCACTGTAACGGGCTTTTTTTGGGAAGATTGCCAGTATTTCGATTCCGATGCCGACGGTTTCTCCGATGGATTTGAGCTGACCCATTTCGGCACTTTCAATCAAACACCGGCGACCGACTACGATGGCGACGGACTGGCAAATGGCTGGGAATGGGATCATTTCGGCACCTTCAGCCAGAATGGAAGTGGTGACTATGATCAAGACGGATGGACCAACCTCCAGGAGCAAAACGCCGGCAGCGATCCCAACAGCATAGTATTCGATCCCCAGTTCGCCGATGATCATTTCAGTGGGAACACGGCGGGGTTCACGGTGGACCTTCGCAAAGGCGTGCCCGCTTCGATCGCCATCCTGGTGGACAGTTCAAACTTTGCTGGCGCCGCTTGGAATCCCTACGTGGCAAACGGCTCGGTTTCGCTGGGCGGAACCGATGGTGGCAAGCAGGTTTGGATCGGGTAGAAGTGGTCCCGGTAAACGGAGCCAGGAGTGAGGTTGTGATGTGCTAGGGTTTCGGGGCGGCGAAGAGCCGGACCGAAAACCATGAAGCAACGAAAGCAAAAACCCAGCAAGCGACGCACGCACAGTGCCGAGTTCAAAGCCCGGGTCGCCCTGGAGGCGCTCAAGGGCATCAAGACCATCCACCAGATCGCCCAGGAGGAAGGGCTCCATCCCGTGCAGGTCAGCACGTGGAAGCAGGAACTGCAGGCGCGCCTGCCCGAGGTGTTTGCCAGCAAGGGCAGCGTCAGCGCGGAACGGGAGAAGGCCGAGCGCGACCAGGCCCGTCTGGAGCGCAAAGTCGGGCAACTCCTGATCGAGAAGGAATTTCTCGAAAAAAAGTGCGATCAGCTGGGAGTCGATCTGAGCGAAAGACCATGATGGAACGCGATCACTCCCAGCTGAGCCTTCGTCGGCAGGCCCAACTGCTGGACATCAACCGCAACCGTCTGGAGCCCCGGCCCCGGATCACCGGGGAAGACCGGCGGCTCATGCGCGAGTTGGATGAGTTGCACACCCGTTGGCCTGTCTTTGGCCAGCGCAAACTGATGATCGAACTGCGCCGGCGCGGCTGGCCCGTCGGTCGCAAACGCGTGCGGCGGTTGATGGGGGTGATGGGTTTGGAGGCCATCGCACCCAAGCCCCGGACCAGCCAGCCCAGCCCGGAGCACAAGAAGTATCCCTACCTGTTGCGGGATTTGCCGGTCACCCGGCCCGACCAGGTCTGGTGCGCGGACATCACTTACCTTCCGATCCACGGGGGCTTTGCCTATCTGGTGGCGATCATGGACTGGCACAGCCGGGCGGTGCTGGCGTGGCGGATCAACAACACGCTGGAGGCGGGCTTCTGCGTGGCCGCCTACCAGGCCGCGGTGCGGGCCGCCGGTGGGGCGCCGGAAATCATGAACACCGATCAGGGCGTGCAGTTCACCGGCCGGGAATGGATCACGGCGGTGGAATCCAGCGGTGCGCGGGTGAGCATGGACGGCCGGGGGCGCTGGCTGGACAACGTGTTCATCGAGCGGCTCTGGCGCAGTCTCAAATGCGAGGACATCTACCTGCGCGACTACGGCGACCTGGCGGCCCTGGAAACGGGCGTGCGCCGCTGGCTCAACGACTACAACCACGAACGCATCCACCAGGGGCTGGGCTACGCCCGGCCGTGGGACGTGTATCGCCC
>DNDP01000165.1:4917-6343 GCA_003484235.1 Verrucomicrobiales bacterium
CCATCCGCCGCCGGCTCCGACGAGCTGGGTGGCCCATTCTCGCCGCCGCCGGCTGGTGGACAACTTTCCGCCCCTGGGCGCCAGTGAACCCCCGAACCAACCAACCCCAACCCATGCCGTCCCAACCCTTCCGTCATAACTAAAACCACCTCATCCCTGGCTCCACTCAGGGGACCACTTCAGCAGGACGTGGGCCTACTCACCGGGGCCAGTTCCGGGCGGGCCATGGACGTCAACAACAACAAGCTGATCGTGGGCCTGAACTACATCAACAACGGCTACACCGCCGTGGTGGGCGTGGGCGGCCTCTCCGGCTTGGTGGACCTGAATGCCGTCTCCACTCTCGGCTCATTCCAGAGCCTGCAGTTCGCCAACGGAGCAAATGACGCCGACATCATCGTCGGCTACGGCTACGACAACACCCAGCAGTACCGCGGGTTTGTTCTGCGCAACAACGAATAGAAAACTCAACGACCCCGGGTCGCTCGCACGGGCGATCCGGGGCAAGTTTCATGAAAGCCAAGCATTCGATTCGAACTCCAGCATTCACGTTGATCGAGCTTTTGGTGGTCATTGCCATTATCGGGGTGCTCGCCGCTTTGCTTTTGCCGGCTTTAGCCAAGTCCAAGCGACAGGCCCACAATATCCAATGCATCAGCAACCTGAGACAACTCCAGCTCGCCTGGCAGGTCTATGCCACCGATCACGATGGTTGGCTGCCCAGAAACCAGGGGGGCCAATTGGCGGGGCGTCAAGGTGGCCAATACATGTCGTGGACCGCAGGCTGGCTGGACTACTCGGCCGACAATCCCGACAACACCAACACCGCGATTCTCACCTCGGATGGGTTCGGCAAGATTGGAAAATACACCCTGAGTGCGGGCATCTACAAATGCCCCGCCGACCAATCCTGGGCGTTGCAAGGAGGGCAACGCATGGCTCGCGTCCGCTCCTACAGCATGAACAGCCTGCTGGGTTCCAACCAGTACTCCTACACCGGTCGTTTTGGAGCTCAGGCACCATTTCAGGTCTATTGGAAACAGACCGACCTTGGTATGCCTCCGGTGTCCCAACATTTCGTCTTCATTGATGAGCATGAGGACTCAATTAGCGATGGCTACTTTTTCGTGGGAGTGAACTCCTCCGGTATCCAGGGTTGGATAAGCCTCCCCGCCGGGAGACACGATCAAGGAGCGAATCTCACGTTTGCCGACGGCCACGTAGAAACGAAACGCTGGCAGGACGAACGAACACTCAGACCCGTGAAACGAGAACAATTCCACACCGAGCGAACTCCCGGCAATCCAGACGTGACGTGGCTTTGGGAGCGCGCCACCGTGCCGCGTAACAAATGACCTCTCAATGCCTTCATCCGGAAAGCGAGCCTTCAGTCTGATCGAGCTTCTGGTGGTCATCGCGATCATCG
>DNDP01000233.1 GCA_003484235.1 Verrucomicrobiales bacterium
GGCGACGCCCGCGCCGTATTCGTAGCCGCGATGCGGTTCGGTGCAGCCGTACCAGAAGCTCCACGGCCGGTCCTTGGGGGCGGCCGCGAGGAAGTCCTCGAAGTTGCCGGCGTAATCGTTGCCCGAGATCGCCCGGGCCGGCGGCTGGAGCTTGCGCGCGTTGAACGGCCGGCCCGTCATCTGCCGCGGCTTGCCGTCCGCATCGTTGGCCACGCCCGGCGACCAGCCCTTGGCCGTCATGCCGGTGAAGTAGCCGTGTTCGCCGAGCGCCTCCACCCACGTCCTGAACTCCGCCGGGAAGAACGGGATGTGGTTCGCCGCCTCCTTCAGCTGCCAGGAATTGCGCCCGGTGAGGATGCACGCCCGCGAGGGAGCACACTTGGCGTTGGGCGTGTAGGCGCGCATGAACAGCAACCCCTCCCGTGCGACGCGGTCGAAGGCCGGCGTCTTCACCCACTTCGTGCCGTAGGCACCGGCATGGGGAAACGATTGATCATCGGAAATGGCGAAAAGGATGTTCGGCTGATCGGCGGCGCAGAGGCTCGCTGCCTGGCCGAGCAGAAACAGCAGAAGGAAGAAGACCGGTTTCATGGGTGGCTTGAGTATTCGCCGAACCGATTGCCCTGACAATCCGGCAGTGAAACCCAACCCGGGGCAGATGCTTGCCGACGCCGTCCCGGTCGGAGCCGGGACGGTTCCCTCACCGCGTCCGCGCGTCCTTGAAGTGCTCGACATGGCCGTCGAGCATGAGCCGGTTGCGGCCGCCCAGGTGCGCCGACCAGCCGCGCAGGTTGTCCGGCAGGCTGCGGATGGTGTTGGGGAAATAGGGATCGACCGCCAGTTCGGTGTCCACCGGTCCGTTCGGCACCCCGATGAAGGGATTGTTCTCCGCACGCAGGTCGGTCACCGACTGCGTTTCGGTCTTGCCCCAGAAATTGTCGCCGGCAACCGGTTCGGTCGTGCGGTCGAAGCGCCACATCCAGTAGTTCACCACCGGCGCCGTGTTCGTGTCGAAGCCGCCGTATTGGTGCGCCTGCACTGCGCTGCGGAGCGGGCCGGAGAGAATTGACGGGCATTCCATCACCCGGCTTTTGGGCAGGGTGCGCTCCAGCACCACGGCGGCCCAGCCGGCCCGGGGATCGCTCGCGGGCCAGGTGGTCCACGGCTTGTAGCCGCCGGGCAGCGCGGTTTTCAGGTCGCGGCGGTCCGGGAAGCGGCCGTCGTGATCATCCAGATACATGCGCCAGGCCAAGCCGAGCTGGCGCAGGTTCGAGGTGCAGGCCGATTTGCGGGCGGTGCCCTTGGCGCGGGAAAGCGCCGGCAACAACATGGCCGCCAGAATGCCGATGATCGCGATGACGACCAGAAGCTCGATCAGCGTAAAGGCGGTGCCTCGGTTGGGGTACATCCTCATGGTTGCTTCATTTGGGCAGCGCGAACGCCACGTAGGCGTCGCCACTTGCGGTGCCCATCTTGCCGCCGCCGCAGGCGATGACCACGTACTGCCGGCCGTCCACCTCGTAGGTGGCAGGGGTCGCGTAGCCGCCGGCGGGCAGCTTGTGCTTCCAGAGTTCCTTCCCGCTGCGGCGATCGAAGGCGCGGATGTGCTGGTCCTTGCTGGCGGCGATGAAGATGACGTTGCCGGCCGTCACCACCGGCCCGCCGTAGTTCTCGGTGCCGGTGGGCGGGATGCCGCGGGCGGTGAGTTCGGGAAACTCGCCAAGCGTCACGCGCCACTTGTATTCGCCGGTGTTCAGGTCGATGGCGTTCAGCGTGCCCCACGGCGGCTTCACCGCCGGATAGCCTTCCGGATCGAACCAGCGATTGTAGCCGGTGGTGGTGTACGGAATCTTGCCTAGCTGATTTCCCTCGTCCGATCCGGTCACGCGGCCTCCGGCATCGGCTGACGGCGCTTCATCGAGCAGATACAGCGCGACCGCCTGCTTCTGCTCGTTGCTGAGGAACCCGAAGGAAGGCATCACGCCCTTGCCGGTCACCAGCAGGTTGATGATCCCCCGACGATCCAGCCGGTTCTTGACGTCCACCAGCGAGGCGACGCCCTGGGCGGCGTTGCCCCGCCGATCGAGGCCATGGCAGGCGGCGCAGATCTGCGTGTAGATGCCTTCGCCGGTGGAGAGCGGTTCGCCGTCCTCCTTCTGCGTTGGCACCATGGTGAGGATCCAGGGCATCTCGTTGCCGTTCACATAGAGGATGCCGTCGGGATCCGCCGCCGCCCCGCCCCACTCCGCGCCGCCGTCGAACCCGGGCAGCACGATGGTGCCCTCGGTCGTGGGCGGCAGGTAGGGCGCATGCGGCTTGACCTGCACAAACCGGTTCAGCACGGCGCGGTGCGATTCCGGCGAAATGTCCGTGATTTCGTCGTGGGAAAACAGCTGCCGGGAGAAGGGCGCGGGGCGCGTCGGGATCGGCTGGGTCGGCCAGGCGGCCTCGCCGGGGAGGTAACTGGGCGGCACCGGCACCTCCTCAATGGGGAACAGCGGTTCTCCCGTCTCGCGGTTGAAGACGAATACGTGGCCGGACTTGGTAACCTGCGCCACGGCGTCCACCCGTCTTCCCCGGTGCCTCACGGTCAGCAGATTCGGCGGCGCCGGCAGATCGCGGTCCCAGAGATCGTGATGGACGAACTGGTAGTGCCAGAGACGTTCACCCGTGCGGGCGTTGAGCGCAATGAGGCAGTTGGCGAAGAGGTTCTGCCCGACCCGGTCGCCACCCCAGAAATCAAATGCCGCCGAGCCCGTCGGGCAGTAGACGATGCCGCGCTGCTCATCGAGCGCGAAGCCGGCCCAGACATTCGCGCCGCCAACATGCCTGTAAGCCTCCGGCGGCCAGGTGTCGTGCCCGAACTCGCCGGGCAGCGGAATCGTGTTGAACCGCCACACCAGTTCACCGGTGCGGACGTTGTAGGCGCGGATATGGCCGGGTGCCGCCGGGGCCGGCCCTTCACCGAGCCTCATGCCCATGATCAGCAGGTCGCCGAACAGGACCCCCGGCGTGTTGGCCTGCATCGACAGGCTGCTGACGTCCCGGCCCAGGCCCTGTTTGAGATCCACGGTGCCGCCATTGCCAAAGGTGGGAATGCGCCTGCCGGTGCCGGCATCCAGCGCGTGCAGGAACTGGTCACTCGCGAAAAGAATGCGCCGGTCCGGGCCGTCGGCCCAGTAGACGAGCCCGCGATTGACGCCGGAAACCCGGAGCCCCGGCTCCGCGGCGGCTTTGAAACGCCACCGTTCCCGGCCCGTGGCGGCATCCAGCGCGAACACCTGCACGTCGGGCGACGATCCGTAAAGCACGCCGTCGACGATCAGCGGGTTGCACTGGATCTGGGAGCGGTTGTTGGTGTCGGCGCCGCCGGCATGATAGGTCCACGCGACTTCGAGCCGCGCGACGTTGCGCGGTGTGATCTGCCGGAGGCTTGAATACTGGCTGCTGGATTTGTCCCCAAGATAGGCCGGCCAGTCGCGGTCGGCGGCCGGGGACGGCAGGACCAGCCCGAGAGCGGCAGACAGCGTGAGACCATTGCGGAGGAACATGGCGGCGACGATACGGTGAAGCGGTTGCCGGCAGCAACGCCGGAAACGATCCTGTGCGTCCCGCGTGCCGGGATTTACTTCGTTGCCGCTCCCCGCTAGCGTCCCGGCCATGTCCGCCCCCGCCAACTCCGACCGCCTGGCCAACCGCATCCTCATCGGCCTGGTGGCGGGCGTCGTCGCCGGCGTTTTGATCCGCACGGTGGCGCACGGCAACGAGGCGTGGATGCAGCAGCTGCGGTGGGTGGCGACGCAGGCGCTCGATCCCTTTGGCCAGGTGTTCCTGCGGCTGCTTTTCTTCGCAGTGGTGCCGCTGGTCTTCTCCTCGCTGATGCTCGGCGTGGTGCAGCTCGGCCGGCTTGACCTGCTGGGGCCCATGGCCGCGCGGACGTTCGGCCTCTTCGTCCTGAACATGTCGGTGGCCGTTGCGCTGGGGCTGCTGGTCATGAACACGTTCATCCCGGGCGACGGCATCGACGGAGCGACGCGCGACGCCCTGCTCGACCAGTTCCAGTCCGAGGCGCAGGAAAAGGCCGAGGTGGCCAAGACGCTGCCGACGTTGAGCTTCGCCTACCTGGTGGAGCTGTTCATGCCGCGCAACCTGCTGCGGGCGGTGGTCGACTTTCAGATTCTGCCGTTGATCCTGTTTGCCATCCTGCTCGGTGCGGCCGGCACCCAGCTCGCCGGCGATCAACGCGTGCGGGTGCAGTCGGCACTCGAGATCGCCACCACGCTGGCCACGCGGCTGGTGAACTTCGCCCTCAAGCTCGCGCCCTACGCCGTGCCGGCGATGATCGTCAGCGTCTGCATCAAGGCCGGGGCCTCGGTGCTGCAGTCGCTGGCGGTGTTTGTGGCGCTCTGCCTGGCGGCCATGCTGGTCCATCTGTTCGGCACGATGTCGGTGCTATTGAAGCTGTTCACGCGCATTCCGCCGGGAAAGTTCTTCCGCGCCGTGCGGGCGATCATCGTGACGGCCTTCTCGACCAGTTCCAGCAACGCCACCCTTCCCACCACGATCCAGATCACCCGCGACAAGCTGGGCGTTTCCAACTCGACCGCCAGCTTCGTGCTGCCGCTGGGCGCGACGATGAACATGAGCGGCACCGCCCTCTATGAGGGCTGCGTCGTGCTCTTCCTCGCGCAGGTCTACGGCGTCCAGCTCGCCCTCGGACAACAGGTGCTGCTGCTGATCCTGACCGTGCTCAGCGCCGTCGCCGTGGCCGGCGTGCCCGGCGCCTCGCTGCCGCTGATCGTCGGGCTGCTCGCCAACTTCGGCGTGCCGGCGGAGGGCATCGCCCTGATCATCGGCGTGGACCGCATCCTCGACATGGCCCGTACGGTCCTGAACGTCTCGGCAGATGCGGTGACGGCGGTGATCGTGGACGAATGGACGCGCCCCGCCACGGAGGCTCTATCCGATGGCCCCTGAGCCGCCGGCAAAACCCCGCTTTCCAGTCCGCCGAACTCTGTTATCCTGACCTTCGCAAGTCGTGAAAGCACTCGTCACCACCTCCAATCACAAGACCGAACGGGTCTTCCTCGTCGGCGTCGAGCTCAAGTCGCAACCCGCCTGGGAGGTCAGCGACTCGTTGGAGGAGCTTGCCCAGCTGGCGACGACCGCCGGCGCGGAAGTTTTCGGCCAGGGCACGCAGAAGCTGGACACCCCCAATGCCGGCACTTTCATCGGCTCCGGCAAGGCCGAGGAGTTCGCCCGGAAATGTCGCGAAGCCGAGGTGGACACGGTCATCTTCGACGACGAGCTCTCCCCCGCGCAGAGCCGCAATCTGGAAAAGATCTTCGAGTGCAAGATCCTCGACCGCACGTCGCTGATTCTCGACATCTTCGCCCAACGCGCCCGCACGCGCGAAGGCAAGCTCCAGATCGAGCTCGCCCAACTGCAGCACCTGCTGCCACGCCTGACGCGTTACTGGACCCACCTTTCCCGGCAGAAGGGCGGCATCGGCATGCGCGGCGGCGAGGGTGAATCCCAGCTCGAGGTGGACCGCCGCAA
>DNDP01000095.1:0-413 GCA_003484235.1 Verrucomicrobiales bacterium
CCCGTCATTATTGTCACATCCCATCAATTCAGAGAAACCCCTAAATCGTCCCGTTTGCCCCGAAGGCAACGGGCTTGCGACCCCGCAATCGCGCAGCCCGTCGTTGCTCTTCCGCGGCTGATGCACTCAGAACATTGCGAACCACAGGAGCGCCATTCCGCCGTGGCACGCGTGATGCGAGTTCCTGCAGACATGAATACGACATGGACCATCGCGCACCCGAAGCCACCTTCCGATTCGCGCGTCTGCCACGCGCTTTTCCGGCTGCATCTTCACCGCGACTCGACAGGAGGCCGGCGACTCGGCATTCGTGAAGTACACGCACAACGGCTCAACCGCACGCATTCCAATCACCGACGACTCAAAGTCCGCTGGCAGGACAGCAGCTGGCCAGTTCAACCGGGGAGCCGTCC
>DNDP01000095.1:558-4729 GCA_003484235.1 Verrucomicrobiales bacterium
TGAACGATGAACCGTCCTCTGCTTCGGGCCCGGCAACGCATCACGCGATGCGTTGCCTCCGCCGGGTCGTCGCCGGCAACCCGTTCTACCCGCTCAGTGCGGCACTGGTTCTGTTGGGTGTGTTTCTCCTCGCGGGCGACGAGCGGCTGTTCGCGTCCGAGGCCGAACAGCTGCACTTCAACTTCGGTGCCGTGGAGGCGTACGGGTTTATCATTGTCGCCACGGCGGTGTTCCTTGTCCGGCGCGTCATTTACTACGACACGTTGATGCTGGTGGTGCTTGCGGGACTGCCGATCCTGGTGCCCTTCATCCTGATCAGCCAGGGGGCGCAACTCGGTCGCACCACAATGATAATCCTGTGCGGGTTGGCCGCGCTGCTGGGCACCGGGCAGTTTGCGGTCCTCCGCCGTGGCATCCGGCAACTGCCGATCTCCACGGGCCTGCCGTGGTTGCTTGGGTTTGTGCTGCTATTCAATCTCGCCCTGCCAATTGCGCTCAAGGAAGCGCACGCGCGACTGGACGCGATCGACTGGGCCGTGCAGCAGGACCGCCACTGGCACCTCGGCTGGACGCTGCTGCTGCCGGCGCTGGTTCTCGGCGCGTTCGCTCTGCCACGCCAAAGACATGCCGTGTTCGGCGACTGCCGTGCGGGTTGGTTGACGCTGAGCTTCGTCGCCATGCTCCTTGCCGGTACCGGCGCGCACTTCGCGAGTCTCGGCTACGTCTACTCGTTCCCGTGGCGGAACGAATTCGTCTGCCCGACCATCTGGCTGCTCGCCTGGCTGGCCTATCACCGGCGCGGTGAATGGACGGAGGGTTTTGACCGCCAGCTCGCCCGGCTGGCAATCGCACTGCCGGGCGTCGCCGCTGCCATGGCGATCCTGCAGGCGGGCTCGGCCACGCTCCTCTGGCTGAACCTGACCAATCTCGCGGCGTTCGGCGTTCTCTCGGTGCAGCGCGAATCGCGGCAATGGACGCTGCCGCTCGCCGCGGCCTCGCTGGCCGGAACCATCCTCTCGCTGCCGGCTTCGCTGCTGGCCGAGATCCTCGGGTCGACCGATCGGCTGTGGGCCCTGACGCTGACCGGATCCGTGATCGGGTTGCTCGTTGGCTGCCGGTACCGCACCCCGGCCGCAACCGTGACCGTCGCCTTCTCCACTCTCGCGCCGGTCTGGCAGCTCTGGTCCGATACCCCTGATGGCCCGCTCCTGCTTGGCCAGATCGGCACGGTGACCTGGTGGCTGCACAGTCTCACCTGGCCCGCCGAGGTTCCCCGATACGCCGGCAGGCTTCGTGATGTCGTCTTCGGCTGCTGGGCGCTTCACGCCCTCGCGTGGTGGAGCCGCAACGGCGGTGATCTGACCGGTGCCCTCGCCCTGTCGGCTGCGACAATGGCGCTCGCTTCCGCCTGGTTTGCCTGGCAACGACGAAGCTGGCCGGCGATCGCCCGCCCCTTGATCGCCTGCGCCGTCCTCGCGCTGCCCGGTATGGACGAGGTCGGAGCGATGGCGCGGTCGACCCCCGGCGGCTTGTGGCTGTTGCTGATCGGATTGGCGAGCTTTGCCGCGGGCACCGCCGCCGCCCTGTGGCGGAAAAGAACGCACGAGCACGGACGCTGAGCCCGGCAACCCCGGGAGCCCGACGCAGGCGGTCCCAGATTCGCGGCCCAGTTTCAAGGCGCCCGCCTGCGCGGTATTCCCGCTTCTGGCGTTGGTGTTCTACCGGGGAGCGGACTGATCCCGACCATGAGCAGGATCATCACGGAACGAAATGCTTTCGTCGGTCCCCAGACTGTTGCCCTTAAGAGAGTTGAGGATTGAAGGTTGAACTCTTTGACCGGGCCGTTTTTGGTGTGATTCACGATCCAGCTCATTCGAGCCGGCCAACCAGGAGAATGACAGTTGCCACCTGGGGGCCGACCGAGCAGTCCGCTCCGCCTCCAGGTTGGCCGGTTTTCACCCGTTTCCAGCACAGGATGGCCAATCACCTTGCGGGCCAAGCCGTTCGTCGCTTTGGGGACCTTTGCGTTCCCGGCTCTGACAGATGCAATTCGCTGAAACAATCAACCGCCATCCATTCAAACGACAATGAGTGTATTTCCTCCGACCCGCCCCTCTCCCGCCCGCTTGCTTAGCTTCATCGTGGTGCTGATTTCCACGCTGCTGGGGTCACCGGCCGCCCGAGCGCAGGGTGCCCTGACCAACGGCGGCATCCACAACGGGTCCATCACGACCGCGGGCGAAGCCGACGACTGGACGGTCACGGTCGCGGCCGGCGACAAGGTTCTTCTGCGCGCAAGCCAGACCTCGGGGGGAACGGATTTTGCCCCGCGTGTCCGAGTCTTCGATGCGGGAAGCAGCCTGGTCGGCGTCGCCACCGGATCGAACTCTTCCAGCACCTCGTCGGCACGATGGGATCACACGGTGCCGGTCTCGGGCACGCTGACCGTCCGTATCGACTCCGCGCTGCCCGCCGGAACCGGAAACTATCGCATCGATCTCCTCCGGCTCCCCGCCGCGTTCACCATCCCCGGCGGCGAAACCGGCGGCCCCCTGGACAACGAGGGGCGACACGATGGCGCCATCGCGCTTGGGGATGTGGATGCCTGGACCTTCTCGGCAGCGGCGGGCGACACGGTGGAACTGCGCGCCGCCCAGCTCTCGGGCGGGTCCGGCTTCGTTCCCCGGGTCTCCGTCCATGATTCTGCCGGAAACCGGGTCGTGGAGGCCGCCGGCGGTGGAAGCTCGGACACATCGGAGGCCCGCGTCACCTTCAGGCCGGCCAGTTCGGACGACTTCACCCTCGTGATTGACTCCGTCACGCCGGAGGGCACGGGAAACTACCGGCTCTACCAGCTCAGGCTTCCCGCCTCCATCACCACGCCCTCCAGCGACACGGGCGGCGCTCTGACGAACGGCGACAACCACGACGGTGCCATCACGCTCGGCGATCAGGACGCGTGGACCTTCGACGCAACGGCCGGGGACCGGATCTTCCTCCGCGCCGGCCAGACTTCGGGCGGCACCACCTTCGCGCCCCGCATCCATGTCCATGACGCGGCCGGCGCGCTGGTCGCGAGTGCCGGCGGCGCCGAGAACTCGACCTCCTCCGAGGCGCGCCTTGCTTACACGCCGGCGGCCAGCGGCGTATTCAGCGTGGTGGTGGATTCGGCGCTGGTCGAGGGCACGGGATCCTACCGGCTGTTCTATTTGAAGCTCCCCGGCATCATCATCACCCCATCGGGGGACGACGGCGCGCCGCTTGTGAGCGGCAACGATCATGATGGTGCCACCTCGCTGGGCGACCTGGACGTCTGGACGTTTGACGCCAACACCGCGGACCGCGTGACGCTGGACCTGCGACAGTTGTCCGGCGACACCTCCTACTCCCCGCGCGCGAGGGTGTTCGATCCGGCCGGCGAACTGGTCGGCTACACCAGCGATCCGGCGGCCTCCAGCACCTCGCAGTCGGCGCTCACGCTGATCCTTCCCGCCACCGGGACCTACAGCGTGGTGATCGACGCCAGCCTGGTCGGCGGGTCGGGCAATTACCGGCTGAACCATCTTCTGGAGGCGGGTCCGTTCCTTCCTCCCATTGTCGTCGGCACTCCGCTCGCAAACGGCGGCAATCATGAAGGAACCATCGTGGCAGACACCGAGGACGACTGGACGTTTGACGCCGGCGCCGGCGACCGGGTGCTGCTGCGCGTCGGACAGTTGACCGGCGGATTCGGCTTCTCTCCCCGTCTGCAGCTCATTGATCCCAATGGCGTCCTCGTCGCGTCGGATTTCCAAAGCGGCAACCGGAGCGACTCGGCCGCTGAAGTGGCGGTGATCGCCGAGATCGGCGGCACCTACACCGTGACCATCGATTCGGGAGTCGCCAGCGGCAGCGGCGATTACCGGCTGCATTTCCTGCGGCGGCCGGGTTCATTCACCATCCCGGGCGGCGATCAGGGCGGCGCCCTGACCAATGGCGGCAACCACGAAGGCACCGTCACGGTGGCCGACCTCGACGGTTGGACGTTCGACGCCGATGCCGGTGATCGCGTGCTGCTGCGTGTGGGGCAGCTGACCGGAGGCTTCGGCTTCACTCCCCGCCTGCAGTTGTTCAGCCCCGACGGCGTGCTGGTTGCCTCGGATTTCCAAAGCGGCAACCGGAGCGACTCGGC
>DNDP01000095.1:4958-5173 GCA_003484235.1 Verrucomicrobiales bacterium
GCGGCAACCGGAGCGACTCGGCGGCGGAACTGGCGGTGGTGGCTGCGATTGGCGGGACCTACACCGTGGTCGTTGATTCGGGTTTCATCAACGGCGAGGGCGACTATCGGCTGCACCTGTTGATCCTGCCGGAGGCCTTCACGGTGCCCGGCGGCGACCAGGGAGGGCCGTTGACCAATGGCGACAACCACGAAGGCACGATCACGCTGGCCGAC
>DNDP01000265.1:0-467 GCA_003484235.1 Verrucomicrobiales bacterium
GTGACGGTGCTCGCTTCGCGCGCTTCGCACGAGAGATCGGGCGAAGGCTGGTTGAACACCTCCATGAACGGATCTGCCAGTCCGCGGATCTTCAGCGCGTAGATCGAACGGCGATGACGTTGCCCGGGCAACGGATTTGGCTGCCACGCCTCGGCGAAGGTGCCCATGACCATCCGCGGCTGGAGCGCGGCCTCGAGATTGATCTCGGGGCGATTGGGAATGCCGCCGAGCGCGCGGTTCAACTCGCCCGAGACCGCGAGCATGCTGTCGCGCAATTCCTCGGCCGTGAGTCGGCGCGGCTGGAACATCGCGTAGCTGCTGCCAGTTGGATCCTTGGTCGCAAGCATTACATGGTCCGGATGCGCGCTTGAGCGACGATAGGCATCCGACATCATGATCAACCGGTGCATCTCCTTCACCGACCAGCCGCGCTCCATGAACGTCGCGGCCAGCCAGTCGAGCAGTTC
>DNDP01000265.1:659-6832 GCA_003484235.1 Verrucomicrobiales bacterium
GCCAGTCGAGCAGTTCGGGATGCGTCGGATTCTTGCCGGTGGCGCCGAAGTTGTTCGGATTGCCGGCCAGCGCCTGACCGAAGTGCCATTGCCAGATGCGGTTCACCATCACGCGCGCCGTCAACGGATTCTCCGGTGATGCAATCCAGTCCGCGAGCGCTGTGCGACGTCCGCCAACCTCAGCGGGAATGTTGCAACCCGCTTCGGGAACGAAAACGAACACCGCGCTCAGCGCTCCGGGCTCGACCGGTTCCGCCGGCGAAAACGGATCGCCACCCGTGAGAATCGCCGTCTCCTCCAGCTCGCCCTTCATACGGTCGCCCGGCAGGCGCAACGGTTGACTGACCGAGTTCGCCTTCGGCGTGGCACCGCTGTAAACGGTGAATGCCACCGGCTCGTAGCGGTCGAGCTGCCAGCGGATGCGTTCGATCCCTTTGCGAGCAATGCGTTCGTGTCCGTAGTCCTCGACGCTGAACCCGATGTTCTTCGGCGCCAGCCGTTCCTCGGGCACACCGTCCTTGAGGCCCCGGTTGCGCGGGATGTATTCGTAGCCGCGCCCGGCCGCCCACGCGCGGGCGGCGGCCTCTTCCTTGGCGTCGAGTTTCTTGATCGTGGCGCTGAACTCCTCCCGTCGCTCCTTCAAATACTCCGCCTCCTCGAATCCGTTCGTAATCTCCGCCTGAAGGAATGGCGCCTCCCGCTCCACAAGCTGTGTCGTGGCGAACACCGCCTGCATCGCGTAGTAATCGCGGGTCGGCACCGGATCAAACTTGTGATCGTGACAGCGCGCACACTGGAGCATGTGCGCGAGAAACACCTGACCGACGGCGTCGGTGACGTCATCGAGAAACCGCTGGCGCGCGACCTTGGCGACCTCCATGCCGGTGAGTTCCCACGGGCCCATGCGCAGAAACCCGGCGGCCACCAGCAACTCGGAATCGCGTGCTCCCTCGGGCTGGGCTTCGTAAAGTTCGTCGCCGGCAATCTGCTCGCGGATGAACTGGTCGTAGGGTTTGTCGTCGTTGAACGCGCGGACCACGTAGTCGCGATAACGCCAGGTGTTGCCACGTTCGTAATCGTTGGCGAAACCCGAGGAGTCGGCGTAGCGCACGACATCCAGCCAGTGACGGCCCCAGCGCTCGCCGTAATGCGGGCTCGCGAGCAGCCGTTCGATCACCTTGGCGAAGGCGGCGGCCTCAGTCGCCGGATCATTGACGAACGCACCAACCTCCTCGGGCGTCGGCGGCAGGCCGGTCAGGTCATAGGTCGCGCGACGGATCAGTGTGCGACGATCTGCAGAAGGCGCGGGCTGAACGCCGAGTTCGCTCAGCCGGCGGTTGATGAGGTGATCGATCGGAAGGGCGACCTTCCCGTCGCCTTGATTCCGGGCGACAGGAGGGTCGCTCTTCCGCACAGGTTGATAGGCCCAGAGGGATTCCTTCTCGTAGCGGCGGTTCGTCCAATCCTCCGAAAGCCCGCCGCTGGTTTTGACGATCACGCCCTCGGCATATTGCTCGACGATCTGGGCGATGCGCTCCTCAGATGGCCAAGGCGCGCCGCCGTTGATCCAGTCGCGGATGAACCACGTCTGCTCCACTTTCAGCCGGTCGTTCTCCTTGGGCGGCATCTCGAGGTCTTCGTTCTGCCAGGTCACCGCGAGGTAGAGATCGCTCTCCTCGGCCTTGCCCGGGACCAGCACCTTGTCAGAGTTCTCGCCGCCCTTGAGCATCGCTTCGCGGTTGAGCAGCACGAGGTCGCCCTTGATCTTGTCGGGATCGGCGCCGTGGCAGGAGAAGCACTTGTCCGCCAGCAGCGGCTTCACCTTCAGCGCGAACAGCTTCTCCGCCTCGGTGGGCTCGGCGGCGAACGCTGGCATCGCCGTGAGCATTCCCACCCAAGCCAGAATTGAAGCTGGAAGGCAAAACCGAATTGGGGGTGCAGAAGGCTTCACGATTAATTGCAGGGATGCTGCCTCAGGCGGGTCGCCCCGGCCAGCGTGAATCTGGTTGCTCCCCGAGGCCGCCACGGCACCACGAAATTCGCGCGAAGAAAGGCCTTTGGGAACCCGTGAGAACGAAACCGCGCCGCCCGGGTATCGCTAGCGCCGCAGCGACGCCACGGATCGCAGCCGGTCCAGATCGGCATTCGCCGGAGAAGGTACATTCAGCGGGATCAGCTGCCCGGGCGTGACGACCGGTGTGATGGTGCGCGGATCCTGCCAGGTCCATTGCTCCACGTGGCCGTCCGCAAAACCAAGCGTGCCGGCACCGTCGTGGTAGTAGGAGGGAAAATCGACAAAGTTTCCGAGCATATCGACGGCGAACCAGCTGTCATTAACCGAATCGGGCCGCTCATCCACCACGACCAGGGAATTGGCCGGTTCCAGTCCGATGATTTCCTCAAGACGCCGAACCATTCGGTACTGGGATTGTGAGCAATAGACGGCTCCCCCCATCCAGTTATTGCCCGAGACGCTGCGAATGCGTGAATACGGCCGGCCGAACACGGTCACCACAACCGGATCGTCCGGGCAGCGGAAGACCCTGACATCACGGCGGAGAAACTCTCCCAGATGCGCGCCGTAGGGGGCTTTCTCGCGATTGACCAGGAGATCGGGATTGATGTTGTCGTACCGGCCGGTGAAGTCCAGCCAGCCGCCCAGAAAACTCCGGTTCGACGGATCCTTGCCCGCGCTGCTTCCCCCACTGCCCAGCGGTGCCAGCGTGCCAGAGTGGTCGTCGGCGTACATCACCCAGGCCTGCATGATACGGCGGAGATTGTCGGCGCATTGGGAGGCGTTGGAGGAACTCCGGGTGCCGCCCAGCGATGACAGCCGGACCACCGAAAGGACCACCAGCACGGCGATGACGACCAGAAGATCGGCGCGGCTGAATGCGGTCCGCGCCCGGGAAGCGTTCGTCGGCAGATACATTTCCAATTCCTTTCGCTGAACTTTGCCCAACTCCGGATCAACCTTCCGCGGTCCTCCGGCTGAAAAATCTTGTATGCCACCGCCGGTCCCAGTCAACCTGTTACTGAAACAAGGCGAGAATGTTGAAGGAAACTGTTTCACGAAACCAGAGGCCGGCAGGACTGCACGCGGACGGGTGAGATCACCGGTTCAAGGCGGTAGTTATTCAGGAAATCAACCCATGAAAAATCCACCCACGGCGTTGCCGCTGGCTTCAGCCATCGTGGCGCTGGCCATTTGGTTCGGCTGCGGCGGCGTCTCCGGCCAGACCAGGCTGGAGAGCGTCGCAGATCCCGCACTGATTTCCGGAGGCGGGAGCGGCGGGAGCGGATCGGCTCAGATCAGTGATGACGGACGATTCGTCGTCTTTGAAAGCGCCGCGGAGAATCTCACCACGAACGACGGAAACCACCGGACCGATGTGTTTCTGCGCGACCGGTCGGCTGGCACAACCCTGCTGCTCAGCACCAACGAAGGCGGCATTTCGTTTCGCACCGGCAACTCGCGTGCGCCGACCATCTCCGGGGACGGGAACAGGATTGCGTTCGAGATTCCCCTTCCCCTTCCCGGCAACCCGACCTCCCCCACCCATCCGGTCGTCCGCCTGCTCGATCGCGGCGCCAATACAGTCCGCAACGTCTCGTTCGCCGCAGGCCTGGCAACCTCCGCCTGGGTACCGGCAACCGGAGAGGAGTTCCCCCTTTTGCTGGATCAGGTCAGTTCCGGAAGTCCCCTGCTGACTTCCGACGGCTCCCGACTGTTCGCGGGCGCCCCAATGGTGGTGGAGCAGCCGTCGGGTTATCCCAGGATCATCCCGCCCGCGGCGGGAGCACCCTTCGATCAACTGATCCCGGCATTCGTGGTTTTGGGGCTCGTTCATGACGTACAGACGCCTTCGATCAACCCGGTGGTGGTGTACGCGGGCAACAGCGTGCCTTCCTCGGGAAGTTCGCCGGCGCTGGAAGGCCAGGGATTCGCGGTGCCCATGACACCGGCGGCGGATGGGTCCAGGCTCGCTTACTCCGCGCTCTTTCCGACGCTGTCCCACAATGAGTTCGTTGCGGTCTTCGACGTGAATCTCAGGACCAACACCCTGGTGAGCGTTGGCATGGACGGAGTTTCCCACGCCAACGGACGCTCGTATGCCCCTTCGATTTCCGCCAACGGCAACCGGATTGTCTTCGTCAGCGAAGGGGCAAATCTGTCGCCGGCCGACACCAACTCCACGGCCGACATCTACCTGCGTGACCTGACTGCGGGCACCACGACGCTGGTCAGCACGAACAGCAGCGGAACGAGCAACACCAACTTGCTGGCCTCCGGCGCGCCCGCGATCACCGACGATGGCATGTGGACCGCCTTCTTCAGTGCCGCCAGCGATCTGGTCGCTCACGACACCAATAGCCTGGCGGACGTGTTTCTCAGAAACAATTCCACCGGAGAAATCAGCCTCATCAGTGACCACCCGGAATGGCGGGGTCGGCAGGTCAGGGAAGCGCAGGCGCCCACGCTCACGCCGGACGGTTCGTTCATCCTCTTTCAGGCGTCGGGTTCGGGATTGTTTCTTCATGATCGGCTGGCCGGTACCACGATCCGGATCACCTCCGATGCGGGCGCAGATCAACCGGCCATCACCCCGGACGGCGCATTTGTCGTCTTCTCCTCGCTGTCGTCCGCGGTTGATCCTGCTGACCGCAATCCGTGGCCCCAAGTGTATCTGTTTGATCGGCTGGCCGGCACCTTTGAGCTGATCTCCCGGCGCGACGGTTCAATGGCATCTCTGGTCGGCAACGAGTCATCGCGACTGATCCCGGAGACGATCAGTCCGGATGGAAGCCGGTTCTTCAGTCTTTCCCCGGCAACGTCCTCCGGCGTTGCGGTCGCCGGTCGTCCACTTCGCTTCTGGGAGCACACCCCGGGCAACCCGCCCGTCGAGGTTGATCTGGGCAGTTACAACGGCACCAATCTGGAGCCGGCCAAGGTGGGCAGGATCGTGACGAGCGGTGACGGCCAAAGGCTTTTGTTTGATTACGTCGATACTTCAATCAGCGTGAGCGCGAACGCCTTCAACACGGTCCTCTTTTTTCGCGATCGTCTGACCGGCCTGAACCAGATCATCAATTCCAATCAGCCGCCGAGGAGTGCGCAAACGCTCTATCCCGCCATTTCTGCCGACGGCACTTTGGCGGCCTTCTCGCCCGGTGGAAGCGCACTCTACACTTACGATCCCACGACCAATGTTCGCAAGCCGGTCATCCAGGACATTGGCAGCTTCGTTCCCCAGACCGTTGCGCCCATTTTCCTGCCCAACGCGAGCGCCCTGGTCGGAGCCGCATTGGTTTCCGGAGGTTCTGGCGGTGGCTCGCAGTGGATTCGACCTTACCTGATCGAGATTCCTCCAAATGGAGCGCCACGCGCACTGGATACTGGCTTTGCCGCGAGCGCCTCGGCCGATCGCGTAAAAGAACTGCGCCTGAACCGTGCGGGCAACCGGGTGGCTTTTGTGCTGGGCGCCCCCAGCGACGGCACCAACGCCTACGTGGTCAACCTGAGCCCCACCATCTCGGACTTGGCGACCATCACAAACGCCACGAAGCCATGGGTGGACGACGCCGGCACGCGTGTCGCCTTCGAATCCGACGTCGCCCGCGTCGCCGGCGACACGAATGGAGCGCCCGACGTTTACGTGCTGGAGACCGGCAGCGGACAGGTGTCGCTGGTTTCGGTCGCGGCGAACGGCCAGCAGGCGGGCAACCGCGGTTCACGCCTGCTGGGCATGAGCCCGGATGGACGGTTCGTGCTGTTCCGCAGCTGGTCGGACAATCTGGTCGCCGCGGACGGCAATCAGTTGGTCGATCTTTTCGTCCGCGATCTTCACACCCAGACGACGCTGCTGCTCAGCCGGGGCGCGGCTGGTGCACCGTCGGAGGGACCTCCGGGCGTGGCGTTGCTTTCGCAGGACGGCACCCGCGTGTTGTTCGAGCACTACGGCGGCGACCTGGTCGCTGGAGACTTCAACCGGACGAGAGACATCTTCTCCGCCACCCTGTCCCTGCCCGATGGCGACAACGACGGGCTGCCGGATGACTGGGAGCTGACCTGGTTCGATACGCTTGGTCGGGACGGCACCGGTGATGCCGATCAAGACGGCCAGACGGATGCGGCCGAGTTTCTCGCCGGCACCGTGCCCGTGGCGAACAGC
>DNDP01000265.1:6925-10875 GCA_003484235.1 Verrucomicrobiales bacterium
GCGCGCTCGGACGGGACGGCTCCGGTGACGCCGACGGTGACGGAGCCCCCGACGGTGACGAGTTTCGCGCCGGAACGAGCCCGATCAACGGACTCTCGGTGCTCAAGGCGGTGATCGTGGCGCCCACTGCCGGCGATCCGCAGATTTTGTGGAGCGCAGTGCCGGGCCGGACCTACCGGGTGCAGTTCAAGGACGATGTGACGTCGCCGACGTGGGAGAACCTTCCGGGTGACGTCACGGCCGGCTCGAGCACCGGCATGGCCATCGACGATACGGGCACCGGCACGGAAGACCGCTTTTACCGTGTGCTGCTGGTGGATTAAACGGAAACATCAACGTGGGACGAGGCATGACAAACGTGATGAATCGGGGAAGCCGCTGGGCGGCGCTTGCACTTGCAACGCTGACGGCCGGGCACGCAACGGCCGGCACAATCGAGCAGTTCTTCTACGCGGAGATCGCCGGCTCGACCGTACGCGACCTGACCAACTCGGCGCTGTTCCCGACCTCGCCCATCATTGCCACGCCGCTGCACTGGCAGGGCACGACGCTGGAGGGCATCACCAATGCGAGCGTCAATTACGGCAGCTGGCTGCGCGGCTATCTGGAGCCGCCCATGTCCGGCGGATATCGGTTCTATGTGGCGGCGGCCGACTCGGCGGAGCTTCACCTCAGCACCGATCATCAGCCCGGCAACCGCCGGTTGATTGCGGGCACCACCGCGCCCACCGAGCGGGACAGCTGGACCCGGTTCCCCAGCCAGACTTCTCCCCTGATCGAGCTGGAGGCCGGCCGCCAGTATTACTTCGAAGTGAGGCACAAGTTTGGCCAGGCCGGTCAGGATTATGTGCGCGTCGGCTGGCAGCTGCCGGATGGTTCGGCCGAACTGCCCATTCCCCTCGCACGCGTGCAGAACTTCCTGTCGGAAACTTCGTCCGGGCCGGGAATCACGAATGTGGCGCAACTGGCGCCGGTGATCCGCGAACCCGATCTGAGCCGTCTCCGCGAGAACCGTCCGGTGACGATCACGCCCGAAGTCGACTACGCGCCGCCGGCGATCTTCCAGTGGTTCGAGAATGGCGTGCCCATCCCGGAAGCCAACACCTCAAGCCTGGCACTCGGCAATCTCACCACGAACGACACCGGCCGGACCTTCACCCTGGTGGTGGACACGGCCACGGGATCGGCCATGTCCGCCGACATGGTCCTGCAAGTCCTGGACGATCTCGTCCCGCCCACGTTGCTGGCGGCGAGGACCGACGGCAACTCGGCCGGCTTCAACCTTTACTTCTCCGAACCGGTGGATCCGGCCACCGCCACAGATGTGGCCAACTACACCTTGAGTGCGGGAACCATCGACCGCATCGAGCCACGCTATGGCGTCGAAGACTCGGTGTATGTGGTGCACATGACGCTACCGGGTGGCGTGTTCACGGTGACGGTGAACAATGTCACCGACCGGTCCGCCGCGGCCAACGTCATCGCACCGGGCACCACCGCTACGGTGAACCTGGCTGCCGGCTTCATCACCGCGCACTACTTTGGCGCCATCAACGGAGGATCTCCCATCGTGGCGACCACCATCGAGAACCTGATTCTGGTCACGAACCGGTTTCCCAACCACCCCGACCTGATCGAGGAACTCCCGGAGTTTGGCATCCCGCACAACCGGGCGGACAACTACGGAGTTCGGGTGTTCGGTTACCTGGTTCCGCCCGTTACGGGCGACTATTCGTTTGCGATCGCGTCGGATGGTCAGGGCCTTTTATACCTGAGCACCGATGATTCGCCCGCGAACAAGCGTGCCATCGCCGTGGAACCCGAGTGGAACGGGCGTCGGAACTATGCCACTCCGGACAGGCGCAGCATCAACCGGGCGAACAGCAACGGAGACCTCCTAATTCAGACCCACTTTCCGGGTATCGGCAACGACGTCCAGGTCAATGATTCCCTCAACACGGTTGGCGCCATACCGATGGTCGCCGGGCACCGCTATTACGTGGAGGCGATTGCGGCCGAAGCAGGCGGAGGTGACAACCTCGACGTCGCGTGGCGTCTTCCGGGCCAGACCAGCATTCCCTTTCAGGGCGTGATTCCCGGCACCCATCTCTCGCCAATCGAGACCGGACCGGACCAGGCCGTGGAGATCGTTCAGCAACCCGCCGACCGCTCGGTGCCCGAGAACCGGTCGATCGTGTTCTCCGTCACCCACAACGGTCTCGCTCCCTTCGAGTACGCCTGGTTCCGCAACGGCATGCCGGTCGTGGGTGCCAACCAGCGGGAACTGACAGTGTTTCCCACCCTGGCGGACGATCAAGCCGTCTTCACCCTGCGGGTGCGCAACCGCTTCAGCCAGGATGTCACCGCGCCGATTAAGCTGACGGTCATTCCGGACAACACTCCACCGCAGATTCTTCGAGCCGCCGCGGACCGTCACTTCGACCGGGTTCACCTGATGTTCGATGAACGGATACGGATGGATTCCGCATCGAGTCCTGATCAATACCACGTGACCACGGAGGACGGTCAGACCCGGCTGCCGGTTCTCGGCATCTCCTTCGGCCCGGCGGAACAAGGTGGCGTCGCCAATGTCTCATTGCACACCACTGGCATTCAATCCGGCGTCCGCTACCGCGTCGCGACGGAGGGGATTCGCGACACCTCGGCGGCGGGAAATGCAACGGCCATTCAACAGACGGTCTCGTTTACCGGTTGGGTGCTGACGCGGGGGTATGTGAACTACGAACGCTTTCAGGATTTGCCCGGAGATACGATTCCGGACCTCACCAACGCCGCCAAATATCCCAGAAATCCGGATACGGCCGGCTATCTGACCAGCTGGGAAACACCGGAAAGCGTCTCGGACAACTTTGGCAGCGTCATATCGGGTATGATCATCCCCCCCACTTCGGGATTCTATCAGTTTTACACTGCTTCCGACCGCAGTTCGGAGCTGTGGATCAGCACCGATGCATCACCCGCCAATCTGATGTCCGTCGCGGCCGATCCGATGTGGGCTTCCCGACGCGAGTGGACCGGCAATGCCGGCGGCAGACGGCAGAACAATGAGAATGTTTCCCAGGCCCTGCAGCTCGTCGCGGGCTCGTTCTACCGCGCGGAATTGCTGCACAAAGCTTCCACCGGCTTCGACCACGCCGGAGCCACCTGGCGGACTCCGGGGGGCACCGCTCCCATTAACGGTTCGCCATCGACACTGGTGGGCAGGTCCATCGCCGCCTGGGGCAATCCCGACGCCACAACCATCACCATCACGACTCAGCCGGCTGACAAGGTGTTGCCGGAGGGCACGTCCGCGCAGTTTACGGCCGCTGCGGGTCTGGAAACCCACTTCGGTCCGTTGTTCCCGACGATGAATTTTCAGTGGTACACCAACAATGTGCCGGTAGTCGGCGCCACGCAGGCTACCTACACCACTCCGAATCTCGGCTGTCTGGATGACCAGATGCGGGTGCACTGTGAAATCTTCGTGCCCGGTAACACGGTGGCCACCCGGCAGGCGCTGATCACGGTGATCTACGGCGAGCCGCCCCAGCTGGTCCTGGTCACGGGCAGCGACACGCTTGACCGCATCGTGCTTCAGTTTGACGAGCCGGTGGCGGCGGACACCGTCAACCAGCTCGCGAATTATCAGATCTCCGGCCTGACGATCACCGGCGCCGCACACGATCCGGCAGATCCCCGTCGGATCATCCTGAACACCTCCGCGCAGACCCCCGGCACCCGGCATTCCTATGACATTTCGGGCATCGCGGATCAAAGCGCCTGCCGCAACTTGATGGCCCGCACTACCGGCGAGTTCACCGCCTGGCAGCTGGCGGGCGGCTGGGTGAAGCACGAGCTATATCGGATCAGTTCAGGAGGTGAGCTCAGCCTGCTGACCAGCCATCCCAAGTTTCCCTCGGCACCCGATGCGGTGTCGTATGTCGAAG
>DNDP01000296.1:0-663 GCA_003484235.1 Verrucomicrobiales bacterium
CGTTGTTCAGGTCATGGGCGATGCCGCCCGCGAGGGTGCCGATGCTCTGCATGCGCTGGACCCTCAGAAACTGCGTCTCGATCTTCTTTTTGTCCTCCACGTTGCGGATGAACAGCTGGACGGCAGGCTGGGTTTCCCAGGGAAAATAGCTGGCCGACACCTCGGCGGGAAAACGGCGGCCGTCATCGCGCAGGAACTCGATCTCAAAGGCCATCGGCTTGGAACCGGTCACCAGCAGGGCTTCCAAAGTCCGCCCGAGCTGGTCGCGAAACTCGCGGGGCACGTAGTGGAAGATCTTGTGCAGGCGGATGGCCGTCTCGTCCTTGATGTGCAGCATCTCGCGCAGCGCCGCGTTGGACAGCCGGATGTTGGCGTCCATGTCGAGCACCACGATCCCTTCCGGTGCCAGCTCGATGATCTTCTCGAACCGCGCCCGCTCGCCCACCATCAGGCGGAACCGGCGCAGCTGGGTGATCGTTCGGGCACGGGCCTTCAACTCGAGCGAATTGACCGGCTTGTTCAGAAACTCATCCGCTCCCGCCTCGATGCCCTGCAGCCGCGACTTCTGGTCGTCCAGGGCGGTGATGAAGATGACCGGCACGTCGCCAAAGCGGTTGTCGGCCCGCAGCTGCCGGCAGACGGCAAAGCCGTCCATTTCCGGCA
>DNDP01000296.1:825-2663 GCA_003484235.1 Verrucomicrobiales bacterium
TCGCGGCGCAGCGCCCGCAGCGTCGACGGGCCGTCGAGCTCGGGCATCATGACGTCGAGGAGGATGAGGTCGGGGTTGAAATTGGGAACCTTGTTGAGCGCCTCCTTGCCGTTCATCGCCGTTTCGAGCTCGTAGCCCTCGGGTGCCAGCACGTTCACGAGCACACGGAGGATGATCGGGTCGTCATCGACGATCAGAATGCGGCTTTTGTCGGGCATTTATTGACGTCTGGTCCGCTACGGCTGACCTGTCCTGATCAAGGTGCGCGAAGGGTGCCTGACACCGGCGCTTTCGGCAACTTGTGAGACGAGGAGGTTTCGGCCTGACGGCGAATTTGTATCGCTGATTCATCTTGCCGACAATGACTATTCAGGGCCTGTCCGGTGCGGGAGATCAACCGGGGCACCCGTCTCCGCCCGGCACTCTTCCGTGCAATCTGAGCGGCTTCCGCCCTCAGTGAGACTGTAAGCGATCATTGCGAGGCGCCGAACCGGCGGCTAGGTTCCTCCGGAAGGCTGCCATCAGATGTTCTCCAAAATGTCGCTGCTGTCGCTGAGCGGCTCGGTGCTTGCCGGGCTTTGGGTGCTCTACTTTTCCTTCCGCAGGCATTCTCAGCCCGACGGCATGGAGGAGGCATTCTTGTCCATGTTGTTCCTTGGAATGGTCGCCGTGCTATGGTCGCTGGCCGCCTTGCTTGGACTGATCGGATTCATCAAGCGTGAGGCATCGGCCCGGTGGTCGCTCCTGGGGTGCCTGGTTTTCATCGCCGGCGTGGGCTTTGTGTTGTTCACAACGATAAGATCCGAATCTCAGGCCGGGAGCTACTCGTTTGAGTTCATCAACCACGGGACCGAACAGATCTGGGTGGGGGACGCGCGATTCGCCAACGGCAGAGGGTTCAACGCTGGCTACGTTGCGGCCGGATCACGGGCTGGAGCCCATGGCCTGAATGGGCCATTCGAAGGAGATGTGACGCTCCGCTGGAATCCCGGCCCCAACGCCACCGAAACCAACCAAACTTTGGCCGTGCGACGAATTGAGGGAGGGACCGTCTTCACCTTCACCTTCAGCAACCACACCGTGACGGTTGCCATGGAGCGGGAACCCGCTGACGATTAATGTCAAATGGTGGAGGCGGCGGGAATCGAACCCGCGTCCTGAACAAACCTACCGGCAACCTCTACATGCTTAGTCGGAGGAGAGTTCTCGACCTGCCGCTAACGCTCCGACGCGATACGACCGGTCCAGACAGCATGAAAAAGTCTCGGCCGATGACGCGCCGCCTCCGGCATCGACCCAACCGGCTGTTGCGTTCATCCACCGTAGCCGGTGTCCAGTGGCGAACGTCGGGGCACTTAGGCCGCGAGAGCTAATTCTTCGTTAGCAGTTGATTTTTTGACCCGGAGATTAACGAGGCCAACGGATCATCCTCGGCATGCAATCGCCGGCGCATTCATCCAGTCGAAACCAGTGCGCCCCCATCGAGTGCGCTCCAATGTTGGGGCAACCGGCCCTCCGGTCAAGGGCCGGTTTTCCGCGGCCCGCGCCGCCGGGCGGAATCTCGGCGCCCGACGAGGGCCGGGATTCGCGGCTTGCCCGCCGCCGCGGTGCAGGATATTTGAAAGGCATTCCAACTGGCTGCGTCCAACACCCCGCCGGCGTTTCTGCCCGGCAACAACCGAAGAACTAAATGAAGACATTTCTTTCCTGCCTGATCGTCGCCGGCGTCGCCTTGTCGGCCGATGCCGCGTCCAAGCACCTCCTCGTGGTCACCACGACCAAGGGCTTCCGCCACAGCTCGATTCCGGTGGCGGAACGGATCATTGGCGAACTGGCCC
>DNDP01000051.1:0-229 GCA_003484235.1 Verrucomicrobiales bacterium
AGCAGCACGCCGGCGTTGCCGATGACGAACGGATACGCGTCCGCCGGGAAGGCGCCAGCCTCGAAGTCGAAAATCTCCAGCACGAGCGCGTTGGCCCGCCACGCCACGTGCAGGTGTACGTGGTTGGCCACGAGCGTCGGCGGCAACGCCAACGTCAACAAGGCGAGGAAGGTTTTCACGGAAACTTCGGTGTTGCAGTTTGAGGTTCGGGGCGGGGTCTGGCGGACAC
>DNDP01000051.1:476-4360 GCA_003484235.1 Verrucomicrobiales bacterium
CACGAACTCGAGCCAGCCCCCGCCCCTTCTTCCCACTCAGGAAGAAATCAGTTGGCGGGTGGCGTAGTTCGACGCAGTTGGTAGAACTGCCGGTCGGCCGTCACCGGGAACGTGCCGTCGTAAGTCGTGCCCGATTGCGTGTAGGTCGTGTCCGGAGCGGGCGGGAACGGAATGACCGTCCACGGTCCGTTGGCTTCGGGAGCGGCGACCAGTTCCCAGCCGTCGGTGACGAGCGGGAGGGTGAGCGTCACGGTCTTCGCGACGGCAAGTTGCGGCGCCTCCGGCACGCGGAACTTGAGGAAGAACCTTCCTGAAGAAGGGATGGGCGTGCGACCGCCGTCGATGTTCACGTCCACCAGCCGGAACTCGGCCTGGTAGTCGCCGGGCGCGGCGTCGCCGGCCACCCAGAACACCGGCAGGTACTCGAAGTTGAAATCATCACCCTCGCCGATGATCTGGTGTGCACCGACATTGACGAGAATGGGATTGCCTTCGCTATCGGCAATGCCCAGGCCAGCCGTCCTCGAGACCAATTCGAGCGCGATGCTGGCACCGGGCATCAGGTTGGTGCGCGTGCTGGCGCTGCTGAGGAACATCGCCTGTTCGCTCGAGCCGGGACCGAAACTGCTCAGACTGTGCACCGACCGGAAGCACAGATCACTGTAGTGCTCCCTGGTTTTCCGGCTGATGAGCTTGCCAAGCCAGACGCCGTTGGTGCCGGGCACGAGGGTGTTGCCGGGGAGCTGGGTGTAAACCTCGGGGATCACGTTGCCCGAGCTGGTGTCGCCGACCGTCGGCGAACCCGCATCGCCCGCATACGAGTACGAGCCGATGCCGTGGTAGTGGTTGTTGTGAAACTGCCCGTACGGATAAATGTGTGCGTAGAGCAGGGTGAGCCGGCCCGCGTTGGGATTGGGCAGACCCGCGTAGGCGCCGAAGGTGAGGGTCTGACGGTTGTCGATGCCGACGTAGAGGTTGACCATCTGGGCGCGGGCCTGGAGTGCGCCAAGGGTCAACCCGGCCAGTGCGAGGGCCATCAGTGAACGCACGTAACTGGTTTTGATCATTTTCGTTTGGTTTCTTTTGTGTTGTGGTGAACGGCGGATGCGGCGCGGCGGCGTCCTCGCGGGCGCTGCACGGGCGGGGAGTCTTCCAAAACAGCCCGCCCGGGCCTGGCGCCGCATCCACCAAATTTCTCAAGGCACCTCGATCACCTGAAAGATCTTCAGGGGATCGGCGTCGATCGGGAGGTCGCGAGTCATCGGGGCGCCGTCGCCGATGATCGGATCGCCTTCATCGGTCCATGCGCCATCGATGATGCTGCCGCGCGAGCGAATCCGATAGGTTGCGCCGGGCTCGGTGTCCCAACCGAGACGCAGCTGGTTTCCGGCGATGCGGGTTGCACCCAGCTCGATCGCGGCGGGTGTCTCGACGAGGAACGTGAAGGTATGCACCTCGGACTCGACCGCTTGATTGCCGGCAACGAGCGTGCCTGCGGCCTTCAAGCCGAGCCGGTAAACGCCCGGCGTACTGAAGGTCCAGTGACTGTGCGAGTGCGAACCGACGGCGGTGTCGAATGCGTCGGCGGCGGTCAGGCCGTCGGCGGAATTCCAGTGAACGGTCGGAGAGCCGAAGGCGTCGCTCGAATGGAGCGAGACGTTGCCGGGGCCGTCCACCGAGACAAGTCGGAATTGAACGGACTCATCGACGAACAGTCCGGGCGCGATCTCGTCCGCCGCGATGCCGGGGAACAGCAGTCCTTCGGTCTCGGTCTGCGGGAGCGCGTGAATGGTCGCGCCGGGGCTGCCGAGAAAGCTGAACGCCGGATCGCCCGGCACGGTGGTCGCCGCCGCTCCGCGAACCACGAGCACGACTTCGCCGGGGCCGTACTCGGCATCCGCCGCTTCATCGAGCACTTCCAGCTCGAAGGCGCCTTCCTCAAAGACGATCTCCAGATCGACCTCGCCCCGGTCGAACAACGCCGGCGCGAACGCCTCGAACAGAAACGTCGTCGGTTCGCTGGTGACCGTGCCGCCGCCGGTGAGCTGGCCCGAGACGGTCAGTGTGACGCGATAGACGCCGGGCGCGGTAAAGGCCCAGTTGCGATGGGCGTGTGAACCGGCAAGAAGCGTGACCGCGTCGGCGGCGCCGATGCCGTCGGTGGTGTTGAACCGAACCGTCGGTGCGCCGAACGCGTCCACCTCGTAGTAGAAGAAATCCCCCGGACCGCTGAAGCCGGTGAGTTGCACCTGCAGAGTGTCGTCGACAAAGGTGCCGGCGGGGACCTCTCCCGCCGCCAGCCCGAGGAAAAGGACGTCCGGGTTTTCCTCCTGCGGGAACACCAGCAGGGTCGAGTCGCGGCGACCGAGAAAGGCATAGGCCGGATTGGCGGGCACGGCCTGCCATGCGGCGGGGCCAGCATGCAGCGCCACATGCGCGGGTGCGAATTCGGTGTCGGTTGTTTCGTCGTGCGCGTGGAACTCGAGTTCGCCGTTTTCGTAGGCGACTTCGATGTCCACTTCGCCGGACTTCAGCACGCCGACTTCAAAGACGTAGATTTCCTCTTCGCTCGACGTCGACTGGCTGGTGCCGGTGAGCGTGCCACGCGCGGTCAAACCGAGGTGGTACGTGCCCGGTTCGGTGAAGCCCCAGTTCATGTGATTGTGACCGCCGGAGGGCAGGTCGAAACGGTCCGCCACCGAGAAGCCGTCGCGCGAGTCGAGGTGCACGGTCGGATTGCCCGTGCCGCCGGTCGTCCACATGATGAAGCCGCCGGGACCGGTCAAGGACGTGAGCAGGACATCGAAACGGTTGTTGGCAAACGTGCCGCCGGGTGTGGCCTCGGAGCTGAGTCCGAGGTAGGGAACGCCCGCCGACTGGCTCTGGGGCGCGATCCAGATCGGATCGCCCGGAGTTCCGAGGAAGCCGAAGTTCGGCAGGTCGGGGATCTCGAGCCGGGCGTTGTCACTCAGGCGGATCAGCACCTGGTCGGGCGCGAACTCCTTCGCGGGAAACGCGTCCGTGATGACGCCGAAGCGCCATTCGTTGTTGATGCGATTGATGGCGAGGTCGCCGTGACCTTCGATCCAGACGGTGGGTTCCTCCGCCTGAAGAACGGCGAGTGAGCCGGCCAGGCAGGCGAGGATGCATTGGAGCTTGGTGGATGTTTTCATGCGCGTGGGTTGGGGTGGTGGTGGAGTGATCAACGGCGGGCGCCCATGCGGCGGACGGGATCGGGATCGGCGGGGTTGATGCCGGCGTCGATCTGTTCCTTGAGGCGCGCGGCCTTGATTTTTTCAACGTGCCCGTCGGCAAAGAGATAGTTTGCGCTGCCGCTGGTGCGGTCGCGCGCCGGCGCTCCGGTGCGATGGCGGTCAGGCTGGATGTCGGCGGTGACGTGTTTCCAGCCAAGGAACCAGCCGCGTGAATGCGTGTGATCGGCAAACTCGTTGGGCCCGTAGGAATCGGCGATCTCGAACACCATCATCGTCTCGACCGGCTTCGGAAGGGTGTCGAGCTGGTAACGGCGATCGGCCTCGCGGCCGAAGGGATCGCGGAGCGGCACGGCGAGAAACTCGTTGATGACGTAGCTGGTGCCGTTGTTGGTCAGCCGCTCGTTGGCCCGGGGATCGGACGGGCAGAGACGGATCTTGTCCACGTTTCCGAGGTAGGGCTTCAGCGTGTGCACCCAACTGACCCGGCCGTCGTTCGAACCATGGGTCGTCAGCGGGACCAGTCCCTGGAAATCGTCGGCATACATGATGATCCCGAGACCGATCTGGCGCAGGTTCGAGAGGCAGGCGGTCTGTTTGGCGCGGGCCTTGGAGGAGGCGAGCGCGGGCAACAGCAACGCCGCCAGCAGGCCGATGATGGCGATGACCACC
>DNDP01000051.1:4555-9770 GCA_003484235.1 Verrucomicrobiales bacterium
CGATGACCACCAGCAGCTCGATGAGGGTGAAGCCGCCTCTGCGCGTCGGCACGGGTTGGCCGACCGGCGCAGGGTGCTGCTGCAGATTCAGGTTCATGTTGGGCAGCCGGCAACCGATGTTGCTCACGACCGCGCCGGCGAAGGCGGTCGAGGCGAATTCGAATGGGGAGTCAGAGCGGTTCCGGGGAACCGTGCCGATGAAGAACGAACCTGAAGTCGCGATGCCCGCGGGCGGCGCAATCAGGGTTCGTGGATCAGCTCAGGGAAGGAGGGGCTCGTCCGGGCGGAGCGAAACCGAGATGGGCGGAAAGCCCGGCCAGCGAGGAGGTGCTGGCGGAGAAAGCAATTTGCGGCGGAAGCAGCGGACCGGTGACGGCGTCCAGGAATTCCACCTGGCCGCCGGCAAAGAGCTCGATTGCGCAGCCGGCGTCATCGTGGGCGGGGAAGTCGTGCTCGTGCCCGTGCGGCGACCCTTCATCGTCGTGCGCGTGATTGTGGGAGCGAGGAAGCTGGTGAAACGCAGAATGCCAGTCCGGCCGGACGGCCAGCAGGCCCAGCGCAACCGCCAGCGCCGCCAACGCGACCGCAATCCCGGAGAGGGCTCCGTGCGAACTGGCGGTTGGCTGGCGACAAGGACTCATCTGCTTTGCAGGGAACAGCTATGTACCGGCCGCAGGCCGCCTGCAAGAATTAATTGCAAACCATTTGCAGTAGCAGGCCGCACCGTTGCCGGAATATCCCGGCTGGGCTACTCGTTTCCTTCGGGAAACGGAAACGTGACGTTGGAGTATGTCGTCGTTCGGATGGCAATGGCATCAAGGGTCGCGCGAAACCTTTCGGCAGTCTTCAACCAATCGGCCTGGCCCGCGAACATGGACGTGTCGCCGATGGTCTCCCCGGTCGCCTGGCTGACCACGGCGGAAAGCTTGAGGGGGTGGGAGATTTCGTTCACCTCAGCGACGAGCTGCAGGGCTGGTGATTCGATGCGGACGAAATTTTCGAGATGCCCGTCGAGCACCCAGGCCGTCAGGGTTCCGGCCTCAGCATCACGGACCAGCTCAAGGTGATAAGCCTCGTCCCCCAGCGCAACCAGGGTCCCGCCGTGTGGCGCCACGTGGACGTGCCCATGCCCATGGGTGTGGTGTCCGGTATGGGAATGATCGTGGGCGGGGTCGCCGCAGCCGGCGCCGGCCAGCAACAGGGCGACCCAGATGACGGGCCGGCGACCGAGGGTGAAGTCTTTCATCGCAACGCAGTTGGAGGTTTACCCTCCCGCGTGTCGCTGATCAACCTGTCAATGCTCTCCGGGAACGGCGAAACCTTGCGCAACTCCTGATAAAGTTCGAGGGCGCGATCCGGATTGCCCTGGATGCGTTCAAGTGTCGCCAACTGAACGAGTATCTGCGCGAGCATGAAATTGTCGGGCTCCTCGGCGAGTCGCTGCGAGTCGTTCCAGTAGCGGAGTGCAAGGTTGAACAGGTTGCGTGCCCGCCCGGTATCCTCGTGGTGTTCATGGTAGATGCGCGCCAGTTCGAACGTGAGTTCGTAGGAGCGTGGATTTGCGCGCAGGCCGTCGCGGATGAATTCCTTCGCCTCCGCGGTGCGGTTCATCCGCTTGCGCAGCCAGTAGGAACCGGTGAGGTAGGTCTCGACGCGGTTGGGATCGAGTTCGGCGGAAATCCGCAGCCAGGGAAGGATCTCGCGGACCATGCTGCCGCCGGAGGCACCGTCGTGACCGTCCGTCGCGTGGCCGTGGCCATGCGAGTGACCGTGGGAATGCCCATGATCGTGATCATGTTCGTGGTCGTCGTGACCATGGTCATCGTCCATCGTGTCCAGGTGGACATGGTCGGAGGGAAAGAAGTTGCGGCTGAACCGTTCGATCCAGTCGTGCGGTTTGTTCATCCATTCCACTTCGCCGGCGTGGGAATCGCCGGTGACGGCGCCGGTGGTTGCCGCCGAGGCCGCGCCCTTCTTGTCGGTGGCCGCCTGGTCGAAAATCGAGGGATAGTATCCCGCGTGAAAGTACTCGTCGGCCTTGATGAAGAAGTGGTTGGCAAACAGCCGCCGGCTGTCGCCGAGCAGCGACTTGAGCACGCTGGGACGCGCCGAAATGCGCTCGCCGGCGATCTGCTCCGTCCACAGCCGGCTGCCCACTCCGAAGCACCACACGAGCAGGAGCACCATCACCAGCCAGGGAGTTATGGGGGACGTCTTCACCGTGGTCAGTTCAAGGCCCGGCGGCGGAAGGCGAGCCAGCCGCCCGTCAGGAAGAAAGCCGTGTAGGCCCAGGCATACAAGGTGGCCAGGAGCACCGGCACGATCTTGAGATGGCTGCCGTGGATCAACATCTGTCGCGTGTCGAAGAATCCGAATTGCGGGAGGATGTTGTAGACGATCATCACGATCGTCTGAAACGGCTCCGGCTGCTGACGCGCCACCTTGCCGAGGTGAAAACCAATGAACAACAGGCCGACCACGATGACGAAACAGATGGTCACGTTCGCCGCCACCGAGGTGAACAGCAGCGAGCCCCACAGGCTCAACGCGATGACCATGCCCAGCAGCATCCAGTGGAGCCAAACCGCCAGCACGAGGTCGCCGGTGAACAACCGGCCGCCCTTCGCCGAGACGACGATGCCGAAGAACAGGTAGAACACCAGCAGCGCTATTCCGCACGCCAGCCAGCAGCCGAGGAACTTGCCGGCCATCACGTCCGCCCGGGTGACCGGTTTCGCGAGCAGCGGGAAGATCGTGCGGCTCTCGCGCTCGGCGGGGATCTGGCGCGCGGCGGTGTTGATGGCGATCACCAGCGACGACAGCCAGATCAACGTCAGGCTCAGTTCCTTGAGCCAGCCGACGATCCGTGGGTCGTTGAAGAAGTTCGCGGAGCCGGCGAGCACCGTGATCAGCACCGTCAGGATGAAGAGGACGTAAAAGTCCTTCCGGCGGTAGAGCTCCTTGATGACGATGGAGCTGATGGCGAGGATGTTGTTGCCGTTCATGCCGCCTCCTCGTAGCCGACCAGCTTGAGGAAGATCGCCTCCAGCCGGGTGTTGTGCTGTTTGATGAGGTCCTGCACGGAGCCTTCGATCTTCAGCTCGCCCTGATGCAGGATCGCGACCCGGTCGCAGATCGTCTCCACCTCGCCGAGCTCGTGCGACGAGAAGAACACGGTCTTGCCCTCGCTTTTGAGCCGCTTGATGATGTCGCGGACCTTCATGCGTCCCAGCGGATCGAGGCCGCTGGTGGGCTCGTCGAGAATCAGCAGATCGGGATCGTTGATCAGCGCCTGGGCGAGGCCGGCGCGTTGCTGCATGCCCTTGGAGTAGGTCTTGATCTGCCGTTTCCGGGCGTGCTCCAGCTCCACCAGCTTAAGAATGGAATCGATCCGTTTCTCGGTCTCCGCCTTGGGGATCTTGAAGATCTTGGCGTAGAAACGGAGCAGCTCCTCGGCGGTGAGGAACTTGTAGTAGTAGGTCAGCTCCGGCAGGTAACCGATCCGCTGGCGGGCGATCGGCTGGCGGACGTCCACGCCGAATATGCTCGCCGACCCTGCCGAGGGATTCACGAAGCCGAGCAGCACGTTCATGGTGGTGGTCTTGCCGGCACCGTTGGGGCCGAGAAAGCCAAAAACCTGTCCCGGCTGCACGTTGAGGCTCAGGTCCCGGACGGCTACTTTCGTCTCCTGGCCGAGCTCACGGCTTCGGTATTCAACCTGGAGATGGTCAATTGCGATGACTGCGCCGTTGGTGGACATACGGGTCTTTCAGATGGAGGTCAGTGAGTTCGCCTGGCGCCCCGTCTTTCTAATCGGCACCGGACGGTGGTCCTTTAGCCCGATTCGGCCGGCCGCCACTTCGCCAGGCCATCCTGCCAACAAAAAAGCCACCAGCAAGTCATTGCCGGTGGCTGCGGGAAAACTGGGAACTGGCTATTCCTTCTGCTTTTCGATCTTCGACGCGACGAGGATCTTCTTGCCGTCCTTCTCGGAAACCTTGCCAACCGCGGTCACCTTGACGGTGTCCGAGCAGACATTTTTGTGGAAGGCCTTGCTGACGTCATTCTGCTCGAGCCAATAGACGATCTTCTTCTCGCCGTCCTTGACCTCGATGACATTGGTGCATTTGTCGGCTTCCTTGAGTGCGCACTTGCCGCACTTGCCCTCACCCTTGAGCGTGACTTCCTTGCCTTCCTTGGCGTGATGGTCGGCGAAAGCGGCGCCCGGCAGGGCCAGGACGGCGGCGGCGATGGCTGAAATGATGAGCTTCTTCATAATGGGATAAGGTTTTTTGTTTGCGAACAGCAGGAGAACTAAAGCGTAACCGCCGCAAATGGCAAGCCGCAAAACGGCCTCAAATGCGCCCCTGCCGCCTCATTTCCCGCAGCAGTGTTTGTACTTTTTGCCGCTTCCGCACGGGCAGGGATCGTTGCGACCGACCTTGGGTCCGGAACGCGCCGGCGTGGCGCGCGCCTTCGAAACCGCCTCGTTCGCCTCGCTGACCACGCTGCTGGCGGCGGATTCCTCCGGCCCAGGCTGGCCGCCAAATGCCGTGGCCTGACCGTGGGAGGTGCGTTGCGGCAGGCTCTTCAGGAAGTTTTCGAAAGCCAGCATGCTCGAGGCGCTGCGGAAGATGTTGTGACAGACGTCCGACTTGATGTTGACCATCAGGTCGTCGAACAGCTTGTACGCCTCCGCCTTGTACTCGATGAGCGGATCCCGCTGGCCGTGGGCCCGCAGGCCGATGCTCTGCCGCAGGCTGTCCATGGTGTAGAGATGCTCCTGCCACAGCTTGTCGATCGCCCCGAGAATGGTGAAGCGCTCGATCGAGGCGAGGTGCTCGGGGTTCTCGAAACTGATCTTGAGCTCGTAGGCCTCGCGCACCCTTTCCGAGATGAACTGGAGCACGGCAAACTGACCGGGATTCAGATGCGAGAACATCGAGTCCGCCAAGGGGACCTGGCTGCCGTCGCCCGCCGCCTGCTTGATCTCCTCCTCGGGGATGCCCAGAGGGAAGTTGATGTTCACCCAGTCGGTCAGACCCCGGAGGTTCCACTCGACGACGTCCTTGTCGGCAAAGGTGAACTCCTCGACCTTCGCGAGGACCACTTCCTCCATGATGTCCATCAGCCGGTCGCGGACATCTTCGCCGTGGATGATCTCGTTGCGGAAGCCGTAAAGGACCTCGCGCTGCTTGTTCATCACGTCGTCGTA
>DNDP01000051.1:10026-10150 GCA_003484235.1 Verrucomicrobiales bacterium
TGTTCATCACGTCGTCGTACTCCAGCACCCGCTTCCGCATCTGGAAGTTGTGCTGCTCGACGCGCTTCTGCGCGGTCTCGATCGAGCGGTTGAGCAGCGGATGCTCGAGTTCCTGGCCCTCCTC
>DNDP01000049.1:0-214 GCA_003484235.1 Verrucomicrobiales bacterium
CCTCGGCCTCGATCTCGTCGGCGGACTCGCGGATGCCGGCAGTGTCGATGAACACGACCGGAATGCCGCGGATGTTCGCCGCCTCCTCGATCGTGTCCCGGGTGGTGCCGGGGATCGCCGAGACGATCGCGCGATCATGGCCGAGCAGCTGGTTGAGGAGGCTGGATTTGCCGGCATTCGGGCGTCCGATGATCGCGGCGCGGATGCCGCGTCG
>DNDP01000049.1:429-2424 GCA_003484235.1 Verrucomicrobiales bacterium
GCGGCGCGGATGCCGCGTCGCAGCAACTGCCCTTCGTCCGCCGTCGCCAGCAGGCGGTCGATGAAGGCGACCGTCTCGTCGATGCGCGCGAGCAGTTTCTCCAGCGTGTCGGGCGCGATGTCCTCGTCCGGGAAATCGATGTGCGCCTCGACATGCGCGAGCGTGGCGACCAGGCCGTCGCGCAGTTCGTTGATGCGCCGGGAGAGCTTGCCGGCCAGCTGTTCATTGGCCGCGGTGAGCGCCAGTTCGGTGCGCGCGTGGATCAGATCGGCCACCGCCTCCGCCTGCGCGAGGTCGAGCCGGCCGTTGAGGAAGGCCCGCCGGGTGAACTCCCCCGGCTCGGCCAGTCGTGCGCCGGCCGCCAGCGCGGCCTCGAGCACGCCCTTCGACGCGAGCAGTCCGCCGTGACAGGTGAATTCAACGGTGTCCTCGCGGGTGTAGGTGCGCGGCGCGCGCATCACCGACACGAGCACCTCGTCGACAACCCTGCCTTCGTGCACGACATGTCCGTATTGGATCGTGTGGCTGGCGGCGGCGGACGGCAGGCACGACGATTTGCCACCCGGGCGAAAGCATCTATCGGCGGTGTTCAAGGCGCCGGTTCCCGACAGCCGCACGACCGACAGGCCGCCCTCGCCGAGCGGCGTGGCGATGGCGGCGATGGTGTCGGTGAGACTGGTCATGGTTCTGACTTCGGCGTGGCCGAAGGCGCAAACGCAGCTTCAACGTGCCGCAGTGATTCTCCGGTAAACTCCAATCGATCACTGTCCTCACCCAGCCTGTACTCCAGCTTCTGACATTCGTAACAAAGCAGCAGATCCAGACTCCCGGATGCCGACTCAACTTGAACGCCGAACCCGGGGTCGAAGCATAGGGCGGCCCTGCCATCGCTTGCGGCGACGTCGTCCAAGAGTGACTTCAAGAATTCCTCCGCAGCGTCAATCTCCATTGCGACCTCCTGAACCACACCACGGCCGTGGAACTCGGTGGAGTCGATTCCGTTACCAAAGCGCAACAAGCGGACTCTCGTCCCTTCCTTCATGATGGCTTCGGCAACCGGCGGAAATCGGTTCATCAACTGCCCGCCGTCGAACGCCGAGTTGACGAGGAGAAAGAAGGTGCCCAGCAGGCCCAACGCACAGCCGAAAGCACCAACGAACAGGCTGCCTGTAAGTCCGATCAGCCAAGCACGGCGAAGAAACCTGAGACGGAGGGATAACAACCCAGACGCAAGTGCCAACGCCGGCAGCAACCATAGCATCCAGTTGGTGCCGAGATACAGTTCCAGACCGGCCGGAAGCCCTGCGCCACCGTAGGTACGGGCCAATGCGAGCAGGATTCTGGGTTGCAGGTAGTGGACTATTGCTGCGCCAAAAGCGCTCGCCAGCGCCAGTGCCAGCCATCCGACGAGCGCACCGCCTCGCCGGTCATCCGTACTTCTGATCGCATCAGCCATACTTGCTACCGCCCGCACGACCCGCGCCGGTTCTCCGCGCCCATGCCCTGCAGGAGCAGGCGGGCCTTCTGGTAGCTTTTTCGCTGCAGGAAATGCCTCAGTTCCGGATCAGTCTCGGGCGGCAGCGAGCCGGCCAGTTCATCAAGCTTGCCGAACAGGGGCACCAGATTCGGCTTGGGATTCGCCGTGCTCATTCGGTTCACCGCGTCTTCAAGCTCGAGCAGGGTGTTCAGGATCTGGTTTTCGGTATCCGTCATGGACAATGCGATAGCGCAGAACCGGACGGGAACCAAGCGGGAGTTTTCAACGGCGGTGGGAGGTGGTGCGTTCGGCGGGGGTCGAACCCACAACCTTCGGCTCCGGAGGCCGACGCTCTATCCAATTGAGCTACGAACGCGACGCGCGGCGAATCATGCTGCCCATCGCCGCGAGCGCAAGTTCATATTTGGGGAGGGAAAGGAAGTGGTGCCCCGGCTAGGACTCGAACCTAGGACCAATTGATTAAGAGTCAACTGCTCTACCAACTGAGCTAACGACCC
>DNDP01000049.1:2620-3346 GCA_003484235.1 Verrucomicrobiales bacterium
CTACCAACTGAGCTACCGAGGCACTCAGGGCCGCAAAACGTAAAGACCGCCCCACACCGGTGCAAGACCTATTTTGGTCGCCGCAAAATCACACCGACGCCCGCTTCCGGCGCCTATTTCTCCACCCCTTTGCCGGCCTTTTCCCAGCCCTTGAATCCACCATCCAGATGAAAGACCGACTTGAAACCGAGCTTCTGAAACAGCTCGAGCGATTTGCCGCTGCGGCCGCCCGAGGCGCAGTGCACGAGATAGCTCTTCTCCCGGTCCAGCTTGCCGATCTGCGCCGCAAAGTCGTCGGCGTAGAAGTCGATGTTCTTCGCGTCCTTGATGTGGCCGGCGGCAAACTCCCTGGGCGTGCGGATGTCGAGCACCACGATCTTGGGGTTTTCCTTCAGCAGCTTGTCGGCGGCCTCCGCTTCGACGTGCTTGACGGGCTCCTTCTTTGCGTGTTGATCGGCCTGGACCAAGCCAACGAGCAGGGTGGTGAGCAGGACCGACACGATACGGGCGATGGACTCGGTTCTCATAGGCAGAATTGGATGTGCCGCCCGATGTGTTAATTCATCCCGGTCCGATGCGCAACCGGTCCCCACGGTCGCCTTGGCGGGAATGGCTCATGAATAACAGTCCGCCTGTTCCGTCCATTTCAAAGCTTCCGCGGCGCTTGACCTCCCGACCGCGCCGCCGGATGATCCATTTCAATCTCATGAACATCCACCCCTCCCA
>DNDP01000049.1:3614-3735 GCA_003484235.1 Verrucomicrobiales bacterium
CCCAACCGTCGCCAGTTCATCAAGACCTCCTCGGCCGTTGTCGCGTCCTCCGCCCTGTTTTCCATCGCCTCGGCGCAGCCGCGCGCGGAGGTGAATTCGGAAACGCTCAAGGTCGGCCTGG
>DNDP01000049.1:3745-21607 GCA_003484235.1 Verrucomicrobiales bacterium
GATGTCGTAGCGGTCGCACGCGCGCCGGAACGCCGCCTCGATCTGCTCGGAGTGGTACGACGTGCGCGGTCGGTGCGCCTCGGCCGGGTCGCCGCGCCGCTGCCGCTTCTCGATCTCCCAGCGGATGCGGTTCTGCACGCGCGCGAACAGGTAGCGCGGCCCCTGCCGCCGCAGTTCCTGCAGGTGCATCTTGAGCTTGTCGACGCGCGTCGGCTGCGGCGGCCGCGGCACGGGCGCCGCGAGCCAGGCGCTGCGCGCGGACAAGAACGTGGTGCTGCACGCGGTGGGCGACCTGTTCCAGGAGCAGGTTGACCGTTCGCTCAAGGCGCTCCGGGGCGAGAAGGACATCACCGCCAAGGTGGCCGTCGACCCCGACCACCAATTTACGGGTCTCGATGCCTTTCAGAAGGTCATCGCCAGCGGCGTGGACGTGGTGCTGCTGGCCACGCCGCCCGGATTCCGGCCGCAGCATCTCCGCGCGGCGGTCGAGGCCGGCAAGCACATCTTCTGCGAGAAGCCCATGGCCACTGACTCACCCGGAGTCCGTTCCGTGATGGAATCGACGCGCATGGCGAAGGAGAAGTCGCTGGCGCTGGTCGCGGGCTTCTGCTGGCGCTACGAGTTCGGCCGGCGCGCCTTCTTTGAACGGGTTCATGACGGCGCGATGGGCGACGTGCGGTTCATGCACTCCACCTACCTCACCGGGCCGGTGAAGCCGATGCCACCCGCAGGCAAACGCCCGGCCGGGATGAGCGACGTCGAGTGGCAGCTGCGCAACTGGTACAACTTCGTCTGGATCTGCGGCGACGGACTCGTCGAACAGGCCTGCCACAGCGTGGACAAGATCGCCTGGGCGATGAAGGACGTGCCGCCCATGCGCTGCACCGCCAACGGCGGCCGGCAGGTGCCGAACAACGAGGGCAACATTTATGACCACATCGACGTGTTCTACGAGTGGGAGAACGGCGCCCGCGCGAACATGGCGCAGCGCCAGATCAGCAACTGCTACAACGACAATTCCGACTACCTGACCGGCACCAAGGGCGACGGCACCATCAAGGGCTGGAACGCGCCCATGATCACCGGCGAGAACCGCTGGCGCTACTCGGGCGAGAAGAACGAGATGTACCAGACTGAGCACGACGAACTGTTCGCCTCGATCCGGGCGGGCAAGCCGATCAACGACGGTGAGTGGATGGCCAAGAGCACGCTGATGGCGGTCATGGGCCGCATGGCCGCCTACACCGGCCAGGAAGTCACCTGGGAACAGGCGCTCAACTCGAAGTGGAGCATCGTGCCGGAAAACCTCACCTGGGATCAGAAGCTCGCCATCGAGCCCATCGCCATACCCGGGCAGACGCGGTTGGTTTGAGCGTCCGGCCGGCGTGAATTTCCCTCAACCCACAACACGCCCATGAACCGACGCCAATCAATGGCCGTCGCGCTTGCCACCTTGGCCGTCGCTGCGACGGCCCTCTGGGCGGCCGACGGCGACAACACAAGTTCAACCACCGGAGCCTGGCAGCACCTCGCGCTGGAACAGCGGACCGCCAAAGGCATCAAGGACGCGGAGTTCGCGCGCCAGATCAACAACCTGGGTGACCAGGGCTGGGAACTGGTGACGGTGACGCCCCTCAACGAGGACGGCACGACCACGAAGTCGATCTACTACTTCAAGCGTCGCCGTTGACGGCCGCCCACATCGCCCGCACCTCGTTGGGCGTCCGGCCAGCCTCCCGCAGCGCGCGCAGGCTCAGCGATTCACTGCGTTTGGCCAGCCGTTGACCATGGTCATCGCGCACGAGCGTGCAATGGTGGAAGGCCGGTGCCGGCGCCCGGAGCTTCTCGTAGAGCAGCAACTGCCGGGCGGTGCTGACCAGAAGATCCTCGCCGCGGACCACCTCGGTTATCCGCATGGCGATGTCATCCGCCACCACCGCGAGCTGATAGGAGGGGACGTCGTCGTGCCGCCACAGAACGTAATCACCAAAGTCGCGACCGGCTTCAAAGCTCTGCGGTCCCAGGGCGGTGTCGGCAAACCGAACCAAAGCTCCATCCGAAGTCCGCAACCGCAGGGAAAACTTCGTCCCCGGCGCGAGTCCCCAGGCGGTTGCCTCCAGCCGCGCGGCTGCCTGGGGATCGTTGATCAAACAGCGATGCCGGCAGGTGCCGGGGTAGACCGGCTCGTCGTCCGCGCCGTGCGGCGCCTGGCTGGCGGCGGCAATGTCCTTGCGCGAACAGGTGCAGGCGAAGACATGCCCCGAGGTGATCAGCGCCAGAAGTGTGGTGCGATGCATCTCCCGCCGGGCGCTTTGGTCGTAGGGGGCGAACCGGCCGCCCACATCCGGACCCTCCTGCCACTCGAGGCCCAGCCAGCGCAGGTCCTCCAAGGCCGCTGCCGCGAACTCAGGCGTGCTCCGTTGCGGGTCAAGATCCTCGTTGCGATAGATTAGCACGCCGTTCGCGGACCGGGCGCGCTCATGGGCGATCCAGAATGTCCGCGCGTGCCCGAGATGCAGGAATCCGGTGGGCGAAGGGGCGACTCTTCCACGGTATTCTCGGGCCGCGGGCAGCAGTTTGACGCGAACGATTTTCTGCGTGGGATTCACGAACGGCGTTGGGCGACGATCCAGTCCGAGAATCGGGGCAGCGGAAAGCTGATCCCGGCCTGCGCCTTGGCGCAGTTCATCGAGGTGTCCGGCGAGCGCGGAGCACCCTGATAATCCTTGAGCGATCCCGACGAGATCAGCGGACGGAACTCCGGATGCAGCCCGGTGAGCAGTTCACCGATCTGCCAGCGGGAGAGCTTCTCCGCACCGGCGACATGAAAAACGCCGGTGGCGTTCCCCAGCGCCAGTTCCCACGCCGCCCGGGCCGTGGCTTCCGCCGGAATCGGGCAGCGGAGCTCATCCACGAAGAGCGACATCCGCGTGCCGGCCCGCCAGGCGTTGACGAGCTGTTCATCCATTCCCCGATCACCCGAGGGCGAGGCACCGGCGTTCAGCGAGGTCCGGATCACGAGATGGCGGGGGTTGCGGAGCACGATCTCCTCGGCGGCAGCCTTGGTCTCGGCATAGACGCTCATGGGATGGATCGAATCGGTCTCGACGTAATCGCCCTTCGTTCCATCGAACACGAGATCGGTCGAGAACAGCACCAGCGGAACATCCGCCGCAAGATCGGCGAGCACCCGGGTCACCTCGACGTTCAGTCGGCGCGCCCGCTGCGGTTCCCGCTGGCAGTCAGGACTGCGGCTCAGGGCGGCGCAGTGCAGGACCAGTCTTGGCCGTTCGCGTCGAAACCGTTTCGCAACGGCCGCACCATCGGTCAGCTCGAGCATCCCGCGCGTGAGGCCGACCACCTTGAAAGGCTGGGCAATCCGGGGTGCAAGGCGCACCAGATGCGAGCCGATCAAGCCGCCGGCGCCGGTGATCCAGGCTGTGGGCCGTGCTTCTTCCATTTCACTTCGGCGACGGGCCGTTCCGCGTCATCACCGCCCTGCGCATGCGGTTGAAGCGCCAGTAGAAACTCCCGAAGAAGACCAGTCCGCAGCTGTTGACGCCGACGGCGTATCCGAGCTTGTAGGTTCGCCCGGTGTTTTCGCCGGCATAGATGGGCACATCGGCGCCCAGCAGGAGATGGGGCAGCGCCGCCGGCATGCAGATGCCGTGGAGCACGCCGAGCGGGAAACCGGCCGGTTCACCGCGCCGCTGCAGCGACCGATCGGACACGCGCAGCAGCCAGGTGAAGGTGAAGGCAAAGCAGGCCAGCACCACCAGCGTCCGCAGGAGACGGAACCAAAGCGGGGCCGGGCGGGGATGGGATGAAAGCGGTTCGGGCATGTCAACCGGTGCGGCAAAGATGTTTGCCGCGGGGCGCCCCGGGCAAGAGAATTGTTGGCCGTGACTGGTTGCGCTCCGTCAACGGCCGGCAAGGCGGCGCCGCGTCCGCCTCCACCAGCGAAACCAGCGGATCGTGTCACGCACCGGATGAATCTTGCTCTGGCTGTCACGGTAGATGGTGCGCACGGGCACGAAGCGAACCCGCAGTCCGGCGGTGACAAACGCAATCAACATCTCCGACTCGATCTCAAAACGGGATGCGCGGAACTCAAGCCTTTCCCACGCAGAAAGGCGCAGGAGCCGGTAACCACACTGCGAATCGGGCAGTTCCAAGCCAGCGAGCTTTGAGATGCGCCGGCTCATCCAGCGGTTCACAAATCTTCTCACGGGCGGCATCGCCTGCATTTCGTTCATGCGGTTGCCCACCACCAGGTCGGCATCGCCTACTTCCGCCGCCTCCACGAACTTTGGAAGATCCGCCGGATCGTGCTGTCCGTCGCCATCCATCAGGATCGCGAAATCGAATCGGAGCTCCACGGCCCGGAGCAGTCCTGACCGCAGCGCTTCGCCCTTCCCCAGATTTGCCGGCAGGTGAAGAGGTGTGGCACCCGCCGCTCCGGCGACCTCGAGCGTCCGGTCAGTCGAGCCGTCATCCACGACCAGCACCATCGGGATGACCGCGCGCACGGACGCCACCACCGATCCGATGTGCCGCTCCTCGTTGAAGCAGGGGATGACCGCGGCGATGGATGGGTGGTCGGGCAACGACGCCACGCTGCGGAAAAGTGCGCTCGGAGAAAAGTCGGAACTGGCGATGGAGCCAGCCGTGGGAAACCGTCCATGATCCCGCCTGAGGTTCGTTCAAGAAAATGAAGCTTCAAACCGCCCTCTGGACGGGACCGATGGTTTCTGGAATAACCACGCCGATGAAAGTCCTCCTCGTGCAGCCAGACGTCGTGTGGGAAGACCACGCGGCGAACTTTGAGAAAATCAGGGGCCTGCTGGCGCGTTCGGCAATCGACCGTGGAAGCCTGATCGTGCTGCCCGAAATGTTCGCCACCGGATTTTCCATGAATCTGGAGGCGACCCTGCGGGCGGAGTCGGCAGCCGGTTCCTTTTTGAAACAGCTGGCGGCCGAGCATCAGTGCGCGGTCATTGGCGGCCTGGTCAGTCAGGGTCAACAAGGCATGGGCAGAAATGAGGCGGTCGCACATGGCCCAACCGGCAGCCTTCTGGCGCGGTATTGCAAGATGCAGCCATTCACTCTGGGCGGTGAAGCCGGATGCCACGAGAAGGGCGAAGCGCCGGTCTTTTTCGAATGGGACGGCTTTGTGGTATCGCCCTTTGTCTGCTACGACCTTAGGTTTCCCGAACTTTTCCGCAGCGCCGCCCGGCGGGGTGCCGAACTCCTGGTGGTGATCGCGCAGTGGCCTTCGCGCCGCGTGCAGCACTGGGTGACGCTGCTGCAGGCCCGCGCGATCGAGAACCAGGCGTTCGTCGTCGGCGTAAACCGCAGCGGCAAGGATCCCACGCTGGATTACCCGGGGCGCAGCATCGTGGTCAACCCCATGGGCGAAATCATCGCCGACGCCGGAGCAGGCGAGGGTGTTGTCTCCGCCGAACTCGACGTCGCCACCGTGCTGCAATGGCGCCGGGATTTCCCTGCGCTGCAGGACATGCGAACGGATCTGCGGCCATGAGTACGGCGCGCGCCTCCGTCCTAGAACGGTTTCGGCAGCCTCTGGTGCTGCGCGACTATCCCCTGCCCGACCGGCTGGCGCCGGGTGCGGCGTTGGTGCGCACGTCGATGGCGGGCATTTGCGGGACGGATGTTCACCTCTGGAAGGGTGAATTGCCGATTCAACTGCCGGTAATCCTCGGGCACGAAACTGTCGGACGCATCGAACGGCTGGGCGAAGGACTCGACCGCGACTGGTCCGGCCAGCCTTTGAAAGAGGGCGATCGCGTGACCTGGACTTCCACGTCGTCCTGCGGCCGCTGCTTCTACTGCGCCGAAAAGCGGCAGCCCACCCGCTGCCCGGAACGCCGCGCCTATGGCATCGGCTATCGCTGCGACGAGGCACCCCATTTTTTTGGCGGCTACGCCGAGTTTCATCTGCTGCAACCCCGCGTCCATGTTTTCAAACTGCCGGACGGCCTGTCTGACGAAGCGGTAGTCGGGGCTGGCTGCGCGCTGGTGACGGCGATTCATGGCATCGAGCGGATGGGGATTGAATGGCGGGACACGGTGGTGATCCAGGGAGCTGGGCCGGTGGGAATCAGCGCGCTCGCGGTAGCCAAAACGTCGGGTGCGTCGAAGGTGATTGTCATCGGTGGTCCGAAACACCGGCTCGAAATGGCGGAACGGTTTGGCGCCGACGCCACAATCGACCTGGATGAGCTACCCGATTCCGCCCGGCGGCTGGCCCGGGTTCGTGAGCTCACTGGCGGTCATGGAGCGGATGCCGTGGTGGAATGCGTGGGTGCTCCACAGGCGGTCGCAGAGGGCTGGGAACTTTGCCGGGACGGTGGACGCTACCTGGTATTGGGCCACTACTGTGATGCGGGGCCGCAGCCGCTCAATCCCCACGTCATCACGCGGAAGCAGCTCACGGTGTTCGGCTCATGGTCAAGCGAACCGCGTCACATGCACTCGGCCCTGAAGTTTCTGGCAGACCGGCCGGACCAGTTTCCCTTTGCCGGCATGGTCACCCACCGATTCAAGCTGGAGCAGGCGGATGCGGCCCTCCAGTTGGTCTCGCGCTGGGAGGCGGGCAAATGCGTGATTGAGCCGTGATGTCGGTACCCTGTGCCTCCTCCAAAACCGAGGAGGGGACTTGTGCGAAGACAACCGACGCGAGCCGCGCTTCAGGCGGGCCGGCCTTCGAGTGCCACGGGAGCGGCTGCCGCAGCCGGAGCGGCGGCCGGTGCGCCTGAACCCTTCGCTGCCTCGCGCTTCGGCTGGTTTTGCGAATCACCCGCGGCGGTGAGCCCGCTCTGACGGGGATTTTTGGCCCGCTTGTTCCGCGGGAGCGGGCTGATCATCATGTTGATGGCGCGGCCAATCAACTTGGGCTGAAAATCGGGATTGCCCCACTGCCCCAGCGCCTGGATGAACTTGTTGATGACTTCGAAGCCAATTTCCGTGTGCGCCATCTCCCGACCACGGAACCGGAGGGCGACCTTCACCTTCATGTCTTCGCACAGGAAGTCGATTGCGTGATCGAGCTTGGTTTGGAAGTCGTGAGGATCGATTGCCGGCCGGAGCTGAATCTCCTTCACCTTGTTGGCGTGCTGGTGCTTCTTGGAGTCCTTCTCCTTTTTGGCCTCCTGATACTTGAACTTTCCGTAGTCGACAATCCGGCAAACCGGCGGATCGGCATTCGCCGAAACTTCGACGAGATCCAATCCGGCCTGCCTTGCCAGTTCAAGAGCGTCCCCCGTGGCCATGACTCCCACCTGCTGGTTGTCGGCGCCAATGACACGGACCTCGCGGGCACGAATCCGATGGTTAAACCTGACAGAGGGTTCCCGATGCCTGGAACGAAAGAAGGGAGGGCGCTTCAAGAAACCCTCACCGGTTGGAAGTTGAACATGTTCAAATCTGCAATAATCCGCATGCGCTATTTCGGTCGCGGCCCCAACTTAACAGCGGACGAGGGCTTCACTTCAAGCCCAAAAATTGCCCCGGGACGCGACAAAAAAGGTCCCCTGCAACCCGGAAGATGCTCGGACTCAGCCACCACCGGACTCAGCCCAAGCATTTCATCCGGCAGGTTTCTGGGGCACACCTCAACCCGTTCTTGACGGCTTCACGCTTGACCCAATTGGAGGCAGCCGCGAAGACTAGCGGCCAGTCGACCATTTGTCTCGGCACCGCAGTTTCAATATGAGCAAGACCCTTTTCCTTTCGCCCCCTTCTTTCGACGGTTTCGACGGCGGGGCCGGTTCGCGTTATCAGGCGCGGCGTGAAGTCACTTCCTATTGGTATCCGACCTGGCTGGCACAACCGGCCGCCCTGGTGCCGGGCGCAAAGCTGCTGGATTGTCCGCCGCACAACATCGACATCAAGGAGTGCCTGGAACAGGCCCGGGGTTATGATCACGTGATCATCCATACCTCGACCCCTTCGCTGCGCAATGACTGCAAGGTCGCGGAGGCCATCAAGGCGAACCGGCCGGAGACGAAGATCGGGTTTGTCGGAGCCCACGCGGCCGTCCTGCCGGCGGAAACGTTGAAGGCGTCGCCTGCGATCGATTGGGTCGGCCGCAAGGAGTTTGATTTCACCTGCAAGGAAGTCGCCGAGGGCCGGCCATTGGAAGGCATCAACGGACTGTCGTTCCGGACGCCGGAAGGGAAGATCAAACACAATCCAGAGCGCGAGATGATCTCCGACATGGATTCCCTGCCGTGGGTGGCGGACGTCTACAAGCGGGACCTGGAAATCGAAAAATACTTCATCGGCTACCTGCTGCATCCGTACGTCTCCATGTACACGGGCCGCGGCTGCCCAGCACAGTGCACCTTTTGCCTCTGGCCGCAGACGATCGGCGGGCACAAGTACCGGGTCCGCTCCGCCCAGAACGTGGCCGACGAGATGGCCTACATGAAGCAGCTCTTTCCTCAGGTCCGGGAGTTCTTCTTCGACGACGACACGTTCACGGCCAACCTCCCCCGCGCCCGCGAGATCGCCAAGAAACTCGCGCCGCTGGGACTCACCTGGAGCTGCAACAGCCGGGCCAACCTGGACTACGACACGATCAGCTTCTTCAAGGATTGCGGGCTGCGGCTGTTCCTGGTCGGTTACGAGAGCGGCAACGACGAGATTCTCAAGAACATCAAGAAGGGAGTGACCACGGACGAGATGCGGCGGTTCACCAAGGCCTGCCACAAGGCGGGGGTGACGATCCACGGCACTTTCATCCTGGGACTGCCGGTCGAGACGCCCGAGACCATCCAGCAGACCATCAACTTCGCCCGTGAGCTCGATGTCTTCAGCATCCAGGTTTCATTGGCCGCCCCATACCCCGGCACCGAGCTCTACGAGCATGCCCGCATGAACGGCTGGTTCACCAAGAAGGACAAGACCGATCTGGTGGAGGGCGACGGCTTCCAGCAGAGCACGCTGGAGTATCCCGGCCTGAACAAGGACCGGATCTTCGAATCGCTGGAGGAGTTCTACCACCGTTATTATTTCAACAAGTTCGGCAAGCTGCTGGTGCCCCGCAAACCATCATGGCGGATCTTCAAATCCATGCTTGAGGACCGGGAAGTCTTTGCCCGCCGGGCACGAGAAGGATTCGAGTTTTTCAAGAGTCTCGCCCAGCGCCGCACCGACCTGGCCGCCTCGCGCGGCACACCGGCGTCCGCCTGAGGTCTGGATCCGTCGCGTCGGTTGTCCCCACGAGTGGCAGCGTGTGAATCTCGCCGTTGCGCGGAAATTCAACCGCCGCGGCGGATTCATTTTCGGAAGAGCCAGGCGAGCAGTGTCACCAGCGCGCTGATGATCAGACAGGTGACTACCGGGAAATGAAAACGGAAGTTTTCCCGTTCGATGTTGATGTCGCCGGGCAACTGCCCGAACCATCCCCTCCCAAATCCCGACCAGATCAGGGCGCCCACGGCGGCGACGATCAGTCCCACGATCACCAGATATTTGCCCAGTTCGCTCATGCTCAATGTTCGTCGCGCAGACGCGGAACCTGCAAACCTTTTGAATTGGTTCCAAGGCGGAGCATCGAAAGAACACCACCGGCCGGCCAATCAGATGGCGGTCAGAGCGCGGGGCAGTTCATCGATCAGTCCGTTCCAGTCAGGGGATTCACCAGCCAGACCGTGCCGCCAGACAGCGAAACGGGCGGCCAGTTCACCTTCAGACGCCAACTGAGGCTGGGCCAACATACCGGCGAGGTAGCCGGCCAAGACATCGCCGCTTCCGCCCTGTGCCAGCCTGGGACCGCCCGAGCCGTTGAGGTACAGCGGTCCGCCTTCGCGGCCCATCATGGTCTGATGCCCTTTCAGGACCACAAAGGCGCCCCCCAGCCGGCTGGACAGTTGGCGGACGGCACCCGCCCGATTGGACTGCACGGTGGCAACTTCCGTGTCCAGGAGCCGGGCAGCCTCGCCAGGATGAGGGGTGATGAACCGATCTTTTCTCAAACTCGAACGCGCGTCGCGAAGCCAATCCAAGGCGGAGGCATCAGCCACCATCGGCACCGGCGCCGAATGCCAAAGATCGAGGAATCGATTCCGCACCCCCTCAGGAACAGACGATGCAGCCAAACCCGGCCCGACGAGAATTGCGGTGGCTTTTTCCGGCATCTCGAGCTGCTCATTCCACGGACGGACCATCACGGATCGCAGTTGTGATGCAATTGGCGTGTAGACATCGGGACTTGTGACCAGCGTAATCAGGCCGGGCATTGCCGCTGCGGCGCCCCGTGCAGAAAGGACGGCGGCTCCATGGAAGCCCAAACTCCCGGCCACGATCCAAACATGACCGTAGCTTCCCTTGTGAGAGGCTGCGAACCTGCGCGGAGGGAACTTCGTGAAGTCTCCGGGCAGTGTCCACAGTACCTGGCTCGTCACCGGGCACTTAACGAGTCCAATTTCCGACTCCACCTCGAGCCGCCCAACGTATTGCCATGCACCGGGACGAAGCAGTCCTTCCTTGGGGGCCCCGAGAGTCAACGTGAGATCCGCTCTAATCGCGGCTCCTTCTGGTTCGCCGGTGTCGCAATTCAGTCCCGACGGCGCATCCACCGCAAGAATGGGAATTCTTGAACCGTTTACCTCTTCGATAAAGCTGCGCCAGTCGGCAGCCAACGGCCGATTCAGTCCGATTCCAAACAACCCATCCACAATCAGCGCGGGTTTTCGGAACAACGCCGCGCTCAGAGTGGCGGATTGCGCGGCCGGCTCCGCCACGTCAAGTCGTTCTATCCGGCGGTCGGAAAGATGGCGCTCTGCCATGCGGACGTCGTCACCGTTGTGCCCTATTCCGGCGAGCAAAAGAATCGTGTCGCCTGACCGGGTCAGCGCAAGACAACGACGGGCCACCAGCTCCCCCACGCGGGCGATGACGGTCTGCTCGGACTGACCGGAAGCCCACGTCGCGGCCTCCCATTGGCGCATCTCGGCGACGGACAAGACTGGACACGACATGTCGCGACTATGGGAGACCCGGATGAAATTGCGAGCCTGAGACGGTATCGATTGCCGAAGTCGTGCCGCTGGCTGGGAACGGAGAACGGAAGCCATCCTGCGGGCCGCCGCAACGCCATCGACACGGAGAGTTCACCGACTTCGCTGAAATCCAAGCGCCCCGGTGGCGTTCATCCCTCGGTGTTCGAGGACGTGGCGGCCAGCGCGACCTGTTGCGGTAAAACCAGGTCACGCTCACGATAGGCCACCTGCACCGCCTGGAAGAGGTTTGCAAAACGCTGGGCGCGGGCCTGATAGCCCCGGTTCACCCGATTCATCGTGTACTTGGCGGCCGAAAAGTGACCCGGCTTGTTCCACAGCAGGTAGAGTTCTGCAGCATTCGGAGCCCGCCGGGTTCGTTGCCGGAAGTCATTCACTCTCGCCGTCAGGATCTTCTCCGCAACCCGCCACGCCACAGCGGGATCATGGTAATCGCGGGATGACGAGAACTGTTTCCAAACCGCCGGCATGATCTGATAGCGGCTTACTTCACCGCTGTTCCCGCGCTTGTAGTCGGCGGAACTGCGCTGAAACGAATCGGCCCCGGATTCAAACAAGCCAAGGGCGTAGGGAAGTGGTTCGGCTTTGGTGGTGGCTGCGGCGAGCAGGCTGATGAACAGCGCGCAGAGCGTGGTGATTGATTTCATATTTTCTTTCCCTCCGCCAGGACCCACCAGTTCCGGTGAAGGGGCGCGAACCCTATTCACGTCCCGAATTGAGTCAAGAGACCTTTTTTCAGGGGGGGTTGGGACGGACCTTGGCATGCAGGGGCAACCTTCTGAAAGCCAGAGAGTTGACCCTAATCCCACGTAGCACCCAAAAAGATTGGCAAAATCCACTAAAACGCCCAAAAACACACCATCCGGCGTGCTTTTGGGCGATTTCTGGAAACGGCAGCCCCAAGTCTGGACACGGGGAAGCCTGCGCCGACTGGCTACTCCTCCACGACTTTCATGACGCGGTTCTGCGAGGCTCGTTTGCGCTGATTTTCGTCGAGGACCTTCTTGCGCAAACGCAGGTTTTTGGGGGTCGCCTCCACATACTCGTCCGAGCCGATGTATTCCAATGCCCGCTCAAGAGAGAGTTTCATCGGAGCGTCGAGTTGGATGCCCTTGCCGTCACCCTGGGAACGCATGTTGGTCAGCTTCTTTGCCTTGCAGGGGTTGACCGGGAGGTCCTGCTCGCGGGCGTTCTCCCCGACAATCATTCCCGCATAAACCTGGTCCCCGGGCACCACCAGAAGACGGCCCCGTTCCTGAACCATGTTCAGCGCGTAGGAGGTCGCCTCGCCTGAATCCATCGACACAAGCGACCCGTTCTTGCGGGCCTCGATCTCACCCCGGTCCTGACCGTACTCATGGAACAGATGGCTCATCACTCCCATGCCACGGGTCTGATTTACCAGGTCCGTCTCAAAGCCGATCAGCCCGCGCATCGGGATCAGCGCCTCGATGGTCACCTGGTTTCCGTGGTGGTTCATGTTGGTGATCTCGGCCTTGCGAAAGGCCAGGTTTTCCATGATCACCCCCATGTTTTCCTGAGGGATTTCCACGAACAACTTCTCGATCGGCTCCAGCAGCGTGCCATCCGGCATGCGCCGGTACAGCACCTCCGGCCGGCTGACTAGCACCTCATAGCCTTCACGACGCATCTGCTCGACGAGGATGGCGATCTGCATTTCGCCACGACCAGCCACTTCGAACACCTTGGGATCGGAAGTCTGCTTGATCTTGAGCGCCACGTTCGTGCGGGTTTCCTTCACCAAACGGTCCCAGATATGGCGGGCGGTAACGAGCTTGCCGTCCTGTCCGGCCAAAGGCCCGTCGTTTACCGCGAACTCCATTTGAATCGTGGGCGGATCGATCGGGATGTACGGCAGCGCAGCGCGCAGTTCTGAGTCGCAGATCGTCTCGCCGATAAAGACTTCCTCAAAACCCGTAAGGCCCACAATGTCGCCGGCATGCGCCTCCTCGATCTCGACGCGCTTCATGCCCTCGAAGTGATAGATCATGGTGATCTTGTTCTTCGTGATCTTGCCGTCGCCATGTCGGCAGATCGCGGGATCCCCCACCCTGATCCGGCCCTCGCAGATCTTGCCAAAGGCGATTCGCCCGAGGTAATCGCTGTAATCCAGATTGGAAACGAGCACCTGAAATCCCTCCCCGGCATGGGCTCGGGGTGGCGGGATGTGTTTCACAATCGCGTCGAACAGCGGTTCCATGGTGCCCGACACGTGATCCAGATCGGTCTTGGCGTAACCGGCCTTGGCCGAACAGTAGATATATGGAAAATCAAGCTGCTCGTCCGTGGCGTTCAGCGACATGAACAGTTCAAACACCTGGTCGAGCACCTTCTTCGCATCTGCATTCTCGCGGTCGATCTTGTTGATCACCACGATCGGCTTCGCACCGGCCTCGAGCGCCTTGCGGAGGACGAAGCGGGTTTGAGCCTGGGGACCCTCGGCTGCATCCACCACCAGCAGCACGCCGTCGATCATGTTCATGATGCGCTCAACCTCGCCGCCAAAGTCCGCGTGGCCCGGGGTGTCCACGATGTTCACGTGGAAGTTCTTGTATTTGAACGCGGCATTCTTCGCCCGGATCGTGATGCCCTTCTCCTTCTCCAAATCCATGGAGTCCATGAGCCTTTCCTCGGCGGACTCCGCCTGATTGGCGCGGAAGGTGCCCGACTGTTTGAGAAGGCAATCGACGAGCGTCGTCTTGCCGTGATCGACGTGGGCAATGATGGCGATGTTGCGAATGTGTTGCATGGCTTCGGACCCGGTTTCGGGGCGCGCGACTATACGGAGGACGGGCGGCAGCGCAAGCCGCGTTTCGCGGGATGTCGACCGCCAAACCCATTCCCCTCGAACCCGCGCAACAGGCCGCTCGCGTCCACGGGCAGTCAGCGAAACAGCCCGCCGCGCGCGGCGGATGCCGCATCCCGGTTGATTTTTGCCCTGCCCCCTCTATGCTTCGCGCCCGTGACCGTAGAGATGTTCCAGAAAGAGATCGATAACGCCCTCAGGGCGTTCGACAAGTACATCATCTGCATCGACAAGACTCCCGACGACTGCGCGCGTTCACTGGAGTCACTGATGCAGAAGGCGATCAAAGCCTATGAGAACCGGGGCGAAGGCATGCGACATGGCATCGCGCTCGACAACCAGGTCACCATAATTTTGAGCCAGGGCGAAGGCGAGCTCCCCCTCTGTGGAATCTATTTCAACCTGCACTCGCCCTACAAAAAGAGCGTTGCCAAAAAGGTGAAGAAGGAGTCCTGAGACCTCGGCGTACCAGCCCTCTTTCTGGTCAGGGACGCCGTTCGGTATCGGCCTCGCGATCCCAGATCGCCTCGTCGCCCACCGCCGCCTCACCCCGGGTTATGTCGGCGGCCACAAGATTGTCCCTAGCCGGACCGGTCAACTTCAGCTCGCCGACGGTCCGCCCGTCCCGATAGACATTCATGCGGGTCTGCAGCGGTGGAATCTCGCCCACGTTGAAGTCCACCACCACAAACTGCCCCTGCTCGTTGGTGGAAACCACCCGCCCGTGCAGCCGGACGTCAGGCCGCAGTTCATCCGGTTTGACCGCGGGACGGGTCCGTCCCGCCGATGAACCGCCGGCGCAACCGGCCACCATCAGCATCAGGCCCAACCCAAGACACATCCACTTTGTCACGGCAGCATTAGAGAGCGCCGCGCGCGACGCGGTCAACGGGCAATTCAGGCTTTGCGACCGAAGCACGACCAGCTAACAGTCACGCACATGTCGTCGCTCGAATACCCGGACCGCCATCATCTGAACGCCGCCGCTGGCTGGCTGGATCTCGACAATCTGGACGAGGCCAGGGCGGAGCTCTTGAAGATCTCGCCGGACAGGGCCAACCATCCCGAAGTGCTGGGCCTGACCTGGCAAGTTCAGGCTGCCGCACTGGACTGGGAAGCTGCCCTGCAAACAGCCCGGCGCCATGTTTGCGCGCAACCGGACTCGGCGGCCGCATGGATCCAGCAGTCCTACGCGCTTCACGAACTTCGCCGAACGGAAGAGGCATACCGGGAACTGCATGAAGTCGCAGGTCGTTTCACCGATGAAGGAACGGTTGCCTACAACCTGGCCTGCTACACCTGCCAACTGGGCCGGCTGGACGAGGCGAAGAACTGGCTCAGGAAGGCCGGCACACTGCTGGGCAAGAAAGCCGTTGTTCGGATGGCGGCCGACGACGCCGATCTGGAACCACTCAAGCTCGAGCTGAAGTCACTTTGAGGCACCGGCAGCGCCTTCCGCATTCGAGGCGGCGTACCGAAATGTTCATGACTCCGGCCGATACTGCGGTTCAACACTGCGCCCCGGGCGGGTCACATTCAGGCAACTCGCAGTCCTTCTACAATTTCTCGCCTTGCTTCAAGTTGACCCGAATGAACGCCCGGCCCAAGGTCGCCCTGGATCAGGAAATACCAACCCGTGGAGTTCATCATGAACACGAACAAACCTGCATCAGCACCGGCGATGGCCCATCCCCTCTGGACGAAATTAAGCGCCTTCGAGTTCGACGCGCAGCAGGCAACCCTCACCTTCACGCGCCGCCTCGCGCGCGACAACGGCTGGTCGGCAGAACTTGCCAAGCGAGTGGTCGACGAGTATCGCCGGTTCCTGTTCCTGAGCCAGGTGGCGGGTCATCCCGTAACGCCATCTGACGAGGTGGACCAAGCGTGGCACCTGCATCTGGTTTACACCCGCTCCTATTGGGACGAGCTGTGTGGAAGGGTGCTTGAGCAGCCACTTCACCACGGACCAACGCGAGGAGGTCCGGTGGAAGGCGGCAAGTTCGAAGACTGGTACGAACGCACGCTTGGCAGCTATCGCGAGTGGTTCGGCGAAGCTCCCCCTGAAGACATCTGGCCGTCCAGCCGTGAACGCTTCGGGCGCGCACCCACCTATCGGCGGATCTCGCTTTTGGACTGCTTGATAATCCCCCGCCGGCTGTTGTCCCGGGTGGCGGTTGCCATTCTCACACTGCTGGTGGCTTTGGGAACATCCGGTTTCATCGCGGATATCTCCCCGCTCGCCATCGTCATCGGCGTTGTGGTTTTGGTGCTGCTGATCCTGATCCCAATGCTGATTGCCAGCGCCGGTCGCGGAGGCAGGCGCAGTGACGGGTCCGGGTGCGGAGGAGGAGGAGGCTGCGGCGGCGATGACACTACCGGCGGTGACTCGGGATGCGGCAGCGGTTGCGGCGGCTGCGGAGGGGAAGCTTCCGGCAAACCGATGATTCAACCCATCGCAGGCACTGGCCAAATCAGTATCTGGATCGACACTGACTGGCCATGCCTTGTTTGAAACACATCACCGGTGTGGGTGAACCTTCGGACACGGACACCTGCTGCGCCGGGCCGGCAACCGGAACTACTCTAGCACCGGGCCCGACAGGATTTAGAGATTCTTGTCGGTTACCGCTCCTTCGCTGGCACTGCACACCAGCTTCGCGTACTTCGCCAGGACGCCGCGGGTGTAGCGGGGCTTGAGCGGCTTCCATTGGCGCAACCGCCTGTCCAGCTCGCTCTTTGAGATCGCCAGCGTCAATTCGCGCCGCTCCGCATCGATCGTGATCGGGTCGCCGTTCTTCACCACCGCAATCGGCCCGCCTTCGAACGCCTCGGGCGTCACGTGACCGATCACGAATCCATGCGAGCCGCCGCTGAACCGGCCGTCCGTGATCAGCGCCACGTCCTTGCCGAGGCCCTTGCCCATGATCGCGCCGGTCGGCGAGAGCATCTCGCGCATGCCGGGTGCGCCCCTCGGCCCCTCGGTGCGGATCACGATCACGTGCCCCTTCTTCACCCTGCCGGAGAGGATCGCCTGGAGCGCGGATTCCTCGGACTCGAAAACGATCGCCCGGCCCTCGAAGCGCAGACCTTCCTTGCCGCTGATCTTCGCGACCGCACCCGTCGGTGCGAGGTTGCCGTAGAGGATCACGAGGTGACCGTCCTTTTTGATCGGGTTGTCGAAGTCCCGCACGATGTCCTGCTTCGGCGGGTAATCTTTCGCGTCCTTCAAGTTCTCGGCGACGGTCCCGCCGGTGACGGTGAGGCAATCGCCGTGCAGCAGCCCGCGATCAAGCAACCGCTTCATCAACGGCACGGTACCACCGATCGCGACGAGCGCGGCCATGACGTAGCGGCCGGAAGGTTTCAAGTCCGCCAGCACCGGCACGCGTTTGCCGATGCGGGTGAAATCATCGAGCCCGAGCTTCACCTTCGCGGCGTGCGCCATCGCGATCAGGTGCAGCACGGCATTCGTCGAACCGCCGAGCGCCATGACCATGGTGATCGCGTTCTCGAACGCCTTCTTCGTCATGATGTCGCGCGGCGTGATCCCTAGCTTCAAGAGGTTCATCACCGCGGCGCCGGCAGCTTCACAGTCGCGAATCTTGTCCTTGCCCACGGCCGCCTGCGCCGAGCTGTTCGGCAGGCTCATACCGAGCGCCTCGATCGCACTGGCCATGGTGTTGGCGGTGTACATCCCGCCGCAGGAACCGGCGCCAGGGATCGCGCACGCTTCGAGACAGCTCAGTTCTTTCGTGCTCATCTTGCCGCCGGCGTGTTTGCCGACCGCCTCGAACACCGAGACGATGTCCACCGGCTGCTTCTGGTAGGTGCCGGGCAGAATTGTGCCGCCATAGACGAACACGCCGGGTCGGTTCAACCGCGCCATGCCGATCACGCAACCGGGCATGTTCTTGTCGCAGCCACCGATCGTCACCACGCCGTCAAAGCCCTCGCAGCCGACCACGGTTTCGATCGAGTCGGCGATCACCT
>DNDP01000113.1:0-7740 GCA_003484235.1 Verrucomicrobiales bacterium
CCTGCAGCGGAATTGACTGGAATAAGATTTGAACTAGTATCTCCCACCGTTGTCAGTAATTTGATAAACCAATAATGCGTAACAACATGAAGAACATTCTTACCCTTCTTGCCACCGTCTCCCTCGTCGGTGTGGCCAGTGCCTCGCTCAAACCCGGTGACAGCCTGACCCCCTACGAAATACAGAACACGGAATCCGGCGCGAAGTACTGCCAGGTTTGCGCCTACAGCCCGAAATCCGCCAAGATCATCGCCTTTGGCAAGCTGGGCGACGCCGAATTCTGGGCCGACCTGAAGAAGCTTCAGAAGCTGCATTCGGGCTATGATGCCAAGGGTCTGGGTGTGTTTGCCCAGATCTTGGATTCCACGGATACCAAGGCGATCAACGCCAAGGCCAAGGAACATGGCATTACCTTCCCGGTCGTCGTTGCCGTTGAGAAGGACTGGAACGATGCCTACAAGGTGGACGGTGTGAGCCGCACGATTTACTACGCCCAGAAGAACCGGGTGGCCTGGACCGGGGTGGGGCTCAGTGAGACCGAGCTCTCGGCCCTGACCGACAAGGTCAAGGAAGACGCCAAGGGCTGATCCTGAACAGACGACTTCCTGGGCCGGCGGAGATCCCGCCGGCCCATTCTCTTTGCACTTTTCGGGATGAGCTCGCGATGCGAATGCCAGGCTGCCTCTGTGCGGGCTCAAATTATGGCTTGCGCCACCCTCGGACGGTTACTATTTTCACCGGCCCTGAGCGCATCCATAGCTCAATTGGATAGAGCAGCTGACTACGGATCAGCAGGTTTGAGGTTCGACTCCTCATGGATGCACCAGCCTTTCTTCTCCCCATTCATCCTTCTCTGAATGATCGAGCCAGGCCTCGACCGTTTTGGAAGCCCGCGGCCGACCGAACCAATCGGATCCTCATCCGGGCTGAGCACGGGCGGCGCATCGCAAATCAGCGCCACGGCACCGTCCTAAACTTCCACATTGCATCACCAGAACTCATTTCGTATTTAGCGCCTCTCCGATATGCCCAAAAAGAGATCACAGGCATCTGAGTCCGCCCCGGTCTACGACGAGAGCAAGATCAAGACGCTCTCCTCGCTCGAGCACATCCGCCTGCGGACGGGCATGTACATCGGCCGGATCGGGGACGGATCGCACTACGACGACGGCGGCTACATCCTGCTCAAGGAGGTCATCGACAACGCGATCGACGAGTACATCATGGGCCATGGTCGGGAGGTGCAGATTGAGATCAAGGACACCACGGTTTCGGTACGGGACTTTGGCCGGGGCATTCCGCTGGGCAAGGTCATCGACTGCGTTTCCAAGATCAATACGGGTGCCAAGTACAACGACGAGGTGTTTCAGTTCAGCGTGGGGCTCAACGGCGTCGGCACCAAGGCCGTGAACGCATTGTCCAGCCGGTTCCGCGTCCGCAGCGTCCGGGACGGCGAGTTTGCCGAGGGCATGTTCAAGCAGGGGCGACTGAAAAAGGAGAACTCGGGAAAGGCTGCCGGAGAGCCCAACGGCACCTTCATCGAGTTCGATCCCGATCCCGAGATCTTCAAGAAGATCGAGTTTCGCGACGAACTGGTGGAACGCCGGCTACGGCATTACAGCTACCTGAACACGGGGCTGAAGCTGGTCTATAACGGCAAGGTCTTCCAGTCGCGCAAAGGCCTGTTCGACCTCGTCATGGAGGAGTTGAAGACGGACGCCAGTGAACCGATCTATCCGCCGCTGCATTACACGACCAAAACGCTGGAGTTCTGTTTTACGCACAGCAACAGCCGCTACGGCGAGACCTTCTTCTCTTTCGTAAATGGCCAGTACACGTCCGACGGCGGCACGCATTTGAGCGCGTTCCGCGAAGGGCTGTTGAAAGCGGTCAATGAATACGCCAAGGGCAAGTACGAGGGTGACGATGTCCGCGAAGCCATGGTCGGCGCGGTGGCGATACGCCTGAAGGATCCGATGTTCGAGTCCCAGACGAAGAACAAGCTGGGCAATACCGAGATCCGGTCCGATTTGGTGAACCGTGTGCGCGAGGAGGTGCTGCACTTCCTCAACCGCAACAAGGAGATCGCCACGCAGGTCATTGCCAAGATCGAGGATACACGCCAGCTGCGGAAGGAACTGCAGCAGGTGAAAAAGCTGGCCCGCGACCGGGCGAAGGCGATCACGCTGCGCATTCCCCAGCTCAAGGACTGCAAGCACCACCTCGACAAGAAGAGAAACAAGGGCCGTGGCACGATGGTGTTCATCACCGAAGGCCAGTCGGCGGCCGGGTCAATCGTCAGCTGCCGGGACGTCAACAACCAGGCGATCTTCACCCTCAAGGGCAAGCCGCTGAACACCTGCGATCTCAAACGCGACGCCATCTACAAGAACGACGAGCTCTACAACCTGATGCAGAGCCTGAACATCGAGGACACCGTCGATGGCCTGCGTTACGACAAGGTCGTGCTCGCCACCGATGCGGACGTGGACGGCCTGCACATCCGCAATCTGATGATCACGTTTTTCTTCCGCTACTTCGACCAGCTGGTCCACGACGGCCACCTGTTCGTGCTGGAGACGCCCCTGTTCCGGGTCCGCAACAAGGAGAAGACGGTTTACTGCTACACGGAGGAGGAGCGGGTGAAGGCCATCGCCTCGCTGAAGAATCCGGAAATCACGCGTTTCAAGGGGCTGGGTGAAATCTCGCCCCATGAATTCCGCGACTTCATTGGCAAGGACATGCGCCTCAGCCGGGTGGAATACGCGCCACGTTCGCAGTCGTCGCACATCATCAATTTCTACATGGGCCGCAACACTCCCGAGCGGAGAGACTACATCATGGGCAACCTCGTCGTGCCCGTGGAGGATTGACCGCCTGCTGGTTCCAGAAAGTTTCAAAAAATGCCCGAGAAGAAGCACAATCACGAGCCCGGCGATGATCAGTCACAGCTGCCGCTGGACGGATTGCCAGTGGCCAACGGCGACGCGCATGTCGAGGCCGAGACGGAGGTGACCGTCGAGCACACCGCCGAAAGCGCGATGCGAGGTCCGCTGCACCAGCGGATGGATCACAGCTTTCTCGAGTACGCCTCCTACGTGATCCGGGACCGGGCCATCCCGAACGTGGCCGACGGTCTCAAGCCCGTGCAGCGGCGCATCCTGTGGGCGTTGCACGAGAAGGATGACGGCAAGTTCATCAAGGTCGCCAACGTGGTCGGACACGCGATGCAGTACCACCCGCACGGCGACGCCTCGATCGCCGATGCGCTCGTCAACCTGACCAACAAGCGCTACCTGATCGAAGGGCAGGGGAATTTCGGCAACATCTACACCGGCGACCCGGCGGCCGCCTCCCGCTACATCGAGTGCCGGCTGACGGAACTTGCCCGGAACGAGGTGTTCAACGACGAGATTACCGGCTTCATCCCCAGCTACGACGGCCGCAACAGGGAGCCGATCACGCTGCCCAGCAAGCTGCCGCTCCTGCTGATGCTCGGCACCGAGGGCATTGCGGTGGGCATGTCCTCGCGGATCCTGCCCCACAACTTTTTCGAGCTGATCGAGGCGCAGATTGCCATTTTGGAGAAGAAGCCGTTCAAGGTGTTTCCCGACTTCTTCACGGGCGGGCTGATGGATTCACGCGACTACGACGACGGCCGTGGATTCATCAAGGTGCGGGCCAGGATCAAGGTGAAGGATGACTCCACCGTGGTGATCACCGAACTGCCGCCCCACACCACGACCGAGGCGTTGCTGGCGTCGATCGAGGACGCGTCCAGGAAGGGCAAACTGAAGGTGAAGTCGATCCAGGACTTCACGGCCGAGAAGGTCGAGATTGAGATCAAGACACCCTCCGGTGTGGATGCCGAGCAGCTGGTCTCCGCCCTGTACGCCTTCACCGCGTGCGAGTCCAAGATCGACAGCCGGATCACGGTCATCCGGGAGAACCGGCCGGTCGAGATGACGGTGTCCGAAATCTTGGAGGAAAACACCCGTCAGCTGGTGGCGATCCTGAAGCAGGAACTGGAGCTAAAGCTTCGCCAGTTGGAGGCCGACCTGCATTTCCGTACACTGGAGCGGATCTTCATCGAGGAGCGGATCTACAAGAAGATCGAGCAGTGCAAGACGAACGAAGCCGTGGTGAAGGCGGTATACGAAGGGTTCCAGCCGTTCGCCAAGGAGCTGGTGCGCGAGTTGACCGACGAGGACGTCACCCGGCTGCTGGCCGTGCGCATCCGGCGCATTTCGCTATTCGACATCAACAAGCACCGCGAGGAGATCGAGCAAGTGCAGGCGGAGATTGCCGAAACGCGGAAACAGCTCAAGAACCTGACCCGGTATGCCATCAATCATCTGGAGATGCTGCTGGCAAAGTATGGTCCCCTCTATCCGCGCATGACCAGGAAGTCCCGCTTCGACGAGGTCGAGGCGAAGGAGGTCGCGTTCAAGGCCTTCAAGGTGAGCTACGACCGCGAAAAGGGCTATCTCGGACACAAGGCCGGCGGCGAGGAGTTCAAGATCGACTGCACCAAGTTTGACAAGCTGCTGCTGGTTTTCCGGGATGGCCATTACAAGGTGATCGAGCTGCCGGAGAAGCTGTTCGTAGGTCCCGAGCTGATGTATTGCGCGATTCCCGACCGGGAGAAGGTGTTCACCGTGGCCTACGCCACGCGCGATGCGTCGTTTCTCAAGCGGATCAATTTTGGCGGGTTCATTATGAACAAGGAGTACGAGCTCGCCCCGGAGAAGTCCAAGATCCTCTATTTTGAGGAGGGGACGCCGGAAACGCTCTACATCCGCTACAAGCCGGCGCCCCATCAGAAGATCAACCAGCAGACCTGCAAGCCGGCGCAGCTGGAAGTAAAGGGAGCCAGAACCAAGGGCCGGCAGATCTCCATCAAGGCTGTCTCCAGCATCACCAGCGCTCCCACGCGTGGTTGGGACGAAAGTTGCACCACTACCGAATTGCAATTTGCCTGAGAATTCAATACGCAGGTCTGCCGATCGACGCAGATCATCCGGTGGAACGCAATGAACCCGAGAACCGCCACACTGATTCTCCTGCTTGGTTGTCTCCCGCCTTCACAGCTGATGGCGCAGCAGGAACTGGAAGTGCCGGAGATGACCCTGAAGCGGTCGGTTTGGCAGAATGGAATCGGCACCGGCTTTGCCGAGGGGGCGCTCTCCATCGAGACCAAGCTCGTCCGGGGTCTTGGAACCGATCAGGGCGGTTCGCGGGTCAACCACGATCTATGGCTTGGGCAGCTGCTGCTTGGCACCATTCTGATGGAGCCGTGCCGGCCGAATCGCTGGTACGGCGGCAATCTTGAGCTGACGGGCCAGCTCATTGGCGGCGCCCAGGATCACCCCGAGCCCGCCTTCTTCGTCGCGGGTAACGTTGGACTCCGCTACCACCTCAGCGCCATCGGCCGCGTGGTTCCGTTTCTCACCGCAAGCATCGGCATCTCGGGAACCGACATCGGTGAGCCGGACCTGAGCGGGACGTTCCAGTTCAACGAGCAGGTCGGGGGCGGGCTGCGGTATTTTCTCAGCGAGCGGCGGGCGATTGTCTTGGAGTACTTCTTCCAGCACATCTCCAATGGCAGCACCTCGCTCCCCAATCATGGCGCGAACTCGCACATGTTCAGTTTGGGATTTGCCTGGCTCTACTGAGAGCGGGAATCAGGGCTTGACGTCAAACATCTCGCGGTGGATTTCTCCGCCCGCAACCCGCGTCACTCCCCCGGTCATCAGGATGGAGTAGTCCTCCCCGATTTCGATCTGCAGCTCGCCGCCCGGCATGTGCACGGTCACAGCCTTGTCCACCAGGCCCAGTTTCCGGGCCACGGCCGCCGAAGCGCTGCTGCTGCTGCCGCTGGCCAGAGTGTAGCCGGCTCCACGTTCCCAGATTTCGATCCGGATGTTCTGCCGGTCGATCACCTGCATGAACTGCACATTGGTGCGATTGGGAAAGTTTTCATGAATCTCCAGCGACGGCCCGTACTCACGCGCCAGTTCGGCTGCCGCCTCGGGCACCAGAATGACACAGTGCGGATTGCCGATCGTGGCCGCGCAGTAGGTGAATTCGCGGTCGCCCGCCTTGATCTTCTCGTTGATCACGACCCGGTCATCGCCCGCCACGGGAATCTCCCTGGCATTGAAACTCACCCGGCCCATCTCGACGCGGACCTTCTGGCCACCCTTGAACACGGTGGACTTCACCATGCCGCCCTTGGTTTCGATCTCGAATTCCTCATCCGCGGCGACCCGTTCCTGGTCGTAAAGAAACCGGGAGAATATCCTCAGGCCGTTGCCGCTCTTCTCGGCCTCGCTGCCGTCCGGATTGAAGATCTTCAACGCGCACTTCGCCTCCTTGGCCGGAACGGGGCCGAAAAGAATGCCGTCGGAACCCACCCCGAAATGCCGGTGGCAGATGGTGCGGATGCATTCGGTGGTGAGGGGTTTCTGGCAATCCCGGGGCTCGATCACGATGTAATCATTCCCCAGCGCGTGGTACTTGTGGAACTTCATGCCGGGGCCGGAAGGTAAAGACCTCCGGCGGGGATTCAAGGCCATAGTGGGAGCCGCCGGCCGCTTGACGTGCCCGCCGGATTCGATTCTGCTCTCCCGCCGTGAACAGAGTTGACAATCCAGCCGCCGGACCGATGCGACGACCCCACGTGTTCCGCCGGCTGTATGACTGGACCATCAGCTGGGCCCATCACCCGGCCGGAGTGTACGCCCTGTTCCTGCTGGCGTTCGCCGAATCGTCGTTCTTCCCCGTGCCGCCCGACGTGCTGCTGATTGCCCTGTGCGTCGGGGCGCCCGCCAAGTCGTTTCGCTTCGCGTTGATCTGCACGGTGGGTTCCGTCCTGGGCGGCATGGCCGGCTATGCAATCGGCTACTGGGGCTATGAGGCCATCGGTCAGCCGATCGTGCAGGCATATCACGGCGAACCGGTGATGGAGAAGATCAAGCTCTGGTACGACGAATACGGATTCTGGGGCAACCTGGCGGCCGCCGTTACTCCGATCCCCTACAAGGTCTTCACCATCGCCTCCGGAGTGTTCAAGTTCGATTTCCTCCAGTTTCTGGTCGCCTCAGTGGTGGGGCGCGGCCTGCGCTTCTTCGTAGTGGGCGGCCTGATCTACCGGTTTGGACCGCGGATGAAGCTGCTCATCGAAAAATACTTCGACCTGTTTGCCATCGTCGGGATGGTCCTCCTGATCGGCGGGTTTGTGCTGCTGAAGTACCTTTGACGCATCCCTTGCGGCGCAAGGCCCGAGGAGCACCGCCTTCGCCACGTAGTCCGGGGCAATGGTCAAGCCGCCTGAGATCGACCACAAGCTACCCTGCTTTTGGGGCCTGCATCCGTCCTGTCTCTTAGAATTCCGCCGCTTGCCATTGCCTTCTGGAGGGGGCATTTTTGCCACACAAACAGGAAACAAGCATGGTCTCCGACAAGGCACTGCGCCGGTACATCAATCAATCGAAGCCGTTCAGCATCCACCTCGCAGACGGCCGCGAGATCAGGGTGCCACACGGCGAGCATCTGTCGGTGGAGCCCGGCGGGCGGATGTTCTTGATGTGGTTGCCGGGGGGCGGGGTTGAGCTTTTCAACCTGACCATGGTCGCCTCCATCCGCGAGGGCGGGACAAAAACATCCAGAAAGCGCGAAAGATGAAGGCAGTCTGGTTCATAATTTACTGCATCGTCGGGGCGTTCCTTGTTCCCATGC
>DNDP01000113.1:7909-9025 GCA_003484235.1 Verrucomicrobiales bacterium
GTTGGTCTGCCGTGGCTGGTGACGCGCCGATACCGACCTGGTACTTCATTGGCATTTCGGCCTCCGTTCCCGTGCTCTCTCCCTTGATCGCCTGTTAAGGTGTCCACCGGCGGTTCGCAGGCAGGTGATTATTCTCAGGCTGAGTATGTACCGCACAAACAGCTCCAGAACGCTCCGATACATGCTGCTGCCTATTTCCCTGCTGTTGGCCGCTTCCCTCACGTTGCACGCGAAGAGGACTGAACCGCCAATCGTCAGCCCAATACGGATCGGCAATCTTGAGTATCGGGCCACCAACTCACTGGACAGAATCGGCAAGGTCGAGTGTTGGAACTTGGTGTCTGACACTCACATGGAAACGATTCAGGCCTATCGGGTCCTGGTATTGCCTTGGGATCCGCCGGACGCAAAATGGATCTGTATTACTAAATTGACCGCCAATGGAGATGAGATCCTCGTGCATGATGAATTGGGGAGAGTACATCAGGTCAGGTGCGGGGAGGCACTGAGAGGCGGCATTGGATTTGTCCCAAAACTCCTGATCGTGGTGGTGGCACTGTTCGGTGTCATTGGGCTTATCTCGCTTGTCCGAAAAAGACGGAATCTGCCCGCCAGCATCGGTCCCCTCAACTGACCGGCTTCCGAAGTTACCAGCCGGGTTAGGCTACCGCCAGATACTCACTTCCCCGTTGTTCGACTGCTTGCGGCCGCGGGTGCTGCGGCCGTCGGCGACGTAGCGTTCGAGCAGTTGCGTGAGTTGGGTCACCACTTCCGGATGCTCGCCATGCAGGTTTCTACGCTCGCCAATGTCCTGCGAGAGATCGTAGAGCTGCACGGGCGGCAATCCTTTCGCCGCGTCGCTGCCCGGGCGTGGCGCGCTCCAGCCGCCGGAGTCAGGGCACAGGATCAGTTTCCAGTTCCCCTGCCGGATCGAGAACGAACCGTTGATCGAATGATGCACCACCGCCTCGCGCAGCGGCTTGCGGTCGCGGCCTTCAAGAGCCGGGAGAAGACTCACGCTGTCTTCCGCGGCATCCGGGGGCAGGCGCTCGTTCAGAATGTCCGCCGCCGTCGCGAACAGATCGGTGAGGCAGATCGCCCTCGCCGGAGTGGCAG
>DNDP01000114.1 GCA_003484235.1 Verrucomicrobiales bacterium
GCGCCTTCTGATCCCTCCATGCTGTCCGACGAGATTGCATGGAGGGATCAGAAGGCGCGGACACTGTGAGCGACATCGGGGCGAAGACCTTCACGAGGACCGGTTGCCGCCGGCAGGACGATGCGGCCAGCTTTCACCCGCCGCCGCGTGTCGGTCAAGCCGGATCGCGATGTCCTCCGGACCCTGGAAGGGCTCGACGACATCGTCGCGGAGCAGGGAAGCGAGACGCTTGGCCGCTCGTCGTGAGAGAAGGGGGCGCGACAAATCAGCCGGTCAGCCCAGCCGGACCGCGACGTCATTGCCTCGCATCTCCAGCTGTCCACCAAATGCCGGTAGCGGGCGTCGGCATGAGCGCGCCGGTTGCGCGCGGGACTCAGAGTGCTGAAAGCGGCCGATGCTCGGTGCTGTGGAGCCTCGGCAACAGCCCGGCCTTGCGACCAAGAGAGCGCCGACCGGCTTGCCCGACTTTCCCACATGTGACCCGTCAATCTCAATCGGACCCGACCCCTACTCCGCCGGAACGACGGCCACGGATGGTGCGCGCTCCAGATCAACACCCTTCACGAGCGCATAGACTGCCGGAATCACGATCAGCGTCAGAACCGTGGAAGTGATGAGGCCGCAGATGACGGTGACGGCCATCGGGGTGCGGATTTCCGCGCCGTCGCCGAGTCCGAGGGCCATCGGCAGCAACCCCAGCACGGTGGTGGCCGTGGTCATCAGGATCGGCCGGAGGCGCACCTTGCCGGCCGTGACGATCGCCTCGATCCGGTCGAGGCCACGCTTCTTCAGCGTGTTCACGTAGTCGACCAGCACGATGGCGTTGTTGACGACGATGCCCGCGAGCATGATCAACCCGAGAAAGACCACCACGGACACGCTGATGTCGAGCATCAGCAGGCCCGCAACGCTGCCGAGGAAGGCGAGGGGGATCGTCAGCATGATGATCAGCGGCTGCAGCAGGCTCTCGAACTGGGCTGCCATGATCACGTAGACGAGGAACAGGCTCAGCGCGAGCGCGAGGTAAAGACTGCCCTTGCTGCGCTCCCATTCCTCGTTCTGGCCGGTGATGGCGAAGTCCATGTCGGGCGGCCAGTCCATCCGGCGGCGAAGCTCCTCGTCAATCCGCTGGACGGCCGCGCCGAGCGAACCCTGCGCGATGTTCGCCTGCACCAGCGCGACGCGCCGGCTGTCGATGCGCCGCACCTCGCTCGGTCCCTCGCCGATGCTGAGGTCGGCAATCGTGTTCAGCGGGATCGGCTGCTGGCCGCCGGCATTGACGGTCAGCGTGCCGATGTCCTCGGCGAACTCACGGTCCGATTCCTCGAGCCGGACCACGATCGGGATGCGGCGGTCCTTGAGGTTGAAGCGCGATGCCTCGAATCCCTTGACCATGCTGCGAACCTGCTCAGCCACCGTGGCGATCCGCAGTCCATACAGGCTGAGCTTGTCGCGATGATACAGGACCTGGATCTCGGGCGCGCCGCTTCGCAGCGACGACTCGACATCGGCCAGTTCGGGCAGTTGCGCCATGACCGCTTCCGCCTGACGCGACAGCTGTTTTAACCGCTGCAGGTCGTCCCCATTGATCTCCACGACGATCGGCGTCTTCGAGCTGAACAGCACGGGCCGCACGACGCGCACGTCCACGTCGGGAATGTCGCGGAAAAACTCGCGCAGCCGCGCCAGCACGCGCTCCTCGGTCGCGATCGGATCCCGGCCCCGCTCGAGCACCACCTTGAACCGGGCCGAATGTTCGCCTTCATCCGACCGCTTCATGTTGGTTACATCGAACCCGAAGGTCACCAGCAACGTCCGGATGTCCTCCTTGCTTGCGAGGATCGCCCGCTCGACGGAGCTGAGGGCGGCCTCCGTCTCCTCGATGGGCGTGCCCACCGGCAGGCTGACTTCAAAGGTGAACTCACCCTGATGCACTTCGGGCAGCAGTTCGGTCTGCAGGCGGGTGGCCGCCGCCCAGGTCACGTAGAAGGTGGCGGCGGTCAGGCCGACGATGATCGCGGGATTGCGCAGGGACCAGCGGATGCAGACGGGATAGATCCGGTTGAGCCGGTCGAGGATTCCATTGGCGGCCTTGAGGGGCAGCCAGGTGGTCCAGCGAATGAAAAAGAGGAAAGCCGGTGCCAGCACCCGCGTCACGAGAAGTGCCAGGAGCATGAAGAGGGTGAGAAGCAGCTTGCCGATCACTTCAAGCAGCAGGCCGACGACGAAGCGCAACAGCGTCCAGGGCAGGAGCAGCCACTTGACGATGCCCGTGGCGCCAAGGCTGTCCCGAATGCGCTCCCACGCAACGAACCGTTTCCAGAGCGCTCCTCCCCCGGCCATGTCATTCAACTCCAGCCGTTGCCGGCTGGCGAGCATCGGGATGAACCAGACGGCCACGATCAACGAGGCGACCAGGGAAATCACCACGGCGATGCCAAGGTCGCCAAACGCCTGGCCGGCGATGCCCTCGACGAACACGAGCGGAAAGAAGACGGCCACCGAGGTCAACGTCGAGGCCACCACCGCCATGCCCACTTCCTGACGGCCGCGAATCGCCGCTGCACGGACGTCGTCGCCCTCGTCGCGGCAGCGAAAGATCGATTCCAGGACGACAATCGAGTTGTCCACCAGCATGCCCACGCCCAGGGCGAGACCACCGAGCGACATGATGTTGAGCGACACGCCCAGCAGGTTCAACGGCGCGAACGTCACC
>DNDP01000227.1:0-3415 GCA_003484235.1 Verrucomicrobiales bacterium
ACGTCCGCGTCGTGGAACTCGCTGATCGGCCCGCTCGCGGTCCGCCGGATTGTTCAGGTAGTAAACCGGCTCCCCACCCGCGCGAAACGGAATGCCCTGATGCACGGTTGGCAGGAAACCGGCGTTCCAGAGATTGGCGCCGGCGCCGGCGAGCGGCCCGCTTTGCAGGACGACGTACGAGGGCAGGTCCCGGTTCTCCGAGCCGAGTCCATAGGTCACCCACGAACCGAAGCCCGGTCGTCCGAGCCGTCCGAAGCCGGTGTGCAGGAAGAGCTGGGCGGGTGCGTGGTTGAACTCGTCGGTCTGGAGCGAACGGATGAAGCAAAGTTCATCCGCGACCTGGCCGAGGTGGGGCAACAGTTCGGAGAAGGGCGCGCCCGAGCGACCGCAGTTCTGAAACGCGTAGCGCGAGGCGGCGAGATTCGGGTGGCCACGGAGAAAGGCGAAGCGTTTGCCCGCGATGAACTCCTCCGGGCACGGCCGGCCATCCCATTTGTCGAGTTCGGGCTTCGGATCGAACAGGTCGAGTTGCGAGGGTGCGCCGATGAGGTGGATGTAGATCACGCGGCGCGCACGGGGTGCGAAGTGCGGGCGCGGCCCGATGGACGTACCGGCCCCTTCGGCCAGCAGCGAACCGAGCATCGCCGCGCCGAAGCCGAGGCCGGTCCGGCGCAGGAAATTGCGGCGGGTCATCTCCGCTACGGCAGTGGTGGCATCGGTGTCCATCGGTTCAGGGCAGCGTGATCGTTTCGTCGAGGTTCAACAACGCGGTGGCGAGGTCCCGCCAGGCGGCGTTCCCGGGTTCGGCGTGGCCGCGCGACGAATAAGCGGCGCGCGAGTCGTGCAGCAATTCACCGAGGACGCGTGATTCGCCCGGCGTCGGGGTCCGCGCGGTGCACAGCCGGAACCCATGCGCGATCTTGTCCGACGTCTCGCCCGGATGCTCCAGAAGCCGTCGGGCAAACGCGGCGGCGGCTTCGACATGCACCGGATCGTTCAACAGGGTGAGCGCCTGCAACGGCGTGTTCGACACGCGCCGCTGCACCACGCAGGCGGTGCGTGACGACGCGTCAAACGCCGCCAGCGACGGATGCATGCTGCCGCGCTTGCGGATCGCATACAGACCGCGGCGGTGGCGGTCCTCGCCCTCGCTCGGATGGTAGTCGTAGCTCTGTCCGCCGACCTTGCGCCACAATCCTTCCGGCTGCGGCGGCCGAACCGGTGGGCCAAACTGTTTGCGGCTGAGCAGTCCCGCGATGGCGAGCGCGTTGTCCTGCACCGTTTCCGCGGAAAGTCGTTGCCGGGGGAAATGCCAGAGCAACCGGTTCAACGGATCGACCTGCTGCGCCAGCGCGGAATCGTGTCGCGAGCCGGCCTGCTGGAACGTCCGGCTGGTGACGAGCGTGTGCAGGAGCTGTTTCATGTCCCACTCGCTGCTGACAAGCTCCACCGCGAGCCAGTCCAGCAGCTCGGGATGCGACGGCGCATCACCCTTGATGCCGAAGTCCTCCGGCGTGGCCACGATGCCGCTGCCGAACAGTTCGGCCCAGATGCGATTGACGATGACGCGTGCGGTGAGCGGGTTGGCCTCGCTGACGAGCCAGCGGGCCAGACCGAGCCGGTTCGTCGGCGCATCGGGCAACGGGGTGAAGAGCGCGGGAGTTCCCGCCGTGACCGGCTCGCCCGGATCGAGAAAGCTGCCGCGATTCAGGACGTGCGTGGCGCGCGGTTCAGAATCGAGCATGATCAACGTGCGCTGGTAGTGCCGGATCTCGCTCTGCTTCACCCGCTCGCCCTTCTCGGCGTCGTCCGGGTCCTGCGGGTCGGTGTTTACGACACGTTCACCCGGGAAGGTGAGATAGGGCCCCTTGAAACGCAGCGTGGCCTGCGACTTCTCGTTCAGGTACTCGGTCTCCTGCGGCGCGTGATTGAAATAGGCGAACAGCCGGTAGTAATCGCGGATGGAAAACGGGTCGTACTTGTGATCGTGGCAGCGCGCGCACTCAAGCGTGAGCCCGAGCAGGGACGTGCCGAAGGTGTGCACCCGGTCGCTGACGTACTCGACCCGGAATTCCTCGTCGATGCTGCCGCCCTCGTTGGTCTGGCGATGCAACCGATTGAAGGCCGTGGCCAGAATCTGGTCGCGGGTGGCGTTTGGCAGCAGGTCGCCGGCGATCTGCCACTTGATGAAATCGTCGTAGGGCAGGTTGTCGTTGAAGGCGCGGATCACCCAGTCACGCCATGGGGACATCTCCATCTCCACGTCCGCCTGATAGCCATAGGTGTCGGCGTAGCGCGCGAGATCGATCCAGTCAACCGCCCGCTGCTCGCCATAGTGGGGCGACGCCAGCAACCGATCCACGAGCCGCTCGTAGGCATCGGGGCGGGTGTCTTCGACGAATTCGCGCACCTCGGCCAGGCTGGGAGGAAGGCCCGTCAGGTCCAGGCTCAGACGGCGGATCAGCGTCTCACGAGTCGCCTCGGGTGCGGGTTTCAGTTCCGCGGCGCCCAGCCGTTCTACGACAAAGGCATCGATGGGATGAACCTGTCCGTTTGCGGGCATCGGCACCTCGCGGGGAACGGGGTTGAAGGCCCAGTGACGCTCGTAGTCGCCGCCGCCGGCAACCCACTGTTTCAGCAGCTCCTTTTCCTCGGCGGAGAGCTTCAGGTTCGAATCCGGCGGCGGCATCACGTCGTCCGGATCGTCGGTGAAGATGCGGCGGACGAGTTCGCTGCGGTGCGGTTCGCCGGGCAGGATCACCTGCCAGCCGTCGTCGAGCGCCTTGCGCGAGCCCTCCTGGGTGTCGAGTCGTAACCTGCCCTCGCGGGACTGCTCATCGGGCCCATGGCACTTGAAACAACGGTCCGACAACAGCGGTCGGATCTGGCGGTTGAAGCTGACGCCCGTCTCGGCCCGCAGCGGACCGTTGCTTGGCAGCCCGAGCCATGCCGCGAGAAGCAGCAGGGACCCCAGTGCTCGGATGGGACTCGCCAAAGGCATGGGCAGTTTGAAGCCCGCGACCGGCCGGTCATTCAATTGCCGGGCCGGGCGACGGGCGCTGACGCAGGATCGGGGCACGGCGGCATTCTGGCAAACCCTGCGCCGGGTGAAAATGCCTATCCTTGACCGCAACCCTGCCGAAACTTGTCCGTGCGCCGCCGGATCCGGCATTCTTGGTGCGCAACTCCGGCGGCAGTTGCAGGACCGTGGCGTGGCTAGGGCTTCTCACGGGCCGCGTCGATAAGGAACACCTGCGGGCCCGCCGCGTGCCGCCAGAAGCCCTCGCTTTCGGGTTGCTCCGCGTCGCCCCGGTGCAGCTGCGTCGCCTCCACCGGCGGACTGGGCAGGGCAAAAGTCGCACCGACCTCGAAGTGGCTCGCGTCGACGACCCGGTAGACATACGGCTCGTCCGTA
>DNDP01000227.1:3608-12698 GCA_003484235.1 Verrucomicrobiales bacterium
TTGTGTTCGATGAACGTCGCCGGGTTGCTGTCGCAGGCGGCGAGGGATTCGGGCAGCGCATCATTTTCCCGGTAATGCCGCTCGACCGACACTTGGATCTCCATCAGGTCCTTGACCCGCTGGCGATCCTGGGCCAGCAACCGCGCGCGCTGCGGGCTCCCGGCAAACCACGCCCCGATGCCGACCACCACCACCACGGCGGCGACGAGACCCGCGATGCCCACCTTTCCGCCCTTGGGAGCGCCCCCGTCCGCACCCGCCGAATCTCCCGCGACGGCCGGCGCCTGCTCATCCCGTCGCAGATCCCGCAGGTAATGGACGAACGCGCCGCCGGCCAGCAGGCCCACCACGGCGGCCTTCAGCGCGAACCGCAGTGTGAGATCCCCTTCCAGCAGCGTGACGATCAGGACAATGAGGTCGCTGACGATGGCGATCGCCGCCACGAAGAGGGTCAGGTAGGTGAGCCAGCGGCGGATCGGCGAGATCCGCTGTCCGGGATTCCGCTCGGTCTCGCGTCCGATCTGCCAGGTCATGAACAGGAAGATCGGAAACGCCACCACCACCGAGGCGATGCCGATCCGCAGCGAATGAATCCAGATCGCGGCGAGTTCTCCGGGCAGCGGCAGCGTCAGGTTGATCAGGTCGAACAGCATCGACCCGAAGGCGAAGGCCGCGGTGTAAAGCGAGGAGAACAGCACGAGGTAGACAAAGGCCTCCTTCGCGGAGCTGGACACGCGCTTGCGCGGCACCGGCACCGGCAGGTCCGTGTCGGCGAAGGCGTCAAGTGCGCCCTGAATTTCCTTGGCCGACCAGCCGCCCGTTTCCAGGGCGCGGGCGATCTCGCTGCGCGGGACGCCGCGCAGCAGCGCGTCGCGGACAAAGTCGGTGAGTGTCTGGTTCATCGGCTGCTCCGGTCGTGATTGGAACGGTTTCGGCAACGCTGGCTCCAGCCAACTGTGGCGCGCCTCCGGAAGAAGCGGACCGTGCCGGATGGGGAGCTCCATTCAACGTAGGGGCCATGCTTCGAGTTGTCCAGTTGCCCTTCGGTCCAGAGTTCGCTCTGAAGTGGCGGTCAATTTACGGGGGTCGTGGAGCGATCCGAGTGGAGGTAGGCTTGGGTTTCAACTCACGGAAATGCGTTCGGGTCCCATCTCGCCGCGGGGCGACGGCTGATCCAATGATCTGAGTGCGGCGCAACCGTCGCTCCGGGGGTGGGGCCGGCCAACCGTCGGTGAAACCCACAGCCACCATCGAAACCTCGCTCCGTGAAGTTTGCCATTTCCCGAAGTGGCCGCCACTTCCGATCGCTCCCTTGCCATGCCCGCAGATTGACGGTCGGCCATTCCTTCCCGATGCTCCGCCCCGTGTTCGAGCTCGTTTCACAGTTTCCGCCGGCCGGTGACCAGCCCAGGGCGATCGACGCGCTGACCGCCGGCCTCGAGGCCGGGGCCAGGAGCCAGGTGCTGCTGGGGGTGACCGGCTCGGGCAAGACGTTCACCATCGCCAACGTCGTCGCGCGGGTGAACCGGCCGACGCTCGTTCTGTCGCACAACAAGACGCTGGCCGCCCAGCTTTACGCGGAGTTCAAGAGCTTCTTCCCCAGAAACGCTGTCGAGTACTTCGTCAGCTACTACGACTACTACCAGCCCGAGGCCTACATCCCGCGCACGGACACGTTCATCGAAAAGGATTCCAGTGTGAACGACGAGATCGAGCGGTTGCGGCTGTCGACGATGAGCAGCCTGTTTGCTCGGCGTGATGTGCTCGTGGTGGCGAGCGTGTCCTGCATCTACGGCATCGGCAGCCGCGAGGACTACGAGGCGATGGTGATCCCGCTGCGGATCGGCGACGGGATCGGGCGGGAGGCGCTGCTGTCGCGCCTGGTGGACATCCAGTATTCGCGGAACGACATCGAGTTTCAGCGGAGCCATTTCCGCGTGCGCGGCGACGTGGTGGAGGTGTATCCGGCCTATGCCGAGGAGGCGGTACGGATCGAGTTTTTTGGGGAGGAGATCGAGCGCATCACCCGTTTCGAGCCGCTGACCGGCAACAAGCTCGAGTCGCTGGAGGCGGTGACGATCTACCCGAGCAAGCAGTTCGTCACGACGTCCGACAAGATGAAGCGCGCGATCCTGACCATACGCGAGGAGCTGGGCAACCGCATCGCCGAACTGGAGAAGCTGGGCAAGCTCCTGGAGGCGCAGCGGCTGAAGATGCGCACCGAGTACGACCTGGAGATGATGGAGGAGATGGGTTTCTGCTCCGGCATCGAGAATTACTCGCGCCACATTGCGGGGCGTCCGCCGGGCTCGCGACCGCACACGCTGCTGGATTTCCTGCCGAAGGACACGCTCTTCGTGATCGATGAATCGCACGCGACCGTGCCCCAGGTGGGCGGGATGTATGCAGGCGACATGGCGCGGAAGAAGGTTCTAGTCGAGCACGGTTTCCGATTGCCGAGCGCATTGGACAACCGCCCGTTGAACTTCGATGAGTTTCAGGCGATGCAGGGGCAGACGATCTACGTGAGCGCCACGCCGGCCGAACGCGAGATCCAGTGGGCCAAGGGCAGGGTGGTCGAGCTGATCGTGCGCCCGACCGGCCTCGTCGATCCGCCGGTGGACATCCGCCCGCTCAAAGGGCAGATCGACGATCTCATCGAGGAAGTGCGCCAGCGCGTGGACGCCAAGGAACGGACGCTGGTCGTCACGTTGACCAAGCGTACCGCCGAGGAATTGACCGATTACCTGCGCGACATCGGCATCGACGTCCGTTACCTGCACAGCGAGATCGACGCGATCGAGCGGGTGGAGATCCTGCGGGCGCTGCGCAAGGGCGAGTTCGACGTGCTGGTCGGCATCAACCTGCTGCGCGAGGGGCTCGACCTGCCGGAGGTTTCGCTCGTGGCGATTCTCGATGCCGACAAGGAAGGCTACCTGCGCAGCGCCACGAGCCTGATCCAGACGGCCGGGCGCGCCGCGCGGCACATGAACGGCAAGGTGATCCTCTACGCCGACGAGCAGACGCAGAGCATCCGGAAGTTTCTGGCGGTGTCGAACTACCGGCGCGAGAAACAGCTGGCCTACAACCGCGAGCACAACATAACGCCGCGCGGCGTGAGCCGGCCGGTGGAGGAGGGGCTTTCCTCCGCTCGCGCGGTGGCCCGCAAGGACGAGATGGTGTTGAAGGAGTCGGGCGAGGACTTCGACGTGACCGAGACCATCCGCGAGCTGGAGAGCGAAATGTTGTCGGCGGCGAACGATTTGCAGTTCGAGAAGGCGGCACTGCTGCGCGACCAGATCAACGAGCTGAAACGGCGGTTTGACGGAGGAGGCACCGCCGTCACGGCCACGGCGAAGGTGAGCTACGGCAAAGGCGCTCGCGGACGGAAGAAACGTCGTTGACCGGTCTGGGAACAGCGACTCAGTTCCAGGAGAGATCGTCTGGGGAGTCGGCGAACAGCTGCTGCTCCCAACCGAGCTGTTTCATGATGCTTCGCCAGATTTCGGCCGGCCGGGTGTGGAAGATGAGATCGGTGGTGGCCGGGAAGGTGAGCCACGACTGGCGCTTCATTTCGTCCTCGAGCTGGCCCGGGCTCCAGCCGGAGTAACCCGCAAAGATCTTGACCTGTTGGTCGGGCGAATAGGCTTCGCCGATGTCCACCAGCTCCTCGAGCGAGTGGCCGATGCTCAGGTTGGGCAGGATGCCGCCATCCGGAACGAAGTTTTGCGTGTGCAGATAGCTCAGCGCGGCCGGCTGCACCGGGCCCCCGGCAAACAGCTTCTGGTCCTTCAACGCCTCGGGCAGGTCCGCGATGATCAGGTCGCCCACCCGGTTGTCGCTGGCGCGGTTGACCACGAGACCGAAAGCGCCCTCATCGTCGTGCTGGCAGATCAACACCACCGTGCGGTGAAAGTACGATCCCTGCAGCTTCCCGCCATCGAGCAGAAAGTGTCCCTTGAGGCTTTTGCCGTTGTACTGCGGGCCGTCCTTCACGGGACGAATCTGCAACAGGCTTGCGTGGCTGACAATGCCGTTTAGGCTGGCGCCATGAAAAAGCTCGTCCTCCTCCTGCTCACCTCTTTGGTGCTGGCCGGCTGCTTCACGGCCTGCCAGAGCCGGCCCCGTGGCGATCGAGAATTCATCCCCGGCAGGGGCTGGGAACCGGTCCGCTGACCACGGCAACCCAACCGACCGGCATGAAACCGTTTCGTTGCCTCATCGCGGCGTTGGCATCGGCTGTCCCGTTGAGCTCTCCGGGTGTCCCGGCTGCCGAGCTGCCCGACGGCCGCTATCTCTACGTGGCCGTGCCGGGCATCCGCAACTATCTCGAATACGGCGGCCACGGCCTGCTGGTGTTCGAGATCGACAAGGATTACCGGTTCGTCAAACGCATTCCGACGGCGGGGTTGGACGTGACCGGCAAACCGATCAACGTGAAGGGAGTGTGTGCCAACGCCGGGACCGGCCGGATTTACGTCAGCACCATCAAACAGCTCCAGTGCATCGATCTCCATGCCGAGAAGCTGCTCTGGCAGCGGGAGTACCCGGCGGGTTGCGACCGCATGTCCATGACACCGGACGGCACGAGAATATACCTGCCGAGCTACGAGAACGACTACTGGTACGTGCTCGACGCGATCAGCGGCGACGAAATCACGCGGATCACCCCGAGGAGCGGCGCCCACAACACCATTGTCAGCATCGACGGCACGGAGGCATATCTCGCCGGTTTGCGATCGCCGTTGCTGACCGTGGTGGACACGGCGACTCAGGAGACCAGGACGGTCGGACCGTTCGCCCATAGCATCCGGCCGTTTACGATCAACGGGAGCCGGACCCGGGTTTATGTGTGCATCAACCAGCTGCTCGGATTCGAGGTCGGAGATCTCAAATCGGGCGAAAAGCTGCACCGGGTGGAGGTGTCGGGCTTCGAGCAGGGGCCCGTGAAACGCCACGGCTGCCCGAGCCATGGTGTCGGCCTCACTCCCGACGAAAAGGAAGTCTGGGTGGTCGATGCCCACAACCAGCATGTGCACGTGTTTGACAACACGGTCAGTCCGCCCAGGCAGATTGCCAGCATCAGGGTTCGGGATGAGCCGGGCTGGGTCACTTTCCGCCTGGATGGCCGTCATGCCTGGCCATCCACCGGCGACATCGTGGACGTCAAATCACGAAAGGTGGTTGCTCAGTTGACCGATGAGACCGGTGCCGCCGTGATGAGCGAGAAGATGGTCGAGGTCCAATGGCGCGATGGGAAAGTGGTCAGGACCGGCGACCAGTTTGGTCTGGGGCGGGTGAGGTAAAAGAGAATGGCGAAGCCGTCCGGCTTCGCCATTCCGAGTTTCAGATTGGGAGGGGCCGACTACTGGTTCTTGGCCAGCACCGCCTTGATCGCCTCGAAATTCGGCAGGTCCTTGGGAGTGGGAGTCTGCTCCGAGTAAACGATCTGACCGGCCTTGTCGATGACGAAGGCGGCACGCGCGCTGGTCGAACCGAAGCCGAGGAGGTCGTCCAGCAGAACGCCGTACGCCTTGGCGGTGGACTTGTTGAGGTCGCTGGCGAGCGTGATGCCGATCTTCTCCTTGGCCGCCCAGGCCTCCTGAGCGAACGGGCTGTCCACGCTGATGCCGATGACTTCGGCATTGAGATCCTTGTAGGCGTTGAGTCCGGCGGTGATGTCGCACATCTCCTTGGTGCAGACGCCGGTGAAGGCGAGCGGGAAGAATAGCAGCACCGTGTTCTTGCTGCCCGCGTGGGCGCTCAGTTTGACCTCTTTGGGATCACCCCCGACGGGTTTTGACTTGAGGGTGAAATCGGGAGCCTTGGTTCCAACAGCTAATGCCATAGTCGTGATGTATTGAGGTTTGTATTGAACGAAAGAGGAGCCGTTATAGGCGCAGTCCGCCGGGGTGTCAAAAGCGATTCGACCGACGGCGCCTTCGGCCGGCAACACAGCCTGCCAGAACCTGTGGACCGCTTGTCTTCTGTTTCGAAAGCGAGGGAGCACACCCGCCCAACTGTCGGCACGAATCGCCTGGATGGGCCGATTTCACCGCGACGAACGACTAAACCGTTGACGCTGCCAACAGCGTTTCCCTAGATTCGCCCGGTCCAATCCCGGCTTTCGCCGGAGTCACCCGCAGGTTCATTTTAGACAGTTCATATTTGTTGATCACGCATGAGCACCATGGAAAAGAACGTCGCACCCAAAGGGCTGGAGGGCATTGTCGCCGCCAAGACCCGCCTGAGCGACGTGCGCGGAGATGTCGGGCAGCTGATCTACTGCGGCTACGACATCAACGAGCTGGCCGGCAATGCCACCTTCGAGGAAGTGGTCTTCCTTCTCTACTACAACCACCTCCCCGATGCCGCCGAACTGGCCGAGTTCACCGAGACGCTGGTCGGTTTCCGCGATCTGCCGCAGGCCGTGATCGAAATGATCTGCCGCCTGCCGCGGAGCGCCCCGCCCATGCACGTGCTCCGGACGATGGTGTCGCTGCTCGGCTGCTATGACACCACGGCGGAGGACGTTTCGGTGGATTACCAGCGGCGCAAGGCGCTGCGGCTGATCGCGCAGGTGCCGGTCATTGTGGCCAACTTTCACCGCCACCGCGAGGGCAAGGAGCTGGTGGCACCGGATCCCACGCTGGGCGAGGCCGCCAATTTTCTGTGGATGATCAACGGCGAGAAGCCCACGGCGGAAGCCACGCGCACGCTGGATGTCTGCTACGTGCTGCATGCCGACCACGGCATGAACGCCTCCACCTTCAGCGCCCGGGTGACGATCGCGACCCTGAGCGACATGTATTCGGCCATCACCACTGCGATCGGCACGCTGAAGGGTCCGCTGCACGGCGGCGCCAACGAGGGGGTCATCAAGATGCTTCAGGAGATCGGCTCGCTGGACAAGGTGGACGCCTACATCGACGACGCGCTGGCGCAGAAGAAGAAGATCATGGGCATCGGCCACCGGGTTTACAAGGTGCTCGATCCGCGCGCGCCGCACCTCAAGAGGATGGCCCAACAACTCTGCAGCCAGCTCGGCGAAAAGAAATGGATCCAGATGAGCGAGCGGATCGCCGAGCTCATGAAGGAGAAGAAGGGGCTCGAGGCGAACGTCGATTTCTACAGCGCGACGGTCTACTACTCGCTCGGCATTCCGACAGACCTGTTCACGCCCATCTTCGCCATTGCCCGGACGGCCGGCTGGACCGCGCACGTCCTCGAGCAGCTCGCGGACAACCGGTTGATCCGGCCGCAAAGTGAATACACCGGCCCGCTGGGGCTGAAGTTTGAACCGGTTGAACGGCGCTGATTGATGCCCGCCGCCGGCAGCGTTGAATTCCGGCTCACTGGTTGGAGAACGCTGCGGCCGCCCCCGCCATCACCAGGAAGAACAGTGAAACTGCGATGCCCACCAACAACAAACAGGTTCCGATGATCCCGCAGATTCTTCCGGCGTTCGTGTTCGAACGGCCGCCGGGGTCCATGGTTCCTGCGTCCATCGCCTTCAAATCAGAATTGCCCATGATCCACGCCGCCACGCCCAACGGCGCACACACCACCAGGCTGAGAATGCCCAGGACGAGTATGGTGGAGGCCCGGTGTGGTTTCATGAATGCCCCTCTACTTGAGGTTGGCGGATCTTATGCACAATGAGCCCAGCGGGGCCAAATCAAAATAATGAACATCCACGAATACCAGGCCAAGCAGCTGCTTGCGCAGTACGGAGTCGCCGTACCCGGCGGCGACGCGGTCCGAACTCCCGATGAAGCCAGAGCCGTCGCCGAGAAGCTGTTTGCCGCCGGTCAGAAGATGGTGGTGGTGAAGTCACAGATCCACGCTGGCGGGCGGGGGAAGGGGACCTTCACGAGCGGATTCAAGGGCGGGGTCAAACTCGCCAAATCCGTGGAGGAGGCCCACGAGTTTGCCAGAGCCATGCTCGGCCAGGTGCTGGTCACCCAGCAGACCGGACCGGAAGGACGCGAAGTGAAGACGCTTCTCATCGCCGCCGCCGAGGAGATCAAGAAGGAGTTTTACTGTGCGTGCCTGCTGGATCGCGCGTCGTCGCGCCCGATCATGATGGTCTCCACCGAGGGCGGCATGGACATTGAGGAAGTCGCCGCCAAGACGCCCGAGAAGATCGTCAGGGAAACCATCGATCCGGCCGTCGGCATGATGCCGTACCAGGCACGCAAACTCGCCGCCGCACTGGGCTTGAAGGGGGATCTGATCAATCAGGGTGCGAAGCAGTTTCTGGGCATCTACCGGACGTTCTGGGAATGCGACGCCGCGATGGTGGAGATCAATCCGCTCTGCATCGTCGTCACCCCCGACGGCAGGGAGGCGTTGGTGTGCGTGGACGCGAAGATCGGCCTCGATGACAACGCGCTGTTCCGGCACAAGAACATACTCGAGATGCGGGATCTCGGCGAGGAGGCGCCGCTCGAGATCGAGGCCAGCAAGTTCAACCTGAACTACATCAAGCTCGACGGCAGCATTGCCTGCCTGGTCAACGGTGCCGGTCTCGCCATGGCCACCATGGACATCATCCAGCACTTTGGCGGCAGCCCGGCCAACTTCCTCGATGTGGGCGGCGGCGCGAGCAAGGATCAGGTGACGGCCGCGTTCAAGATCATCCTCAGCGATCCCCACGTGAAGGGCATCCTGGTGAACATCTTCGGCGGCATCATGGACTGCAACGTGATCGCCACCGGCATCGTCGCCGCCGTGAAGGAAACCGGCCTCAAGCTGCCGCTGGTTGTCCGACTGGAAGGCAACAACGTGGAGGCCGGAAAGAAGACGCTGTCCGAGAGCGGGTTGAAACTGATCACCGGCGATTCCATGGCCGACGCGGCCAAGAAAGTTGTCGCCGCCGTAAACTGACAGACCCCCTGCGATGCTCAAAGTAACCGAAATGGCCTTCAGCTGTTACCCCGTGACCGACATGGTCCGCGCGCGTGCGTTCTACGAGGGTGTCCTTGGGCTCAAGGCCTCGCATTCGACGGGCGAGGCCGGAGGCATGCAGTGGACGGAGTACGACATCGCCAATGGCACGCTCAGCATCGGCTCGGGGGCGCCCCGAGC
>DNDP01000227.1:12861-13172 GCA_003484235.1 Verrucomicrobiales bacterium
TCAGCATCGGCTCGGGTGCGCCCGGATGGGCGCCCACCACGGACGGCTGCTCGGTCGGGCTCGAAGTGGAGGATTTTGACGCCGCGGTGGCGCATTTGAAGAGCCGGGAGGTGAAGTTCCACATGGAGCCGTTTGCCACACCGGTTTGCCGCATGGCTTTCATTCTCGATCCGGACGGGAATGCGATCTGCATCCACAAGCGAAATGCCGGCCATCAATAAACTGTTGGACTGAATCTCTAAAATCTCCCATGGCCATCCTCGTCAAACCCGACACCAAGGTCCTCATCCAGGGCATCACCGGCAGCTTCG
>DNDP01000227.1:13382-22882 GCA_003484235.1 Verrucomicrobiales bacterium
CAGGGCATCACCGGCAGCTTCGGCGCCCGCCACGCCCAGCTTTCCATTGACTACGGATCCGCCGTCGTCGCCGGCGTAACGCCGGGAAAGGGCGGACAGTTTTTTGAGCACGGCGGGCAGAGAATTCCGATCTTTGACACCGTAGCCGAAGCGGCGTCGGCCACGGGTGCGACTGCTTCCGCGGTGTTCGTTCCGCCGCCTTTCGCCGCCGATGCCATTTTGGAAGGTGTCGATGCGGGATTGGACCTCGTGGTGGCCATCACCGAAGGAATTCCGGTCAACGACATGGTGAAGGCCAAGCGCGCGATGGCTGGAAAGAAGACCCGGTTGATCGGTCCAAACTGCCCGGGCATCGTGACGCCTGGGGAAGGAAAAAACTCACAAGGCGGATGCCGCATCGGCATCGCGCCGGGCTACATCCATAAGAAGGGCCATGTTGGCGTGGTCAGCCGGTCGGGAACGCTGACTTACGAAGCGGTCTGGCAGCTTACCTGCCGCGGAATAGGACAATCCACCTGCGTGGGCATCGGCGNNGCAGACGCGGGTGTGCCGTTGGTCGTCTGTATCACCGAGGGCGTCCCTGTTCAGGATATGATGCGCGTTCGGAATTACATAGACCAAAAAGATGTGCGTCTCATCGGACCAAACTGTCCAGGGATGTTGACGCCCGGCGAATCAAAGGTCGGCATTATCCCCGGAGACATAGCCATCCCCGGCAACATCGGCGTTGTATCCCGCTCGGGCACATTGACTTATGAAGTACTCTACGCCTTGAAACAGGTCGGCTTGGGCGCGTCCACCTGCGTGGGCATCGGCGGCGATCCGGTGAACGGCACTTCCCATCTGGACGTGATCCGGCTCTTCATGGAAGACCCGGAAACACACGGAATCATCATGATTGGCGAAATCGGCGGCAGCGCCGAAGAGGAGGCTGCTGCGTGGATCAAAACGCACGGCACCAAGCCGGTGGCCGGATTCATTGCCGGAGCCACGGCGCCGCCGGGCCGCCGGATGGGCCACGCTGGCGCCATCGTCAGCGGTGGCAAGGGAACGGCGCAGGCCAAGATCGAAGCGTTCAAGGACGCGGGCATCGGCGTGGCCGAAACTCCGTCGGACATGGCCGACACGCTCCTGCGAATGATGTAGGTGCCCCTTGCCCCGGGGCGGTTGAAGCCATGCCCACCGATTGGGAAGCGAAGTATCAGGCCGGGGAAACTCCCTGGGACAAGGGATCGCCTTCACCGGGATTGGTCGATTTCCTGGCTGCGAACTCTGACATGCCGAAGGGACGTGTTTTGGTTCCCGGATGCGGGGCCGGCCACGATGTCCGGGCCTGGGCGGAGTCCGGATTTGACGTTGTTGGTCTGGATGTTTCGCCGTCGGCAATATCGAAATGCAGGGAGTTGAGCAGGAATTCGCCGGGGCGGATGAACTTCGTCTGCGATGATTTCTTGAACGGCAGTCCGGAGCAGCCGTTTGACTGGCTGTTCGAGCATACACTTTATTGTGCCATCGACCCGGACTGTCGTGCCGCATATCTGGAGGCGGTGCATCGTTGGATCAAACCCGGCGGATTTTTTCTGGCTGTTCACTACATGATACCCGATACGGACGGACCGCCTTTCGGAACGGATCGGGATGAAGTAGTCGGCCGGTTCGCGGGGGAATTGACTCTGGTTGAGGAGTGGGTTCCGCGATCGTATGCCAACCGGACCGGTCTCGAACGCATGTTCTGGTGGCGAAAATCGGTGTCTGCCGGCGGGTGAAAACTTTTTTCAACATTCATGAAGTTTTTTGTTGTGCGAAAATGTCAGTCGGATACATTGATGGCGGTTCGGGCAGCCAAAACTCCCTCCACTGCGGCATTCCCCACGCCGCATTTCCTCTGATACCGGCTGTCCGAGCCATTTTTCTTTTTCCCGTTCGGAGCGCTCGCACATGGGGCATGCTAAAGCGTGATTTTCGCGAGTTTTGCCGCAGAAAAGAAGCGTTGGCGTCCAGACAAGGACCTGATAGAAGATCTCCATCAATGCTTCCGATCCATTGACTCCGGAGCGAACTCACCGTTTTCAACCATGCGGAGCCTGTTTTCCACCGCCAATTCTTCAGGAATCAAGGAGCCCATGTTGAAGCGACTTGCATTGTTCGGATCGGAACTGGTGGCAAATCCCCGGGCCATTGGAGCGGCCTGTCCGAGTTCACCGCTGCTGGCACGAAGGATGGCCCGGTCGGTAAAAGCCACCGGCGGTTCCTACGTGCTCGAGCTGGGGCCGGGCACCGGAGCCATTACCGACGCCATTCTCCGCGGTGGTGTTCCCGAGAATCGACTGGTTGTGATTGAGAAGTCGCCGGTTCTGGCCAGGGTGTTGCGCCGCCGGTATCCGCGGGCGCATGTCATGGAGGGCGACGCAGCATGCATTCAGGAGATAGTACATGCCCGTCTCGGGCTCAACGCAGGCCAGTTTTCCCACATCGTCTCCAGCCTTCCACTGCGGTCGATTCCCAAACCGGTTGCCGAACTGATTGCGCGCGGCATACAGGATTTTCTCTCCCAGGGTGCCTCGCTCGTGCAATTCACGTATGATCTTCGCAACGGCAGCGTCGGTTGGTTTGGGCGGCTGCAACATGTGCGCTCCTCGGTCGTCTGGCTAAATGTCCCACCGGCACGGGTAGACGAATACTTTGCCACCGAGGCGCATTCAGTGGCGGTTCCGCCGGTGCTGTGCGAGGGCCATGCAGGTCCGGGCGTCACTTCGTTGCGATCCTAGTGCCGGCCCCGGCTTGCAGCTGGTTTATCTCAGAAGGCGCGGCTAGAGTCCTTCACATGCAATCGCTGGATACCCGCCTGCTTCCCCGCAGCCAGTTCCTGACCGCCGTTTCGCAGTACTTCGACCACGCGGCTCGAATCACCGATCATCCTCCCGGATTGCTGGAACAGGTGAAATGCTGCAATTCGGTCTACCGCATGCGCTTTCCCGTCAAGCGCGACGACGGCAGCATTGAGGTCGTGGAGGCCTACCGGGCAGAGCACAGCCATCACCGCACCCCGACCAAGGGAGGAATCCGCTTCAGCCTGAACGTCAGCCAGGACGAGGTCATCGCCCTTGCCGCCCTGATGACCTACAAATGCGCGATCGTGGGCGTGCCTTTCGGCGGTGCCAAAGGCGGGGTGCGCATCGATCCCCATTCCATCTCCGACGGATTCCGAGAACGCCTTGTCCGGCGCTATACAACCGAGCTGGTGAAGAAGAATTTCATCGGCCCGTCGATCGACGTGCCGGCGCCGGACTATGGAACGGGCGAGCGCGAAATGGCATGGATAGCCGACACTTATTCGATGCTGGTGCAGAACGAACTTCATCCCTACGCCTGCGTGACGGGCAAGCCGCTCTCGCTGCACGGCATCCCGGGGCGCCGGGAAGCGACCGGACTTGGGGTCTACTACGGAATTCGCGAGGCGATGTCCCACGCCGATGACATGGAAGCCATCGGGCTTTCGACGGGCACCCAGGGCAAACGCGTGGTGATTCAGGGTCTTGGAAACGTGGGATATCACTCGGCAAAGTTTCTGCAGGAGCAGGGCGGGGCCGTGATCGTGGGCATTGCCGAGAAGGAGGGCGGCATAGCCAATCCCGACGGGCTCGATGTCGAGGCAGTTTCGCGACACCTCAAGGGGACCGGCTCCATCCACAATTTTCCGGGGGCGGACAACATCGCGACTCCGAGAGAGGTGCTCGAACTGGACTGCGACATTCTCGTGCCCGCCGCCCTGGAAAACCAGATCACTGCGGACAACGCGGAACGAATCAGGGCAAAGATCGTGGCCGAGGCCGCCAACGGACCGGTCACCAATGATGCGGATGAAATTCTGAGGCGGCGTGGCGTTTTCATCATTCCCGACGTGTACCTGAATGCGGGCGGCGTCACGGTATCCTACTTTGAATGGCTCAAGAACCTGTCGCACGTCAGTTTCGGTCGGATGAGTTCCAAGCATGAGGAGGTCACCAACCGGAACCTGCTGGCCGCCATTGAGAAGCTGACCCTGCGAAGCCTGGAACCGGCGGAGCGACGGCTGATCATCACCGGACCGCAGGAGATCGACTACGTGTTCTCGTCGCTCGCGGACACGATGAGCTACTCCTACAACCGCATTCGCGACAGCTGGAAATCCAAGGGGCTTCCGGACCTGCGGACCACGGCCTTCTACCTGGCCATCGATCGGGTCGCGCGAACCTATCTTTCGCTGGGGATCTTTCCGTGACCCGTCGTCCAAGAGGGAGACCGGCTATTTCGGGGGCCGAGGCACTGGTGCGAGCGGCGGAAGAACTTCGCGACGGCGTGGACGCACTTGAATTCGCGCCGCCGGTCACGCACGTCTACAACCCGCTGCGCTACGCGTGGTCGGCGCATGACGCCTACCTGCGCCGCTTTGGTGGGGGCACCCGTCGCGTGCTCTTTCTCGGCATGAATCCGGGTCCGTTTGGCATGGCGCAAACCGGGGTGCCTTTCGGCGAAGTGGCCGCCGTTCGCGACTGGATGGGGATCAGTGTCCCGGTGGGCAAACCTGCCCTCGAAAATTCAGCCCGGCCGGTCGAGGGGTTCGCGTGTGCGAGATCCGAGGTCAGCGGCCGACGATTGTGGGGCCTGTTCGCAGCCCGCTACGGCAGCGCTGCGGCGTTCTTCGCCGAACATTTTGTGGTCAACTACTGCCCGCTCGCCTTTCTTGAAGAGTCCGGCCGCAACCGCACGCCCGACAAGCTGCCGGCAGCCGAGTTGGCGCCGCTTCAGGACCTTTGCGATCTGCACCTGAAGAAAGTCGTGGCGGCGTTGGAGCCCGAGTTCCTGATCGGTGTCGGAGGGTTCGCCCGCAAGCGGTTCGAACTCCTGTTCGCTTCGACCGGCGTCCAGATCGGCTCCATTCTTCATCCCAGCCCGGCCAGTCCTGCGGCCAACCTTGGCTGGGATGCGGCCGTGGTCCGCCAGTTGACTCAACTGGGTGTCTGGTGATCAGCCGACCTTCAACAGTTCGACTTCGAAGACCAGCGTCGCGCGCGGTGGAATGGCTCCCGGATATCCACCTTCACCGTAGGCGAGCTGGTGCGGGATGGTCAGCTTGACCTTGTCGCCCACGCGCATCGTCGCCACGCCTTGATCCCAGCCGGCGATCACCTGACCGCCGCCCAGCACAAACTCGAAGGGTTCGTCACGGTCCACGGAGCTGTCGAACTTGGTTCCGTCCGTGAGCCATCCCGTGTAGTGGACGGTCACAGTTTCGCCGTCCCGGGCGGCTTCACCGGTGCCCTCGTTCAGCTTTTCAATTTTAAGTTCGGTGTTGGACATCGGATGATCTCGGCGCAGAAACACGCTGTCGTCAATCTGTGATTCCATCGAGACACGCGGTTTCATCCGATCGAAGTGAAGACGGTTCATCGAACCCCGGGGCTGGCGACCGGTCGCCGAACTGGGAGATGATGGTGCAGAAGACCAGATCCGGACATTGGCGAGGCACGGCAAAGTTGTCGGAATCGGAAAAATGGGCCATGGTTTCGCAAGTCATGAATCCGGCGTTTCGGCGCGGGCGGCTGGAACCGGACGTGCTTAACACACTATCGGACGCTGCGCCTGATTTCAGGCGGTCGTTTGGTCAACCGATAATCCATCATGAATGTCGTACGCGCCAACAGCCGGATTCGGTTCACCGCGGAGGATGTCGCGTTCGTGCTCTCGGTGCTCGCCGGCGAACGGGAGGAAAAGGCCCTGCTGGAGCTGTTCTTTGGGGACGAATCTTCACGTGACTTGATCCTCGATGACCCGGCTCTTTACGAGGCGTTGACCAACGCCAACCACTGCCTTCCCGTTTCGATGCCTTTCTATTTCTATGTGCTGGTGCGGCAGGTCTTCCTGCGGGCGGGCATCGACGATCGAAGCGTGGCGGACTACGTGGCCTCGCTGCTGGTGGAGTTCAGCCGCTCGGAGAACATCCCGTTGCGCGTTCCGCCGGATCAATCACCCATCGAGTACGTATTTGAGATGCTGGCGGCCAGTGCACGGGCGGACGAGCGAACCCGGTACTTCATCCAGGCGCACATCGGCAACCACACCTTGTTTCTCACGGGGGTTTTCAACGACCGGATCGAGCATCGGGCGAGGACCCGTGGCTTTCCGGGTGTCGGCTACTACGAAGGAGTCGGCGCCGGAAATTTTCTCGCCGCGCGTGACCATCGCCTCGCCCGACGCCACGAACTGGTGGAGGTCTATGATCGTCTGGCGGGCGAGTTCGTGACCGCGCGCAGGGCTCTCAACGATCTGAGCGACCGCCTGCTCCATTTTGGCGAACCGGCCTGGTTGAGCGGCTTTCTGGGCGAGTCCTCGCGGTTGTTCAATTGAACCGACGGCCCATGCCCTGAATCTCTGCGGGCTGGCGTTCGAGGGCGGATTTCTTCAGCATAGCCGGGATGCAAGCCGTTTTCGACTACCTGAGGAACAACGACACCGCGTTCCTCGAACAACTCCGCGATTATCTCCGTTTCCCCAGCGTCTCCGCCCAGCCACAGCACAAGGCCGACATGCGGGCGTGTGCCGACTGGGCCGTGAGCCACTGCCGATTGATCGGCCTGCAGACCCGGCTCTGCCCGACGCCCGGCAACCCCGTGATTCTTGCCGGCACGCCACGACGACAAGGGCGCCCCCACTACCTCGTCTATGGCCACTACGACGTGCAGCCGCCCGATCCGCTGGACCTGTGGAAAACTCCGCCGTTCGAAGCGCGGATTGAGGGTGACAACCTGATTGCCCGGGGTTCCTGTGACAACAAGGGACAGCATTTTGTCCATTTAAAGGCCGTCGAGGCCTACCTCAAGACGGGAACCGAGCTTCCGGTGGACATTACCTTTCTGATCGAGGGCGAGGAGGAGGTGGGCAGCGATCATCTGGTCGACTTCCTGAAGGAACACCGGCAGGAACTCGCCTGCGACGGCATCGTCATTTCGGACAATGGAATTCCCAGCCTCAAGCATCCCGCGCTCACCTACTCACTGCGCGGCGTGGCCGCCATGGAGGTCAAGCTCACCGGACCCTCGCGCGATCTGCACTCGGGCCTGTTTGGCGGTTCGGTGGACAACCCCGCGATGGCGTTGTGCCAGATGCTTGGTTCGCTGCGTGACCGCCGCGGGCGGATCACGATTCCAGGCTTCTACGACGACGTGGTGAAGCTGTCCGCCTACGAACGGCGTCAATTGGCGAAATTGCCGTTCAGCGAGGGGCAGTACCGGAAGCTGCTTGGAGTGAAGGCGCTGTTCGGTGAACAGAGTTACACCGCCATCGAACAGCGCTCAGCGCGGCCGACCTGCGAGATCAACGGGTTGACCAGCGGCTATCAGGGAGCGGGCAGCAAGACGATCATTCCCAGCTGGGCGAGCGCGAAGCTGACCTTCCGGCTGGTGCCGGACATGAAGCCTAAAAAAATCCAGCAGCTCGTGGCGCGGCATCTCAAAGAGGTCTGTCCACCCACGATGCGGATCGAATTGGAGGTCGGCCACAGCGGTGAGCCCTACCTGATGTCACCCACGGGCCCGCAGGCACAGGCGGCTCTGCGTGCGCTCAAGGGGGCTTTTGGTCAAGAGTCGCTGCTGCTGCGCGAGGGCGGTTCCATTCCCATCGTGAACGATTTTCGGAAGATTCTCGGGGTGGACACGCTGCTGCTCGGCCTGTCGCTGCCCGACGACAATCCGCATTCGCCCAACGAGAAGTTCAGCCTGACCTGTTTCCGCAGGGGAATGGCGATGTCCGCCAAGCTGTGGGAGGAACTCGGCGCACTGGACCGGTAGGGCGCCCTACGAGCTCGCGCTGGTGTAGTTTCGGACCGATTTGCGCCAGACCCATTCCGAGAACCCGAAGCATCCTGCCGCCATCCCGACCAGCAGCAGCATTTCCAGCGGCGACGACAGCTTGTCGGCCAGCAGCTTCACCGGCACGTTGGCCACGATCAGCATCGGCACGGCAAAGGTGAAGAAGATGCGGAAGAATCCCCGAAACGCCGTGTCCGGCAGGCGCGCGATGTTGAACAGGTTGTAGTAACCCCAGACGATGCCCTGGGCCTTCACCGTAAAGAAGCTCACGCACGACAGGGCGAACATGAGCGAGTAGTGGATCAGGATGCCCGCCACGCACAGCAGCAGGAAGCCGGTGATCTCGGCCAGTCCGGGGCTGATGGGAATCCGGGCGGCCGCGTAGAACATCACCGCCACGGCCAGGCCGGCGTTCACGAAGGAGCCGAGGTCCACCGTCCGCATCGAGATGAGAAATCGCGTGTTGACCGGAAGCAGCAGCATGAAGTCGAGCTTGCCGGTCCGGATGTTTTCGGAGAGCTGGGTGCAGTTGTTCAGAAATATGCCGTGGAAGATCTGCTGGATGAACTGCGCAGCGCCGACCAGCAGGATGACCTCCCACTTGCTCCAGGTGGCGATCCGGTCCGTGTGCGAGTAGATGACCGCCATGAAGGAGAGCTGCAGCCCGAACCAGAGGGTCTCGACCACGATCCACATCAGGAAGTTCGCCTTGAACATCATCTCGCGAACGACCGAGTTCCGCCATAGAGCGCCATAGATCGAAGCGTAGCGCCGCAGCCCTGCCAGCGGGCCGGAGGGACCGGGGGGCGCAGGGTTCATGATTTGGGGGGCCTGGTTCATGGTTCAACCGCCGACCGCGGAGTATTTCTTGATGCCCCGGCTCCAAACGAACCGGGCGAGCAGGAACGCGCCCACGACCCAGCCCGCCTGCGTGGCCAGCCCCGTCCACATCGCGTCACCCTCCACGCGGCCCAGATAAACGCTGACTGGGAAATAGAGCAGGTAGGGAAACGGGGTGAATTCCAGAATCGACTGGATGGCGGGCGGCAGGATGTCCAGCGGGAAGAGGTGACCGCCGGCGATGTACTCGAAGGCAAACAGCACGAAAATCAGGGTCGCCACTTCGAGCACCCAGAACGCCAGCAGGGCCATGGTGTAGGAGATGAAAAACTGGAGCAGCGCAGTGAGGATCACGCTTGCACCAAAAACCATTGCCGCCTCCACGCTCGCCGGCGCCACCAGATAGCGGTTCAGGTAGAGAATGAACAGCCCCACCGGGACGATCGCCACCACCGTGTAGATCGCCCGGCCGGTCACGAACAGGCAGAACCTGTAGGCGAGATAGTCGATGGGCTTCAGCAGGAACTGGCTGATATTGCCGTCCTTGATGTCCGCGGCGATCTGCCAGTCGTCCTCGTTCACCGCCGTCAGTGCATCAACGATGGTGATGATCAAGTAATAGGAAACCATCTGGGCCAGGCCGTAGCCGGCGACCTCGCCGCCGTCGTTGCCTTCGTAGATCGCCCGCCAGAGCATCAACGTCGCAGTCAAAGGGATCAGCCCAAACGCGGCCCGGAAGAAGAAGTTCGTCCGGTACACCAGCTGGTTCTGGATCCCGATGTTGACGACGTGGAGGTATTTCTTCATGGCGAA
>DNDP01000227.1:23176-38065 GCA_003484235.1 Verrucomicrobiales bacterium
TGATTCACGGTTGATTGCCGTCCCCACACACCGGAGAGGTGGCTGAGTGGTCGAAAGCAGCGCTTTGCTAAAGCGCCGTACTCGAAAGGGTACCGGGGGTTCGAATCCCCCCCTCTCCGCCAGTTTTCCCCCTCTCCGCTGCCCGTTCCGCGCAGCTTCAGCCGAAGTTGACCCTTGTCCATCGTCTCAGTTGCGGCACAATGCCAATCATGAAAATCACCCTTTCCTTTGCGGCCGCCCTGCTGCTTTCTGTGGCGGGCACGTTCGGAGCCGGACCAGATGCCCATCGCGCAGTTGAGATGCGGCTGACCGAAGTGGAGATGGAAGCGCTGACCGGCGCCTACGGCGAAGCGTTCCGTCATTCGCAGAACATCCGGATGGAGCTGGTCATGCTGGAGGAGGAGGCCGGCGAGATTCGACCCGAGGCGGCGGAGCGGGAGATTGATAAGCACCGACGCGCTCTGGGCGCCCTCGAACGGCGCCTGGAGGAACTGCGGGAGGAAATGCACGCCCGGGCCGAACGCATGCAGGAGCTTCGTCCCGGTCCGCGGCCCGAAGGTGCGGCGCGCGAGCGAAGGGAGAGACCTGAAGGCGACGAATTTCGACGCGAGTTTCGCGAACGGGAGGAGCGTGAACGTGTAATGCAGGGGCGCCCGCGCGAGGCTGAAGCCGGCCGCGACCGGGGAGGCGAAGGGCGGAGGATTCCCGTTTCGGAGGTTCCCGGGCACATTCTTGAGGCCGCCCGCAAGGCCGCGCCCGGCATTGAGTTCCATTCCGCCCGGATCAGGGAAACGCCGCGCGGCCCGGTATTCGAGCTTGGCGGTGGCGACGAGGGCCGCGAAGCCCACGTGACGATGTCCGGCGACGGCCGGCAGATGGATGTGAGGACCGAACACCGGTCGCGGATCGAACATCGCGAGGAATCGAGGGAAGACGCGCGATAGGAGCGGCGGTCTTCCGGTGCGGCCGATTACTCGGTGGGACGGCTCTTGCGCTGGCTGCGCCCGGTTCGAAAGAGCTCCAGCTGCGGGCCCGGGAAGAACTCGTAGTTTTTCAGGATGCGCAGCATCTGCAGCAGGTCCGACCGGGAATAGTTTCGATTCGTTTCGATGTGATCGATCAGATCGGCCAGCATGGTCCGGAACGGCAGCACCGCGTCCACGCCCTTGGACTTGAGGTAGCGGATGGCCTCCTCGCGCGCCTCGGGAGCGTGGGGCAGGGCGGGTACGACCAGTATCTTCACAAACGGCTTCTCCGAGCCGAATTCCGCCTCGATCTTCCGCATCGAATCCGGTTCCAAAAACCGGAACATCTCGGGCGAGTTGGCCAGCACCGCGGCGCTGAACTTCTCGGTGTGCCAGGCGCGGACGACGATCACCGCCCGGTGAATCGCCTCCATCTCGCGCGGTCCCAGCTCGAACGGCAGTGAGGACTGCCCGTCCGTGTGCGGGTTGAAGACAAAGAAGTCGATCTGCTCGTCCTCCTCCTTGGTCGGCGCCAGGAATTTCCGCTGCTGACGCACCAGAAATCCGTGCGTCTCGAAGTATTCGCGGACGATGGCTTCGCTGACGGCGCTCATTTCCTGCCCATGATCTCGTTGACCAGTTCGTCGGGTACGCGGACACCCGTCCGCACGCGGCCGATGCGTTCGGCCAGAACGAACTTCACCTCGCCGTCCTGCACCTTTTTGTCGAGCCGGATCGCCTGCAGCAACCGCACGCGTTTCGGTGCCGTGAGGCGGTAGTGGGTCGGCAGTCCGACAGCATTGAACAGTGCCTGGATGCGTTCGGCGTCCTTGGCCGGCAGGGAGGTGAGCTGCTGCGACAGTTTCGCTGCGGCGACCTGCCCGACCGAGATCGCCTCGCCGTGGAGGAAGCGGCTGTAACCGGAAATCGCCTCGATGGCATGACCGATGGTGTGGCCGAAGTTGAGGATGGCCCGGCGACCGCCCTCCTTCTCGTCCTCGCCCACGACCTCGGCCTTGATCTCGCACGAGCGGGCGACCGCCTTTGCCAGGGCCTTTGGCTCCCGCTTGAGCAGGGCGGGCAGGTTCTGCTCGAGCCAGCGGAAGAACCGCTCGTCGGCTATGATGCCGTATTTGATCACCTCCGCCAGGCCGGCGCGGTAGTCTCGCTCAGGAAGAGATTTCAGCGTGTCCAGATCGCAAAGCACGAGGCGGGGCTGATAGAAGGCGCCCACGAGGTTCTTGCCGGACTTGAGATTGACTCCCGTTTTGCCGCCCACGGAACTGTCCACCTGCGCCAGCAGGGTGGTGGGCACCTGCACAAACGCAATGCCCCGCAGGTAAGTGGCGGCCACGAAGCCGGCCAGATCGCCGACCACGCCGCCGCCCAGGGCGACAATGAACGAGTTGCGTTCCAGTCGATGGGACGCCAGTTGCTCGTAGCAGTCCGCGACCACCCTCAGGTTCTTGGAGCTTTCCCCCGACTTGAACGAAATGACCGCACCGTCGAATCCGGCCGATTCCAGGCTCGCGGCCGTCTGCCGTGCCAGCAGGGGCGCCACCCGATCGTCGGTGATGATGGCGCAACGCCGGCCAAGCTTCAGCCGGCGGCACTCGGCACCCAGCCGCCCGAGAAGGTTCGAGGCAATATGGATGTCGTAGCTGCGTTCCCCCAGCGGGACACGAATTCTTCGCATGGGCGGGAGGATAGGGGGCGGGACGCCGCCCGCAAGCCCGCGTACTCCTTTGGAACGGGCCTCAAGATTCCCAAATGGAGCGGTACCAACCGCCGCTCCAAGCCACGTCAGGCCATCTGGCGGAGTGCCTGCAGCCTCCGGACGAGAAACTCCTGCTCGGATTTGACCGAGGTCAGTTCCAGTGCCCGCTGAAAATGTCCGATCGCGACGGCCGGTCGGTTGGCCTGCGACTCGAGCTCACCGCGAACCGCATGCAGCAGATGGTACGATTCGAGCCGCGCCGGATCCTCGATGGCGGCGATCGCCGCGAGTCCCGCCTCGGGTCCGTGCACGTTGGCGACGGCGATTGCGCGGTTCAACGCCACCACGGGCGAGGCGTCCATGCGTGCCAACTGGTCGTAAAGCACCAGAATCTGGGACCAGTCGGTGGATTCGTAGTTGATCGCAGCAGCGTGACAGGCAGCAATGCCCGCCTGCAGGTGAAACTCCGCGACCGCTTCGCCCGCGGCCGACCGGGTCAGATGAAACATCCCCTGGGCGATCATCGATCCATCCCATCGGGAACGGTCCTGATCCTTCAACAACAGAAGATTGCCGGCCGCGTCCACGCGCGTGGTCAGGCGGGCCGTATTGAAGAACATCAGCGCCAGCAGCGCATGCACCTTGGGCAGGTCGCAGTCGGTGCGGCGGGTCAGGAGAGCCCCTAGGCGGATTGCCTCATGGCAGACATCGGCGCGCACCAGTTGATCGCCGGAAGACGCCTTGTAGCCTTCGTTGAACAGCAGATAGAGGGATTGCAGCACCGCATCAATCCGGCGGGTGAGGTCGGTGCCTTCGGGAATGGAGAAGGGGATGCCGGCATCGTGCAGTTGCTGGCGGGCGCGTGTGAGGCGTTTGGCGATGGCCGCCTCGGTGGTGAGAAAGGCTTTGCCAATCTCGGCCGGGCTGAAGCCGCCCAGTACCTTCAGCGCAAGGGCGATCTGCGATTCGACCGGGATGCGCGGATGACAGCAGACGAAGAGCATCCGCAGCCGGTCGTCGGCGAGACCTTCGTCGGCCGGATCGGAGGGGTCGGCCGCGTGGCTGCCTTCACCCATGATGCGCACGATCTCCTGCTCCTTGTCGCGGAAGGTCCGTTCGCGGCGGACGTGGTCGAGGGCCAGGTTCCGGGAGGTCCGCATGATCCACGCGGCCGGATTCTCCGGCACGCCGCGAAACGGCCAGGTCTGCAGTGCCCGCGCCAGCGCCTCCTGGACGACATCTTCGGCCAGGGTCAGATGCTCGACGCCGAAGATGCGGGTGAGCGTGGCGATCAGGCGGCCCGATTCATGGCGGAAAAGGTGTTCCACCACGCGCGGGATGTCCCCGGAAGAATGGGCGGCATCAGGCGGTTCCATTCCGTTCATTGACTGCCTCCAAAATCAGCCGCCCGCCATGGCGCCGACCACGAGAAATGGTTCCCTGCCTTCAACGACGGCGTTCGGCAGCTGGGTGTCCGGTGGTTCGAGCGACAGGTCGTCCCTGCACGCAAAGAAGCGGATGAACGCCCGGCGCTTGTGCGTGCCGTGATCGCGAATCGTCCCGCGCAGCACCGGGAATCGCGCCTCGAGCGCATCGAGAACCGACTTCACCGTGACAGGCGGCGGCACTTCGATGGCGAGCTCGCCGTCGATTTGGGCGAGGTTGCGCAGATGGAATGGAAGGACAACGCGGACCATGGATTGATTCTACTTCAGCGTCTGCACTTCCACCGACAGGACTGCGGGCAGATCGCGGACGATGGCATCCCAAGTGTCGCCGCCGTCGGGGGAGCAATATACCTGGCCGCCGGTCGTGCCGAAGTAGATGCCGCAATCTTCCAGGGTGTCCACGGCCATGGCGTCGCGATAGACGTTCACGTAGCAGTCCTTTTGCGGCAGGCCCTTGGTGAGCGGTTCCCATTCGTTGCCGCCCGATTTGCTGCGATAGACCCGCAGCTTGCCGTCCGGCGGGTAGTGGAGCGAATCGCTTGTGATCGGCACCACGTAGATGGTTTCCGGGTTGTGCGCGTGGACGTCGATCGGAAAGCCGAAATCCGACGGCAGGTTGCCGCTGACCTCGTTCCACAGGTCGCCGCCATTGTCGCTGCGGAGCACGTCCCAATGCTTCTGCATGAACAGCGTGCCGGGTTTCGAGGGATGGAGTGCGATGCGATGGACGCAATGCCCGACCTCCGCGTCGGGGTCAGGAAGTTCGTAGGGCGACTTCAGGCCCTTGTTGATCGGCTTCCACGTCTGGCCGCCGTCGTCGGTGCGGAACGCGCCCGCCGCGGAGATGGCGACGTAGATGCGCTTCTCGTTCTGGGGATCGAGCAGGATGGTGTGGAGACACATTCCGCCGGCGCCGGGCTGCCAGAGTGCGCCTTTGGCTCCGCGCAGGCCGGGCAGCTCGTGCCAGGTCCTGCCGCCGTCGGTGGTCTTGAAGATCGCCGCGTCCTCCACGCCCGCGTAGGCCGTGTCGGGATCGGTCAGGGAGGGCTCGATGTGCCACACGCGCTTGAACTCCCACGGATGCTGCGAGCCGTCGTAGAACTTGTGTGTTCCCACTTCGCCCTCGTACGCAAACATGTTGCTCGCGCCCTTCGGCATGCCGTCGGGACTCATGAGTTCCTCGGGCTTCGTGCCGGGCGGATTCCACGTCTTGCCACCGTCGTCCGAGCGCTGGATCACCTGGCCGAACCAGCCGCTCGACTGCGAGGCGTAGATGCGGTTCGGATCCACGGAGGAGCCCTTGAGGTGATACAGCTCCCAGCCGGCGAAGTGCGGGCCGCTGACGTTCCAGTTCCTGCGTGTGCCATCTGCGGTGAGGATGAACGCTCCCTTCTTGGTGCCGACGAGTACTCTTACGCTGCTCATGTTGCTCCTGTGTGTTGATGTTCGCTGGTTGAACGTGCGGAAATTCCCGGTGACAAGACCCTGCCGGGTGGGCGGGCATCATGGGCAAGCCGGTCGGAAATGGCACGTGACATTTTCATCATTTCATCGCGTGGAAGGCGGTGGAGTTGCCGACCAGCGCCGACCAACGTTCGCGTGTGAGTTCAAAGACGTGGCAATCGTCCGGTCCGAATCGTCGTTCCTCGACGAACTCGAATCCCAGCCGCAGGTAAAAGCGATGTGCGGCCACGTTGCTGGCAAGCGGATCGATGAGCGTCGCGCCGACCTCCGGCCGGGCGAAACATCGGGCCAGCGCCTGGCGCATCATCTCGGTGCCGTGTCCCCGGCCGCGCAGTTCGGGTTCGCCGATCCAGATGTCGATCGCGCGCACTTCCGGCGGGGTGTCGCCCCAGTATCGTTCCTCGTCGAGCGCGGGATTCAGAATCTCCAGGAAACCGATGGGCCGGCCGTCCGGTTCTGCGATGAGCGACTCCTTGGCGGGCGAGGGCTGCGCGAACGTGTCTTCCCACTCCCAGTCGTCGTTCGGATTGGAGGCCACGACATCCGGATCGTCATCCCATCGCTGGAGCAGCGGGATGTCGTCCGGAGTGGCGCGGCGCAGGTGGATCATTTCGCGGATTGCCGGAAAACTATTTTCCATCGAAGGCTGTCTGCAAGCCCGCCAGATCGAGCTTCACCATCTTCAGCATCGCCTGCATGGCGCGCTGCGATTTCGCCGGATCCGGATCGCTGAGGAAGCGGCCAAGCGCCGTCGGCACGATCTGCCACGACACGCCGAACTTGTCCTGCAGCCAGCCGCATTGCTGGGGTCGGCCGCCGTCCGCCAAGAGCTTGTCCCAATAATGATCGATCTCGGCCTGGGTCTCGCACTTCACGAAAAACGAGATGGCCGGCGAGAACTGAAACATCGGCCCACCGTTCAGCGCCATGAACTCCTGGCCTTCCAGTTCGAATGTCCCGGACATGAACGATCCCTTCGGTCCGGGTCCGGCGTCGCCGTAACGCACAACGTCGTTGAGCTTCGCGTTCCTGAAGACTGCGAGATAGAAATCGATGGCTTCCTCGGCGTTGTCCTTGAACCAGAGAAACGGAGTGATCTTTTGCATGGTTGCGAGTGGAGTCGTTTAGTTTCGACCGACCAGTTCGATGAGCTGATTTAGACATTTGTTCCAGCCTTCGTGAAAGCCCATCTTCTCGTGTTTCTGACGATCTGCGGCGCTCCAATGCATCGCCCGGGCGATGTAGCGCGTCCGGCCGCGGCTCAGATCGTCGAAGGTGACCATCGCCGTCATGAACGCCTGTCCCGACGGTTCCCACGCCTGCAGGTAGGCGTCGGTGAAGACCAGCCGGCGATTGGGCACCACCTCCAGATAGACGCCCGGATTGGAAATCTCCTCGCCCTCCGGACTGCGCATGACGACAAGGCATGTGCCCCCGGGCCGGACGTCCGGTTCGGCGCGCGCCACCGACCAAGGCTTCGGGCAGAACCATTGCTTGAGGAGGGTAGGATCGGTCCAGCCGCGGTAAAGTCGTTCGGCGGGCAGGTCAATCTCGCGGGTGATGACCAGTTCACGATTGTCGGATGTGCTCATGTCTTGATTCAGATGAAAACCTGCGCCCCTCTGGCGTGCCGCCGCTGCCGTGGAACAAGGCGACGTTTATGCGCCAGAAGGGCATGATTGGCAATAATCCTGAGTCAGTTGGCGGGTTCCGGAATGGTCACCATCCACCCCACGCCGAAGCGGTCCTCCACCATCCCGAAGCAGGGCGACCAAAAGGTTTTGTCCAGCGGCAGTGTGATCTTGCCCCCTTCGGCCAGCTGGGTGAACGCCTGCTCTGCGTCGGACTTCGTCGGCAGGGTCAGCGACAGGGAGAATCCGCCGTCCTTGGAGCAGCCGTCCGAGGCCATGACTCGTGTTCCGCCGATTCTCAGCGAAGCGTGCATCACCTTGTCGCCCCAACCGTCGGGTGCCGTGCCGGGCGGCGGTGGTTCGGGCGCGTCCTTGAAGCGCATGAGCATCTCCAGCCTGGCACCGATGGCTTTCTGATAGAAATTGACGGCCTCTTCACAACGACCGTTGAACATCAGGTAGGCTTCAACTATGGGCGTTTTCATTTATGTGGCTGGCTGGCGTATCTGGTTACTTGATCCGCTTGAGCGTGACGGCCGGTGCCGGCACTTCTTTGCCGTCCATGTAGGCCTGGCAACTCGATTGGAGGGTGTTCGCATCGATGAATTTGAGGGTGATGCTGTGCATGTGGGCCTCCTTCTTCACGTCGATGCCGCAGCTCGGATCGAAGTCGAAGGCGATGGTGTCCTGATCCGAAGATTTCAGCAGCATGGCCGGGCGGTTGCCGAAAACGCAGTAGTGGGTCATGGCGAGCTTGCCGCCCTGGTCATAGTACATGGTGACCATTTCCTTGGGTGTGCCGGCGAAGACACGCTCCTCAAGCACGCTGCCGCCGGCGAGCAGACGAAACTGCAGGTCCATCCTTTCCGGACCTTCGCCCATGTCCACCTTGCCGGTCCATTGGCCGACCAGGGTCTTCATGCGTTCGAATTCGGGGGAGCCCTTTCTGGTCTCCGGAGTGTCCCCGGCGGTCAAGCATAGGGAAGTGGCGGCCAGGAAGGCGGCCGCGGCGATAAGCGATCTGGTAGTCATTTGGTTCCTTTGTTGTGGGTTGAATGTTGCGCTGTCGTAGGAACGACGAACGGCGCCCGAGCCGCAGGACACGAAAATAACCAGCCAGACGAAAAGATCCATTTCCCCTGCTTCAGCCGTCCCCGAAAACCCGTTTGCGCAGCAGGCGCATGTCGAGCGGGATCAGCAGGCCGAGCATGGCGAGGCACAGGCCGGCGGCGGCGGCGAGGTGCCAGGTCACTCGACCGTCGAGCAGCAGGTGCCGAAGACCTTCGGCGAGATGATGCAGGGGATTCAACTGCACGACGATGTCGAGATACGGGACGGGTGGCAGCGGGAAGTAGGTGCTCGAAGCGAACGCGACCGGCATGATCACCAGGAAGAACGGCAGGCTCATGTGATCGATGCTCGGCAGCAGCGACGTGAACCACAGGCCCACCGCCGAGAAGGCCAGTGCCATGAGAAAGAGCAGGGGAACCACGATCGGCAGCCAGACCCAATGCAACGTCAACCAGCCCGTCGCGCCGAAGATCACCAGCATCACGCAGACGACCACCGCGTAAGCGGTCGCGAGGGTTGCCGCCCAAAGCGCCTCGCCCCAGACGACATGCTCCAGCCGGACCTGCGTCGTGAGCTGGCCTTCCCACGATTTCTGGAAGTGCATCCGCACGTAGGCGCCAAACAGTGACTGGAAGAATGACGACATGAACGTCGTGTAAGCCAGAATGCCCGGCGCGAGATAGTGCAGGTAGTCGAGCGTGACGCCGTTCCAGGCGAGGTCGCCGATCTGGCGCCCGAGCCCGATGCCGAAGGCCACGAGCATGATCAATGGTTCGCACACCGGCGGAACCGTCGCGGTGTGCCAGTTGCGGAGATGCACGCGGATGTGCCGGGCGAGGATCGCGCGGCTCTGCCAGTTGAAGGCGGGGAAATAGGCGTTCATGGCTGGTTTTCCGCGGCGAGGGCGAGGAACAGGTCGTCGAGAGTCGGCGGCCGCACTTCGTAGCGCAGCTCCGGGAAGGCGGCGACGAATCCCGCCAGTCCGGCGGCGTTCAACGGCACGTGCCAGTGCGACAACACCTGCGCCGGGCGCGCTCCCTGTTGCCGGAACCAGGCGATGACTTTCGCCGTCTCGGCCGCCAGGGATTCGAGCAGGACGATGTGCTCACCGACGACGTCGCCCAACACCCGTTTCGGCGGGCCTGCAGCCCGGACGCGGCCGGCCTGCAGCACCTGCAGCCGGTCGGACAGCCGTTCCGCCTCGTCCATGTAGTGCGTGGTCAACACCACGGCCATCCCCTGGGCGCGCAGTCCATTGATCAATTCCCAGACGGCGACGCGCGCCTGCGGATCGAGTCCGGTGGTCGGTTCGTCGAGAAACACGACCTTCGGCTGGTGCACGACCGCGCGGGCGATCATCAACCGCCGTTTGTAGCCGCCCGACAACGTGTCCGGCTTCTGATCGGCAAACTCATCGAGCCCGAACTGCTTCAGCAGCGCATCGATGCGTTCCGGCAGGTTCTCCAATCGCGGACGGTAGTAGCGTCCGGTCTGCACGAGGTTTCCCCGGACGGTGAAGTCGCTGTCGAACGTGTTGTCCTGCGTGCACACGCCGAGCGCGCGACGGGCGCGGTCGCCGTCGTGGTCGAGATCGTGACCGGCCACGCGGATGGTGCCCGCTTCGGTGCGGAGGAAGCCGTAGCACATCCGCAGTGTCGTGGTCTTGCCGGCGCCGTTGGGACCGAGCAACCCCAGCACCTCACCGGCCTGGCAGGTCAGGTCGATGCCGTCCACCACGCGCTTGCCACCGAGCGATTTGACCAGACCGCGGGCTTCCAGCGCTAGATCGCCTGGGATGGTAGACAAATCGTTTGGGCTCATGTTCGCTTCTCCCTGGAGAACGGAGGGAGATAGCTAAGCCATCCGAGGCTCTCGATGCAAGAACAGCTCTCCACTGGGTGAGTAATTCAATGGAGCATCGCCCGGGGGCGTGACCCGCCCGGGGATGGGTGGGAAGGTTCGTCTCGGGCCGGTTCGGAATGCCCGGGTTGCGGGCTTATTTTTCCACGATCATCTTGAACCCGCCGTAGCTCATCCGCCGGTTGTCGAATGGCACGTTTTTCGGGTCCATCATCGGGGCGAGCCGGGGATCCTTCATCGCTTTTGCATTCACCTTGTCGCGGTGGGCGCGGGACTTGAAGGTGATCCACGAAAAGATGACCGTCTCGTTCTTCCTGGCCCTGGCAAGGCGGGTGAAGGGGGTCCCGAATTTCGTCTGGAGATCCTCGCCGACGCACTCGCGATACTCGAGGGCACCATGTTCCTTCCAGACCTTGGCGGCCAGTCGGGCAAGTCGCGGATACGCCGCGAGATTCTTTTTCGCAATGGGTATGATGAATCCGTCCACGTATTTGGGCATGGCAGTAGCGGTTGAGTATTGAATTTCAGCGATGAACCGGAAGGCAGATTGACGGGCATTACCGCAACAGGCGAGCGAACTGTTGCCGGCCCGACCAGAGCAGATAGAGGGCGAGCGCCGAGACGAGGACCACCGGCGGGCTGAACAGGCCTTCGCCATCCATGACGAATCCGTGGAACGCCAGGATGTTCACGATGATCGGTCCCAGCACCAGCAGACCCAGGTTGCGGGTCTTCGGGATGGCGACCAGGATGCCGCCGACGAGTTCGCAGATCTTGACGAAGGTGAGGTAGCCCGTGGGGTGAAATGCCGCGAAGAAATGGGCCGCCGGCGTATCCTCCGGCGGTGGCGGCGCCCCCATGAGGTTGAAGAGAACCACTACGCCGGACATGACGAACAACAGGCCGAGGATCACGGCGGCGACGGCGGGGAGGTATTTTAGGTATTTCATGGCGAAGAAGAAATCCCGTCTCCCGGCCCTACCGGCGCAATGAAGCCACCCGATCCGGTTTCACAGGATTGCTCGCGGTCATCGTCCGCTCGCACGCTCAATTGGCAAGGCTCAAACAGCGGCTTAGATGAACGCCGGAGCCGGCCGTTTCCGGCCGGTCCGGCAGCATGGACTCGGGCGCGCTCGTCGCGGATCAGGCGGCGGCCATCTCCGCCTCCCGGGCACCCACGTTTGCAGGATCGAGGCACGTGCCGGCCACCGGGCGCACCTCCACCTTGATGCCGTAGGGCAGGCCCGGACATTGCCGCGCAATCTCGACCGCCTCATCCATGGAGCCCACTGTGAGCAGAAAATAGCCACCGATGGCTTCCTTGGCTTCGGCGAAGGGTCCGTCGGACACGACGTGGCCCAGTTTGCCGGAGATGACGACTCCTTCCTTTTCGAGTGGATCGCCGGCACTGGCCCGGCCGTCCTGCTTCAGACCGTTGAACCAGCTCATCCAGCGTTCGAAAACGCCCTGCATCTCTTCGGGCGAAAGCCCCTGATGCCAGTCGGTGCCGCGAAAGATGAGCATGTAGCCGTGGGAAGATGTGTTGTTCATTCGAGAGGGTGGTTTTGAATTGTGATTCGATTGGTTCGCTTCCACCCGCGGTGGAAGGGACTCGGGCCAATCTGCGACGGTTTTACGGCTGCGATTCCGGCCTTCATCATGGAAACGACGAACGGGGAACCGCGGCAAGGACAACTTTTCCGGAAAATCTTCGACTGGTTGGGCAGGCCATCCACAGCCCACGCCGGCAAGCCAGGGGAGCGTCCATGGCAGACGGCCATTCTTCTGGCGGAAATCCCGGAATCCTCGGTCAGGCGGCCCCGGTTCATCCGCCGCGGCGGATTTCCGAGCCCTTGAAGCGTATGGTGATGCGGAACACCTTCTTCTCCCGGCAGCTGATGGTTCCGGTCTGCAGATCAACCTTCTCGGGAAGCTCAATCCGGTGAAGATCCACCACCGCGTGATAGCCGCGTTCGGAAAAGATGTCGATCAGCATGGCCAGGGCGGAGGGATCGTGCAGGAGCGGTTCCTCGGCGTTCACCATGGCCACGCCCGAGATGGCGTGCCGGATGACAATCGGCATGACCTTCTTGTCGATGAACTCCACGACATTCTGAAACAGCTCCGCCTGCTCGAACTCGTAGTCGTCCAGGCGGCGGACCAGATCCTGCCGGGCGTGGACGATGATGTCCCGGGCCAGGGGGAGATGCCGCAGGCGGTCGTAGGTCTTGGGATCAAGCTCCAGCGAACTTTGATAGTCCAGCTCGTGGAGGATGTTCTGTTCCACCTCGGCAACCGGACCGTTCGCATTGACGAAATGATAGAAGAACGTCTTCTTGAGCGACTGAAGCGCCTCCCAAGTCTGCTCCTTGAAGACCTTGTAGCGTCGCCGGGCGGCGTGGACGTCCAGGTCGGTGGCCCGCAGTTCCTGCAGTTCACCCACGCCGCTGGCCCTGACGTCTTCGTTGTGGGCCTGGATCTCCCGTCCCCGCTGGAGCTGGCGCTCGATGCTGACCTTCTCCTCCACGAACAGCACCATGATGTGGATGATCGGCTGGCGGAAGTGACCGTGCAGCGGCGTGTCGTAGAATTCCCGCCGCAGTTCCTGCATCTTCTGCACGAGGAGCTTGAGGCACTCCACCTGGACCTTGGTGCGGGGAAATCCGTCCAGCACGGCGCCATCCCGGAACTCGGGCGACAGCAGCTTGCGAAAGACCAGTCCGACCACCTCCTTGTCACCCACGAGGTTGCCGCTCTCCTTGATCTTGCGTGCCTCGGGGCTGTCCAGCAGGTCGCTCACAACGATCGGCGGACACGTCAGGCCCCGGGCGTTCATGATGAAACGGGTGTTGGTCCCCTTGCCGGCCCCGGGTGCCCCCCCCAGGAGGATGATCTCCTTGGCGAACCGCAGCTGCTCCCGTCCCAGCTCCTCCTCCAGCTCCTTCCAGACGGCGTTGAAAATCAGCTGCGCATCCTTGATTTCGAGATCGGGAGAATGAGCCGCGGCCTTGGGACTGGCCGGGCCCGTCTTGGCTGCCGGCGGTGACTGTGTGTTTGCGGTCATGGAACTTGAACGACCCGGAGTCAAACCCACCGAAACCGTTGAGGCAACGGAAACCCATTCGGATGGCCAAAAAACTCGCCGATTGCCGACCGGCCGGTGGCGACCGGAGAAGATCCGCGGAGTGCGAAGCCCATCGGCTAAATCAAGCCACCTGCCTCACCGGCTTTTTCCAGATGGGCACCACCCGCTTCATCTCGTCGATCAGCCATTGTCCCGCGGCGAACGCCTCCGCCCGGTGGCCGGCAATCACTTCGACCCAGAGCGACGGCTCGTTCACCTTGACCACGCCTATCCGGTGGATGAGCCGGATGGATTCCACCGGCCATCGCTTCTCAATTTGGTCAAAGATCAGGTGAAACTGGTGTTCGGCCATCCGCTGAAACGCTTCGTAGTCGATCGCCTGGATGGTGTCGTCCCGCTCCTGCCCGCGCACCACCCCTGCAAAGGTGAGGGCTGCGCCCGCGCTTTCAGACATTGCCCGGCCGGCGACCAGCGCCGGTTCGTTGATGGGCTCGGTCGTGATGGTGAGCTGTCTTTTCATTCGATCCAAACTGATTGTCCGTGTCGCCGGGCAGGGAAGCGTTCAACCGCCCTGCACGGGCGGAAAAAACGACACCACGTCTCCGTCCTTGAGGAGGTAGGTCCGCTGTTCGTAGTCGACCCCCACCGCGAGCAGGGTCGAGCGGCTCATCTCCTGCAGGGGAGGGTATTCCTCGCAGAGCGCATCATGCAGTCGGCCCAGTGTCCAGCCGTCCGGCACCTGGCGATCCACCTCCGTCAGACCGGTCAGGTCACGGATGTAGGAGAAGAACTGGACTTTGATGTTCACGCCGGTGGCAGGATAGGGTGATGCCGGCAGGCGGCAAAGGGGAATGTAAACAGGGCGACGGCCGGACTTCTGGTGGAGAGGAGGCTTTAATGGCCCCGCTTGGCACCGGTCTGTCCGGCGGTTGAATCCGCCCCTCCGTAGATGGCCGGCTTCAACACGCCGATGAACGGCAGGTTTCGATACCGCTCCGCGTAGTCCAGGCCGTACCCGACGACAAACTCGTTGGGGATCACGAACCCCACGTGGTCGGCGGCCACTTTTCTTTGTCTGCGCTCGGGCTTGTCGAGCAGCACGCAGGTGCGGATACGTCGCGGCTTCAGCGCCCGCAGCTTCTTGAGCACGGCCCACAGGGTGTTGCCGGTGTCCAGAATGTCATCGACCAGCAGCACCTCGCGGCCGCGGACATCGAGCCGCAGTTCCTTGGTGAACACCAGTTCGCGGGATTCCGTGCCGGCGCCGTAGCTGGACACCCCGACGAAATCGAGCCGGAGCGGCAGATTCAGGTGCCGGACCAGGTCGGCGAGGAACATGACCGTGCCGTTGAGGAGCGAGACGATGACCAGATCCTTGCCCCGGTACTCCCGCTGAATCTCTCGGGCGAGGGATCTGATCCGCCGGGCGAGACTGGACTCGTCCACCAGCACGGCGGCCAGCTCCGCCCGGTGTCGTTGGGGCGGGGGCTGCCGCTTTGACCACATGGCGTAGGCGCGTTTTCCCATGATGTAAACCGGAGCTTCGTGCCAGACCGTTCGACCGCTCAAATGTGCTTCGAGTCGTCGTGGTCCTTGGCGGCGTATCCGCTCTCCTGACGCTTGAAGTTCACCTCGTTCTTCTTCACGT
>DNDP01000036.1:0-2151 GCA_003484235.1 Verrucomicrobiales bacterium
GGGCGGCGCTGCTGCGCCGCCGCGACTCCCTTCGAGCATCAGCGAGAGGTCCGGAAGACTATCGACGACGTCCAAAGTATCGGTTCGGCGGGAACCTCGCCCCACCGCAAATCTATTCCCCATAGAACCTCCAGCTCGTCGTGAAATCCCTGCCGAGTGGCTGCTTCGTCAGGCTGGCGCGGATGAGTTCGATGGGGATCGAGTTCTCCAGCAGGATGGCATCGTGGAACTGTTTGTTCGTCATCCGGCCGCTGGCGACCAGTTCCTTGTGCATGGCGCGAATCTGCAAACCGCCCAGCATGTAGGCGGCCTGGTAGGTCGGGCTGTAGTCACCCGCCACCGAGCGGCGCACTTCGGCCGTGGCGTTGCGCGGTTCGTGGCCGACGCGCTTGATCAGGTAGTCGATGCACTCCTGCGCCGTCATTTCGCCCAGGTGAAACTTCAGGGAGAAGATGATCCGCGCGCAGCGGTGTGAGCGCCAGAAGAGCATGCCCACGCGGTCCTCGGCCGACTGCGGGAAGCCGAGGTCCCAGAGCAGCATCTCCCAGTAGAGCGCCCAGCCTTCGACCAGGAACGGCGTGCGGAAAAGCGAGCGGTGCGTGTGGTAGCGCTGCGCCATGAAGCCCTGCAGGTGATGCCCGGGGATCAGCTCGTGATGCACCGTGGCACGGCTGAAATGGACGTTGTTTCCCCGCATGCTCATGAGCTTATCCTCGTGGCTCATCTCGTCGGTCGGGTAGCTCACCTGTATCACTTCGCCGCCGAGGAAGTAGGGATTCACCTTCTGGCGCTCGGCCGGCATCATCTCCATGCGCCACGTTTCCTTTGCCAGCGGCGGGATCGTCACCAGGTCGCGTTCTTCGAGGAACCTGATCGCCTCCTCGGCCAGCCGCCGGATGAGCGTTGGTTGATCGCCCGGCTCGACATGCAGCTGGCTGACGTGTGCCATGGCCTTCGCCCAGTCACCGTCAAAGCCGAGATCGGTGGCGGCGCGCTTCATCTCGCGCTCGCACCAGGCAAACTCCTTTTCGGCCAGGGCGATCAACTCCTCGGGCGTGTAGGGGATGAACTCCGCCCGCAGATAATCGAGCAGCGCCTCGCGCCCAATCGGGTCGCCGATGACCGGCTCGTCCTCGCCTTTCTTGTAGCCCGCCAGTTTCTCGCGGAGGAACCACGCGTAGTCCTCCAGCGCCTTGTCCGCCGCGGTGACCGGTTCCTTCAACCACCAGGTAAACGATGGGTGATACTCCGCATAAAACCGGTTCCAGTCGCGCAACGACCGCCGCAGATCGTCCACCGCCATGGCCGCGCGGCGGCCGATGACGGGGCCGGGAGCGGATTTGTCCTTCACCTGCTCTTCGAGGCGTTCGCGAACCGACTTGATCGTCGCGGGGACGCCGGCCACTTCCGCGGCGCTGGCGCGGGGTTCCTGGGGCTGCAGCCGGCGACGGCCTTCTTCGAGGGCGACGATCGTATCGGCAAACGGCAGCAGCGGCTGCACCTCGGCGGCCTTCCGGGCGGTGTAGTCGAGCTCGCCCAGCTGAAACTGGAGTTGGTTGCGGAACAGCAGCCAGTCGATGCGGCCCGCCTGGTCGAGCTTTTCGAAGTCGAGCCGGTCGAGCGCGTCGAGGCTCTCGCGGTAAAGCCGGGTGAGGCGATCGCGGTGCGCGGCCGAGAGCTCGATGCTGTAGAGCCGTTCAAGCGCGCCGCGGTCCTGGCGGAAATGATCAATCAGATTGCGCGTCGGGCTGACCGAGGGGTCGGCAGCCGGAAGTTGCATGGCAGCCACCAGGAGCAGCCCGGCAAGCAACCGGCGGCCAAAACTCGAATTGCTGACCGTCTTCGAACGGCCACCGGAGAACCCTGGGTGCGGGACGATCTTGTTCATGCGCGCGTGGCGGCGAGTGTAGCGAAGCGCCGTCTCCTGACCAGCGAGTCTTGCGGGTGGGATGCGATTTCCAGCGCAGCCGACGTGGAGGGGGAGCCAGGGCGGAACTCCGCGGAGCGCGCATTCGAAGACACCTGCATGCTTGAGTCCCGCCCGGGGAATGTTCACCCTGCCGGCATGAACCTCCTGCACCACCGCCGGTGGCCGCTGCTCCTGGCCGCCGCCCTCATCACCCTGCCGCCCATGGAAGACGCCGAAGCCCA
>DNDP01000036.1:2329-4192 GCA_003484235.1 Verrucomicrobiales bacterium
GCCGAGCAGTGGCGCATGTCACGGCGGGGCGAGGTGCTGCGGCTTTTCGAACAGCACGTCTACGGTCGCCGTCCGGGCCGGCCGGCGGAGATGAAGTTCGAGGTCCGTTCCGAGGAACGCGGCGCTCTGGGAGGAAAAGCGGTGCGGAAGCAGATCACGATTCATCTGCTGGGTCCGGGACGGGAACCGAAGATGCACGTCCTGCTTTATCTGCCGGACAACGCCCAGCGCGTGCCCGTCTTCCTGGGCTACAATTTCAACGGCAACCACACGGTGCATGCCGACCCTGGCATCGAAATCTCGACGGCCTGGATGCGCGATGCCAGCGGTCCGGGCGTGCAGAATCACCGGGCCACCGAGGAGGGTCGCGGCAAGAGCGCCAGCCGCTGGGCCATTGACCAGATCCTTGCCCGCGGCTACGGCCTGGCCACCGTCTACTACGGCGACATCGAACCGGACCACGCCCAAGGCTGGAAGGACGGAATCCGTGCCCACCTCGACCGGGATGCCGCCGGACAGCCGCTCGCGCTGGAGGACTGGAGCGCGATCTCGGCCTGGGCCTGGGGACTGAGCCGGGTGATGGACTACCTGGAGACGGACGATCGCGTGAATGCCAGGCAGGTCGCCGTCATGGGCCATTCGCGGTTGGGCAAGACGTCGCTCTGGGCGGGGGCCACGGACGAGCGTTTCGCGATCACGATCTCGAACAACTCCGGTTGCGGCGGCGCGGCACTGAGCCGGCGGGCCTTTGGCGAGACGGTCAAACGGATCAACACCAGCTTTCCCCACTGGTTCTGCCGGACCCACAAGCTTTACAACGACAACGAGGCGGCGTGTCCGGTGGACCAGCACGAATTGATCGCCCTCATGGCGCCGCGGCCGGTGTACGTGGCAAGCGCGCAGGAGGATCAGTGGGCCGATCCGAACGGCGAGTTTCTCGGCGCGAACCATGCCGGACCGGTCTACGCGCTGTTCGGCAAGGGAGGAGTCGGGGTGGAAGCCCAGCCGCCGCTCAACACGCCGGTGGGCGATTTCATCGGCTATCATGTCCGCACCGGCAAACACGACGTGACGGACTACGACTGGGAGCAATACCTCAACTTCGCCGATCGGCATTTCGGGCGGAAATAGCAGGATGCGGGCGAGCGCCTTGTGAATCTGAGCAGGTGAATTTCCCGCAAGCAATCGACTTCCTGTATCGCCTCCAGCTGTTCGGAGCGGTCTTCGGCCTTGAGAACACCCGGCGGCTGGCGGCCCTGGCGGGGAATCCGCAGAATCGGCTGCGCTTCGTTCACGTGGCGGGGACCAATGGCAAAGGATCCGTCTGCGCCATGCTCGAGTCGGTTTATCGCAGCGCCGGGCTGCGGACCGGTCTCTACACCTCGCCACATCTCATCCATTTCGGGGAGCGCATCCAGATCAACGGCCGCCGCCTGCCGGAAACCGACGTCATTCGGCTGGTTGGGCGGATGCAGGAGCTGCTGGCGGAGGGCGCGCTGCGCGGCTGGTGGGACGATGTCTTCAACATCGAAGACCGGGCAGCCGGTGCTCCGCTTCCGACGCACCCGACCTTCTTCGAGGTGGTGACGGTCATGGCGCTGATCCATTTCGCCGAAACGGATTGCGAGATTGTTCTTTGGGAAACCGGCCTGGGTGGGCGGCTCGACGCCACCAACATCGTGACCCCGCTGGCCAGCGTCATCACCAACACCACCGTCGAGCACGCCCAGCAACTGGGGGACACCGTGACGAAGATTGCGGCCGAAAAATCGGGCATCATCAAGCCGGGCGTGCCTGTCGTGACGGGAGTGGCGGCCGGCCCCGCTCTGCAGGTCATCCGTGAAGTGGCCGCCAGCCGTGGAG
>DNDP01000019.1:0-184 GCA_003484235.1 Verrucomicrobiales bacterium
TGGAGCTTTCCATCATGCCGGTGGCACCATTTGCGAACTCCACCATCAAAGCCGACCAGTCATCCAGATCCGAAGGGGCGCCCTGCCGGTCGAAGATGAACTGCTTCAGGCCGGCGACGAGCCGTTTCATGTCGCCAAACAGCTCGTGGGCAAAATTGATGCGGTGCGAGAGCATGTCGCCCAG
>DNDP01000019.1:480-658 GCA_003484235.1 Verrucomicrobiales bacterium
CCCAGTCCTGCAGCCGGCAGCTCCGCAGATGATACGGCGTGCCGACGGCCCCGGACTTCACGAGATGCATCAGGTAACGCATCCCCGGCACGAACTGGTAGGTGAAAGCCGTCATGTGCACCACGCCGCGGTCGTCGGCCAGGCGGGCAATCTCGCGGGCCTCGCGATGGTTGAGCGC
>DNDP01000019.1:909-7338 GCA_003484235.1 Verrucomicrobiales bacterium
GCTTCTCGCAGAGGACGTGCTTGCCCTGTTCGATGGCCGCCCGGGCCACCTCCATGTGGGTGTCCGTGGCGGTGGCGATGATCACCGCATCCACGTCGTCGCGGCGGAGGATTTCACGGTAATCGGTGGAGATCGTGGTGGCACCGGTCAGCCCGGCGACCTTGTGGAGATTGGGCTCGAAGATGTCCGCCACCGCGGTGACCTTGGCCAATTCGTGGCACATGGCCACGCCGGGGACGTGATTCTGGAGGGTGATGCCGCCGCAGCCGACAATGCCGATTCGGATTTTGCTCATGACTCGAGAGGCGGCGAGTATGCATGGAGCGGGCTCGATGACAAGCCGGCGCCAGATCGGTGCCTGCGCGCGTCATAGTGCCGCAGGTTGCCCGGTGGCAAAATTCGGGCTTCAATGCCCGGGTGCCCGCGACGGACCACATCCGCAACAAGCTCAGCCAGCTCCCGCACAAGCCCGGCATCTACCTGATGAAGGACCGGTTCGGCACCGTGATCTACGTCGGCAAGGCCCGCGATCTCCGCAAACGCGTTTCGCAGTATTTCCATCCGTCGCGCCGGCATGGCTGGGATCTCAAACTCAACGCCCTCGTCGAGGCCATCCACGACCTCGACGTCCACGTGGTCAAAAGCGAGGCCGAGGCGGTGTTGCTCGAAGGCAAGCTCATCAAGGAGTTCAAGCCGCGCTACAACATCAGCTTCAAGGACGACAAACGGTTCCTGCTGGTGAAGGTGAACCTCAATGATCCGATCCCGCGCTTCACGCTGACCCGGATTCGCCAGGACGATGGCGCCCGCTACTTCGGGCCGTTCGCCAGCAGCGGCGCGATCCGGCGCACGCTGACGATGGTGCGGCGCAAGTTCAGTCTGCGTGGTTGCCGGCCGCTCACGCCCACCGAGGCCGATTACAAACACTGCCTCTACGGCAACCTCAAGTTCTGCACTGCGCCCTGTGTGGGCAACGTGACGACGGAGCAGTACAAGCAACAGGTCGAGGCCGCGTGCGAGTTCCTTCAGGGTCAGGGCGAGGAGATGGTCGAACAGCTCGAGGCGGAGATGAAACAGGCGGCGGCCAAGACGGACTTCGAGCGCGCCGCGCAGTTGCGCGACATGATCGCCGACTTGAAACGCAGCACGGCGAACAACCGCACCTTCAGCCGCGTGCCGTACAAGCTCCCGGTCGCGATCGATCCGGACAAGGATCTGGCCGAACTCGGCGAAGCGCTGGGCCTGGCCGCGCCGCCGCGACGGATCGAGGGGTTCGACATCTCGAACATCAGCGGCACGTTCAAGGTGGCGTCGATGGTGAGCTTTCTGAACGGCCGGCCCGATCGCGCGAATTACCGGCGCTACAAGATCAAGTCGGTCGAGGGACAGGACGACTTCGCGTCGATGGCCGAGACGGTGCGCCGTCGTTACAAACGGGTGAAGACCGATCAGCTGCCGCCGCCGGACCTGATCCTGATCGACGGCGGCAAGGGCCAGCTCAACGCCGCCGTCGAGGAACTCACCGCGCTCTGCATGGCGACGATTCCGATTCTCGGACTCGCGAAGGAGTTCGAGGAGATTCACCGGCCGGGCGAGAAAGAACCCTTGCGGCTCAGCCACGACACCGGCGCGCTCAAGCTGCTCCAGCGCGTCCGCGACGAGGCGCATCGCTTTGCCAACACCTACAACGCGCAGCTCCGGCTGAAGAAGATTTCCGAGAGCCTGCTCGATGAGTTCCCCGGTCTCGGAGAGAAGCGCAAGGCGGCGTTGCTGAAGAAATTCAAATCAGTGCAGCGCCTCCGCGTGGCGACCGAGGAGGAGATTGCGAGCATCCCCGGCTTCGGTGGCGCGCTCGCAGGCAAGCTGCGGGAGTTTCTGATCGCGCGGACGTAGCATTCGGCGTTCGAGCGGTCGGGATTGCGGGAAAAATATTACCTTCGCGGCCGCCCAGTTCCAACTGAACCACGATCGGCGCACGTGACCGAATCTGACCGACAGATCTCGCGGCGCAACCGCTCGCGCGTGAGCGTTTTGGAGTGCGGTGCAGAGCGAAGCGGCAGCACCGCTTTGAAGCGCGTCGTAGTGCTCCGACGTATCACCAGCGCCGGAAGCCAAACAAAGCGGCGCTTCACGCCGCAGTCCAAGGCGCTGGCGCGCGGATCGAGTCCTTCGTCCAACTGACAGCATTCTGGGCAAGCCTCACGCCTACCCCGGGGACACGCAACAGCCTCGTTCCACCCTTCATTCCTCCCCATCGAAGTAATCCAGCCCTTTGCTGCGGATGATTCTGCGCTCGGGCGAACGGACGATCCACTTGTCGCTGTCCGGGTAGTGACACGATTCACCGACCGGATTGTCGGCCACGACATACAGAACGAGATCCTCCGTTCCATGGTTGATGAGCTGGTGCGGTTCGCCGGGCTTGAAGACGAAGGCATCGCCGGGCTCGATGGGTGTCCGGCCATCCTGATGCCGCGCCACACCGCGACCGGAGATCACATGGTAGAACTCCCACTGCGCGCTGTGCGAATGGTAGGGATAGTTCGCCTTGCCCGGTGGAATGCGGCTGATCTCGATGTCGAAGGGATGCCGCTCCAGCAGGTCGGTGGACATCGGCTTGCGGCCGAGCGCTTCGGAAACGTTCTTCGCAATGGCGGCGAACCCGCCCTTCGGCGAGTGCCACGGTTCCTCGGGTAGTTGGTGGGTGTTTACCTTTAGCATACGCATTCGTTCTGCCATCCTGCTGGTCGTAGTCCTCCTCCTCGTGGTCGATCACACCCGACCTCGTTCACGACGACAATGTTCGCTCCAGCTGCCGTGGTCATCCGACATCAGCCGATTTGTTCGAGCGCGAGGACGATCCCCCGATGCACTGGTCACAGATCCAGCGGTCCCGCCAGCTTCTCGCCGTCCATGCGGTAGATGCCGACCAGGTAGCCGTTCTCGCGCATCTCCCCGACGTGCAGCTTGCCGAAGATCGTCACCGGCTCGTCCATCACCGGTTTCACGCCCTTGCCAATCGTCTTCACGCTCACCCATTCGTTGATCTTCGGCACCGTGCCGAAACAGCACATCGACTGGTCGCGCATCAGCAAGAACTCGGTGACCGCCCCCTCCTCGACCTTGAGCGGCAGCATGTAGCCCTTCACGGCGACGCTTTTCTGGTTCAACTCGCGCAGTTTGGGCGGGATCTGGCCGTTCGTCTTCTCGGTGATCTCCCTAGCATCACCCTTCGCCTCCAGGAGGTCGTCGGTCATCTCAAAATTGAAGGATGCCAGTTGATCGAATCCGACCGAGAGATAATCCCGGCCGTCAGCCTGAATAACCTCGGCGGCCGTCAGTGTGTTGGTCAGCGCGGGGACCGCGGCCTCGGCGACCACTTCCAACTTGCCGCCCACTTCGCCAGTCGAAGGTGCGGGCTTCGGGGCCGCTCCGGCAGGACCAGTTGTCACGGAAGCGGTGGCCGGCGATTCGGCCGGTGACGCTTCCGGCCCGGCCAGCGGCTGGATGGGGTCGCCTTTGGGCTCCGGATCAGCGCTCGCCAGCGGTTGAATCGGCTCTCCCTGAACGGCCACGACGGTTTCATTGTCGGTGCGCGCGGAGGAATCGGACGTCGGCGAACACGCGGTCAGCAGGCCGGCCAGCGCGGTGACGCCGGCGATCTGGAGGTGGGCTTTCATTTTCATCAGCAAAATGGACGGCGGATCAATCGGTCCATGTTCATACCGCCCTTTGCCGCTCCGTGCAAGGGGCGCGACTTACCGACGATATCCCGTTCGACCCGGGTCGCGCCCAATCTAACCCCGTTCCGATCATCCATCCTTACCTTGAGGGAAAATACCAAAGACGAAAGCCGGCCGTGCATTCAAACATGATCTGACCTTTCCCCGATCCCCTGGGAATCGCCGGGTTGACTCCGCCCCCGTTCCCTGACTAGCTGCGGGCCTCCGGCGTTTTGAGCCGGTTCTGACAAGAATCCATGCGCATCATCGGCGGCATCGCAGGCGGACGACTGATCAAGGTCCCCAAGGGACTGGGCGTTCGCCCGACCCCGGATCTGGTGCGGCAGGCAATCTTCAACAGCCTGGGTGACCGCGTGAACGGGGCGACGGTGCTGGAACTCTTCGGCGGCAGCGGGGCGCTCAGCCTGGAGTGCCTCAGCCGCGGAGCCCGATCGGCGGTATGCATCGAGAAATCGGGCCGCCACGCCGCGTTCATCAAGGACAACCTCCGGCAGTCCGGGCTGCCCGCAGCCCCGCTCCAGGTCCGCGTGCAGGATGCCTTCGCGGCCATTGCCCAACTGGCGGCCGACGGCCGCAGGTTTGACCTGATCATGGCCGATCCTCCATACGGCGAGAAGAACCTTGGTCGCCGGTCGGAATCGTTCGCCCAAAGGACGCTCGATGATCCGCACCTGCCCGCCCTGCTGGCGGGGGGAGGCCTGCTCGTGCTTGGCCACGCGCGACGGGACACCGTGACCCTCCCGCCCGGCTGGGAGGAACGAAAGGCGCTGAAGCACGGTGATTCGGTGTTCCGCATGCTGCAACGGGCGACGGCGACCGACCCGGAAACCGCATGACGGATCCACTGGCCTTCCTGGACTGGCGATCGCTGGGCGCCGCCGCGCCATGGCTGCTGGCCGTTGTCTTCCTGGCCGCATCGGCCCTGATGATCTGGCGGTTGGAAATCCTATCCGGCAAGGGGTTCGAGGGCACGGTGCTCGGCACGCTCATCATGCCCTACTGCTCCGGGGTGGGAAACCTGGTCTTTGCCTGGGTGATGGGTCGCAGCCAGGACGCGAGCGGCGAGGTGTTCGAAAACTGTCTGGTCAACAACGTCACCAACCTGACGCTGCTGCTGGGGCTGCCGACTGTGATCTGGGGCGCGGTGCTCTTCGGCAAAAAGAAGAAGCTGGCAAAAAAGGCCGCGCGAGATGCCGAGATCAACCGGCTCTCGCTGCTGCTCACACTGCTGGCCGGCCTGTTCTTCACCGGGATCGTCTGGGCGCTGGCGCGGGACGGCCGGCTCGACTTTGGCGACGGCGTGGTGCTGGTTGCCGTTTTCCTCTTCTGGCAGTGCTTCCACGTCTTTGAAGTGCTGAAGTCCAACGTCCGGCAGAACCAGTCGCTGCCGTGGTCCATCTATCCCGAACTGGCCATCCTGGTCGTCGGCGCGATCGCGGTCTATTGGAGCATCAACGCGCTCGTGGAATGGATCGGTGCCGGGGAAGGGACCTGGATCAACCGCGAGCACCTGGGCTGGCTGAGCGCGTGGCTCATGGTCCTTCCCAACGCGTTGCTGGCGATGTTCTACGGCTGGCGCGGGCGCGCGGAGGTCGTCTACGCCTCGCAGGTTGGCGATGGGCACATCTGCATTCCGCTCTGTCTGGGCATCTACGCGATGCTCACGCCGGCGGCGGTTCCGCCCATCTTTCTCCTGTCGATCCGGGTGCTGGTGCTCGCCCTTGCCGCCCACGTGGTGCTGGTCGCGCTTTTCGGGCGCCCGCCCCGTTTGGTGGGCTGGCTGTTCCTGGCGGGTTACGGCATCTACCTGTGGAAGGGTCTGCCGGCCGGATGATCCGCGATCAGGCCGTGTAGGTCACCGGGCTGGAGTGAAACAGCTCGCTCAGCTCGACAAACGGCACCTGCGCGCCGAGCCATCTGGGGTCCTTGGTGATCTCATCCATGGTCGTGTAGAGATTGTTGCACATCAGATAAACGCCTTCACCGATGCACATGTAGGCGTCGAACTGCGAACCCTGTCCGTGCCGCGCAAACTCATGGTCGCCAAACTGGTGTTCTCCCTTGAGCAGGGAGGTCCGCAACGTCGCCAGATCCTTTTTGAAGCTGGCCGCAAACTCGTTGGCGCGCGGCCCGGAATAGTCCAGCACCCGACCCTGGTTGGGCAGCAGGCTGACGATGGCCCATTCGTCGAACACCGTGCGGCCGTAGAGCTCGTTCATGCGCCGCGCGCTGGAACGGACGGCGTCGATCGCTTTCTCAAGATTCATTTTGGCTGACATTGAATTTCGCGCAGCGAAGCACGTTTCGTGCAGGCCAACAAGACGTAACTCGACGGCGACGGTTCAGCCGGAAAACGCGGGCAAGCCCGCTGCGGCATCGCAGTTTCACGGCTGCACAACTGTGCGGTGCGAACGGAAACAGGACACAATCTGTTCCAACCAGGTCATCTATTTGTCCCTTCCATCCTTTCGGCTTGGGGCAGCCGTGAATGAACTCTTGCAACCTGCCCTCCGCTTCGCGTGTTCTTACCCTGACGGCAGGGCTTTTCATGACCGCCGACCACATCGCCATGTTCAGTTACCAAGACGCCAACCACCAGGTCGTCGGTCCATTGCCGACCGAGAAGATCCAGCACCTGATTCGTGCCGGCACCATCACCCGCAACACGGATTCCGTCGCGGAATCG
>DNDP01000064.1 GCA_003484235.1 Verrucomicrobiales bacterium
ACGGCCATGAAGACGGCCAGGAAGGCGTAGGGGTGATATTCGGCGGGGTTGGCAGCGACTTCAGACATGGCAGCAACGGCCCGACTCTTGCGCAGGAGCCGTCCACCGGCCAGCCAATTTTGGCCGCCCGGGACTGCGGTCAGAAGATCCAGTGAATGCCGGCGAGGAACCGGATGCCGTTGCCGAGCTTCAGCCGGGCTTCGCGGCCGCTGCCGCCGAATGTGGCGTCGTCCATGATGCTGTACTGGGCGCCGACATAGAGTTCCGCCTCCTGATCGGTCCGGTAATAGAGCAGCGCCTCACCCCAGCCACCGAAGACCAGTTCCGTGGAGCTGTCGCCTCCCCGGGTGGTCGTGAATCCGCCGCCGGCGAAGTCGATGCGTTCATTGAAGTCGAAGTCGCCGCTGACCACGCCCATCGCCGCTCCGGCGCCCAGGCTGGCCGCCCACCGACCGCCGAGATGCCACTGCATGTTGGGACCGAGCCGGAATTCGAAGGCGAGCGCCTCCATTTGTCGCGTGCCGGTGAGATTGCCGGTCGTGGACTCCCGGCTGATCTCCTGCGCGAGGTCGCTGATGACCGGCCCCTGGCCCGATAACCCGCCTTGATACGGTGCCTGCGGGACGACGATGCCTCCCGTGCTGAAGCGATGGACCACCCGTTCGGCCGCCACGGTGCGGGGCGCGCGGTCCTCGAATTTCATCGGCAGGACATTGAAACCGAACCCCCACCCGAACACGCCGGTGCCGATGTCCAGAAGCCGGCCGCCATAGGCAAGGTCCACGCCGTAGTAAGGTTCCTCCGTCGTCCGGATGCGGGTGGAGTTTTGGGTGAAGGAGGTGGTGCCCCGAAAAGTCAGGGTGCCGCTGGCCGCGTCATACTGGCCGGGATTCTCGTAACCCCAGTTCGAAGTGAACCCGCCCGCGTTGCCGGTGTCGTCCAGCCGCACATAGCCGTCGTCGTAAACATGATTGAGCCCGGGCACTCCCGGTTGGCCGGGATCCGAGCCGGTGACCCCAAACTGCCCACCGAAGGCGAACTCGGTCTCGACATTGATGGCGGTGACCAATCCGATCCGGAAACGTTTGGACCAGTCACCCTGTGCGTGGGCGGCGCCTCCGGCAAGAGTCGCGCCGGCGGCGCCCAGCATCAGGCTGCGAAACAGGCGTGGTGATGGCGAAACGATGTTCATGGGCGTCGGAGCGGTGCTACTGGGCGCGGATCACCCGATAAAAACGGGCCGGGACTTCGCCCGGCCGATGGCTGGTCCGGGGCGGGCCGCCATCGATCCACTGGGTGCGGTCAGCCGGTGCTGTGATGCTGGGCAGGGACTGCAAGGCGTTGGTGAGCGGCACCTGATCATTGTAGAGGATCGTGTAGGCCGCGCCCGGCGCGGAGGGGAATTCGAGCAGAAATCTCCCGTCGGGCAACCGCTGGATGCGGCTGATGGCGACCGTCTGACCGGTCGGTGCCCTTGGAATATCCTGTGGCACTTGAAAGGCGGATAGGACGGGGTTGCCTGTGGCTGTGCGGGTCGGTGAAAAGTATTCGATCGTCAGCTCGGCGCTTTCGCCGGGAGCAAGGGCGCGGGGGAGGACGATGAAGGGCAGACCGGCGTTGGTGCCCGTGGCGTTGACCACCGGATGCCCAAGACCGGAGAGGACCACGCGCGACATGGGGATGCTGGCATCGTCGAGGTTGGTGATGCGGATGGTCTGTTCCATCAGGCCGGTCTGGGGATTGAACGTCGCGGCCGAGACGAAGGCGGCCGAAAGCACGCCGGCGGTGGGAGTGACCACCTGAAGCGAGTTGGTGACGGCATCGTTTCCTGAAACCGGATCCGACAGGTCCGGACCGGCTACCCGTGCCGTGATCTGGGTCGACGCCGCAGTGTTGGGCTGGATGACGACATTGAACTGGCGCGTCTGCCCGACGGCGAGGGAACTGCCCTGCACCACAAGCTGGGTGGCCGTCAATGACACCGGCGGATTGGACGGCGTCAGTGAGATGAAACGAGCATTGCCGGGGAACAGGTTTGTAACCGTGAACTGCGGCACGAGCTCCGGGCCGGCATTGGTCACCACCAGCCGGTAGTTGATCCAGTCGCCGGCGACGACGGGGTTGGTTGGCGAGCGCAGCTGGACGCCCAGATCGGCTTCGGCAACGAACACGCGGCGGACGTTGTTGGTGACTTCGGTTGCAGACTGATCCGACCGCATCTGCAGGGTGTTGGTCAGGAAGCCGGGGTCGATGGGCCGGAGGTTGAGGGTCAGTGTGAGATTGCTGCCGGGGCCGAGGAACGGGGTGCGGTAGATGATGGCGCCGCCCTCGACGCCCGCCGTTCCCGAGGAATTGTTGGCCGAAAGAAAGCTGATCCGGGCATTGAACGAGCTGCTGACGATCAGGTTCGACTGTCCGACGCTGGTTCGGTTGGTCAGCGCGAGGGTGTAGGCGAGGGTGCGGTTCGTTGTGGCGACCGCCGGTGTGGAGGAAATCCCCAGCTGAAAAGCCGCGCCCGAGGCGCTGCCCGCAAGGCAGAACAGCGCGCCGGCGATGGTGATCCACCTTGAAAAACGTCCGGTCTCCACGCGCGGATGAGACCCTGCGGGTCCGCCGTCGGCAAGTCATTTGGTGCCGGTTCCAATTCTATTGCGTCGACCGGGGGCCTCCCGTAGTTTCCGCCCCGTTGCGACCATGAAGATTTTCATCAACGGCAAGTACTACAATGAGAAGACGGCCACGGTGTCGGTTTTCGACCACGGTT
>DNDP01000279.1:0-639 GCA_003484235.1 Verrucomicrobiales bacterium
TCAAGATCGACGACCCGAAGCTGGACGCGGTCTGGCGCCGTTGCGGTGAACTGGGTATGCCCGTCTCCATACACGTCGGCGACCCGCTGGCGTTCTGGCTGCCCTACAACGAACGCAACGAGCGCTGGGAGGAACTCAGAGACCACAAGAACTGGTGGTTTGGCGACCCAAACGTGTTTCCCCCTCGCATGGACCTGGTGAACGCGCTGGACCGCGTGATCGCCAGGCACCGGGGCACCACCTTCGTCTGCGTTCACTTCGCCAACAACCCCGAGGATATCGACTGGGTGGATACCGCCCTCGAACGCAACCCGAACATGATGGCCGATCTCGCCGCGCGCATCCCCGAGGTGGGCCGGCACGACCCGCGGAAGGTCCACGACCTCTTCGTGAAGCATCAGGATCGGATCGTGTTCGCGACCGACTTCATGGTTTACAACCGCCTGATACTCGGCTCGGCCGGCGACGACGAGCGTCCCACGGACGAGGACGCGGCCGTGTTCTTCGAGAGGGAATGGCGTTGGCTCGAGACCTGGGACAAGGACTGGCCCCACATGACGCCCATTCAGGGCAACTGGACGATCAGCTCGATCGGCCTGCCGGCAAACGTGCTCCGCAAGATCTACTTCGACAACGCGC
>DNDP01000279.1:918-5527 GCA_003484235.1 Verrucomicrobiales bacterium
ATCGACGGCGTGCTCGACGAACCGGCCTGGCAGTCGGCGGCCGCGACATCGCTCGAGTACGCTTCGGCGAATTACTCGGCACGCCCGGAGATGTCCACCCGCGTGCGCATCCTGCGAACCGACACGCACCTCTACTTCGGCTGGGAATGCCCTTTCACCGAGTTGACGATTTTCAGCCCGGTCAACACGAAGGACGAGCGCATCGGGCTCTGGGACAAGGACGTGGTGGAGATGTTCATCGGCCCCGAGCCGGACAAGATCACCCGCTACGGCGAATACGAAGTCTCACCCTCCAACGAATGGGTCGATCTCATGTGCGATCTGCCGGACAAGGACTTTGCCTGGAACGGCGGTCTGGAGTCGGCCGTGCAGGTGGACGAACAAGGGAAGACCTTTACCGTCGAGATACGGCTGCGGCTCGACAAGCTGACGGACCGGAAACCAGTCGCCGGCACGCGCTGGTGGCTGAACCTCTACCGCATCGACCGCGCGAACCAGGCGTTCCTCGCGTGGAGCCCCGTGCTCACCGGCTCGTTCCACACACCGGAAAAGTTCGGCGTGCTGGAGTTTGAATAGCGCTGCTCACATTATTCGGCGGCCATGATTGTTCTTGCAGTAGTCATTTTCCTCACATTCCTCGTCACATCGCTGGCACGCTGGCTTGGAGCGTCGCGTTGGCTTGCGATTGGCTTGTCAGTGCTCCCTGCGCTTCTTGCTTTTGCATACTTTTGCTTTCGCAGAGATATCGATCTCGGTCCCCACGGAGGGATTCCCGCTTGGATTGTTGCGGGTTGGGTCCTCGCAATCGTGGCAGTCTTTAGCGTCCTTACTTCTGTTTCCTCACGTGACCGTTAAGAATGAAGGAGCAGCTGAGCATTTGAGGTCAGGTCGGCTCCGATAGGAGCCATCTGTTTATGGACCAGCGGATTCACTTGCCAGGGAAGCTTCCTAGGAGCGGCCTACGAGAAAAGACCGCTCCTACGGAGCTTCCATGGCTCCGGGCGGCCCGCTGGGCCTGATGCAGCCGATCAAGTTCCGGGTAAGTGCCGTCAATCGGCAAGCGGCCGGATCCAGATGTTCCGGAAAGCAACCGGACAGCCGTGACCGGCCAGGATGATCGGTCCTTTGCTGACCTTGCGGTTGTAGTGCGGCAACACCCGGTGGCCGGTGGCTCCGTACACCTGCTGGTGATTGTGCACGAGCACGCCGTTGTGAAACATCGTCACGTAAGCCGGGGCAACCAGCTTCTCCCCGTCGAACTTCGGCGCGGTGAACACAATGTCGAACGTCTGCCATTCGCCCGGGGGCCGCGTGACGTTCACCAAGGGTGGGGTCTGCGCGTACACGGCCGCGCACTGCCCGTCCGGGTAGAGCGGTTCGTTGAACGAGTCGAAGATCTGGATCTCGTAGAGGCCGTGCAGCAGGACGCCGTTGTTCCCGCGGTCGTGCCACGGTCCGTCGAAGTCCGCCGGCGCCCGCCATTCGAGATGAAGCTGAAAACTGCCAAACTCCTCCCTGGTGGCCGGCGACTGGCCTCCCTTGGCGATCCAAAGTCCGTCCCGCACTTCCCACGAGGAGGGTTTCCACTGCGACAGGTCCCGGCCGTCGAAGAGCACGACGGCATCCTTGGGCACCGGAGCCGGCGCCGCCACAGGGCTCGGATCCACCTTGGGCGGTGCCGGGCGGTCCGGGTCATGCACCAGCCACTCGCACCACGGCAGCCTGGGGGTGTCCTTGTAGCCGTATACGCCGGAGCCGTCCCGGGCTTTTACCAGTTCGGCACCGTTCACCGCACCCAACGAAAGGATGACCAGGCATCCAGCGATGGCCGACAGGCCGGAAATCGGGAAAAGAGTTTTCATGGACAGAAACTTCGCCCGGGTGATCGCCGGCAGTCGAGCGCAGTTTTGGCCTCCCGCCCCGCCGGCGATCGAAGCCGGCCGAACGCGCCTGTCTGAGAGCCGCCTGCCGCCGGTCAGCGCGAAACCGCTTCGTACCCATTCATCCAGCTGGAAATCGTTTTGCCGCTTGGGCATCCTTTCCGAAATTCTTATCCCAATCATGAAGAACAAGATTTGGCGCATCGCCGGCATCAACTTTGAACACTTCCACATGGGCGACCTCCTCCGTTTCGCCCACGAACACAAGAACGCCGAGATCGTCGGCATCAGCGACGAGCAGCCCGGGCGCATGGAGGAGGCGGTCAAGAAACTCAAGATCCCGCGCGACCGCGTGTTCACCGACTACCGGAAATGCATGGAGACGGCCAAGCCGGACATCGTCATCCTCTGCCCCGCCGCCTCGAAGCACGGCGAATGGACCGTGCGCATCGCCAAGTATGGCGTCCACATCATGGTCGAGAAGCCCTTCGCCGGGTCGCTCAAGGAGGCCGACCTCATGATCCGGGCGATGAAGGACAAGACGCTCATGATCAACTGGCCGCTCCAGTGGATCGCCTCGCACCGCAAGGCCTTCGAACTCGTCGCCACCGGCCAGATCGGCGAGGTGCTCAACGTCTGGCACACCGGCGGCAACCGGGGCCCGCTCTGGCACGGCGCCGACAAGGACGAAAAGACCGCCGAGCAGGTGGCGAAGGAGAAGCCGCATTCGTGGTTCTACAAGAAATCGGCCGGCGGCGGTTCACTGCTCGACTATCTCGGCTACGGCACGACCCTTGGCACCTGGTATCAGGGCGGTCGCCGCCCGCTGGAAGTCACCGCCATTGTCGATCAGCCCAAGGGCCTCGAGGTGGACGAGCATTCCATCGTCGTCGCGCGCTACCGGCATGGGCTGTCGAAGTTCGAGACCCGCTGGGGCACCTTCACGGACCCGTGGACGATCCAGCCGCAGCCGAAGTGCGGGTTCATCATCCACGGCACGGAAGGCACGATCAGCAGCTACGACTACGACAAATACGTCACGGTCCAGACCCGGAAACAGCCCAAGCCGCACAAGGTCGCCGCGCCCGCCCCGAAGGCGCCGAACCAGAACCCGGTGCAGTACCTCATCCACTGCCTCGACAAGGGCCAGCCGTTGCACGGCCCCGTGAGCATCCGCATCAGCCGCATCGGCCAGGAGATCGTCGATGCCGCCGTGAAGAGCGCGAAGCTCAAGAAGGCGGTGAAGCTGGGGAAGGCGTCGTGAAAACTTGATTCAAGCGCACCATGGGCCTCGACGGAGTTGAACTGGTGATGGCGTGGGAAGAATCCTTCAGGATCAGACTCGAGGATCCCGAGGCCTTCAAGTTGATCAACACACGGATGGCAGTGGACCTGATCGCCGCAAAGGTCGGTGCACTGCCCAAACCTGGGCCTTGCCTCTCGCTTTGCGCCTTCAATCGTCTGCGCGCCGCCTTTTGTCATGCCGGCATCGAGCGCAATCGCATTCGCCCCGGTGAACTGACCAAGCGGCTGATCAAGACTGATCCCAACTGCTGGGGGATAAAGGACGCAGTTCGAGGGGAAACAGGTTGGACCAAATTGCCGCTGGACGGCGGCTGGACGGGATACGTCTTTTCTCAACAAACGATCGCTGATCTTGTCCGCTGGGTTCTGGTGAATGCTTCCGAAACGCTTCGCGATCCGGGAACGCCCTGGACTCACAATCAAGTCCGCGATGTGGTCCGAGCAATCATCATCGAGCAAACCGCAGTTGAGCCCGGCTTCTCCGACGAGGCGGAATTCGTTCGCGATCTGGGGATCGATTGAGGCTGCAAATGGTAGGACAGGCATCTTGCCTGTCACGGCGACCGCCGACAAATCCCGGCTGCCCGGCGCTGCGTTCGCACACAAACCGTCACCGCATGCCCGGGTGCGCTTTCGTCGATAATCGGTAGGGAGAGGCTCCCGCCGAGCCCCAACCAAAGGCCCGATGGGCCGGAGGTCCGGTTGCCACGGGTGAAGCGCAGCGGAACCCGTGGGGAATGAGCCGAAGAATGTCACCGCCCCGAATGGGGCGGCGGAAGCCTCAATTTGACCGGAATATCCTGTTCCCAGCTGTCACCTCATCCAGGTATTCTGCCCCCCATGGCGGGGACTTTCCACAACCTCAAGTTTCATCTGGTTTTCAGCACCAAAGGGCGCGATCGCTGGCTCACAGAAGTTCTGCGTCCCCGGGTCTGGGAATACCTCACCGGCATTCTGAAAGGGGAAGGCGCCAAGGTTCTCGCCATCGGTGGCGTCGAGGATCACGTCCACATCCTGTTCGGATGGCGCACGGACGAAGCCATCTCAGTGCTCGTCCGCAATCTCAAGGCGAACTCGTCCAAATGGATTCACCAGACATTTCCCGAACTGGCGGAGTTTCGCTGGCAGGAGGGCTACGCCATCTTCTCGGTCAGCGAGTCGCAGGTGGAGCGGGTGAAACACTACATCGCCGGTCAGAAGGAACACCATCGGGTGAAGTCCTTTCAGGAGGAGTTGGTGGAGTTTCTGAAGGCGCACAACATGCCGTATGATGAACGGTATCTGTCCGACTAATTCCGCCGCCCCTCCGGGGCGGAATCTCTATTTGGCCCCCCCATCCACGGGTGGAGCAGCGCGAAACCCGTGGAACGAGGTCGATCCAACATCGCCGCCCTGAAGGGGCGGTGGATAAGGGGACGCGTCCT
>DNDP01000279.1:5749-6094 GCA_003484235.1 Verrucomicrobiales bacterium
CGCCCCTTCGGGGCGGAATCTCAATTTGATCTCCCCATCCACGGGTTTCACTTCGTTTCACCCGTGGCAACCGGACCGTCGGCCCTTCGGGCCGGGGTGGAAATGCGGCGGAGTCCACGGTGTGGCTCCCTACCCGACGCAGACGGGCAGACTCAGATCCTTGGCAGAAACTCAACCTTGGTCGCGGTGGATTCGTTGTCGGCAATGTCCCGAAGGGACATCGGTCCGGTTGCCACGGGTGGAGCAGCGCGGAACCCGTGGAACGAGGTCGATCCAACATCGCCGCCCTGAAGGGGCAGAGGATGAGAATCGGTCATGTCGACTCAATCTCCCGAACCGCCGCCC
>DNDP01000279.1:6313-7373 GCA_003484235.1 Verrucomicrobiales bacterium
AATCTCCCGAACCGCCGCCCCTCCGGGGCGGGATTTCAATTCGATCCCCGAGACCACGGGTTCCGCTGCGCTTCACCCGTGGCTACCCGGCCGTCGGCCCTTCGAGCCTTAGACCAAACCAAGCGCAGAACAAAGGTAAACCAGACCGATTGTACCGACGACACCGAGCCCAATGACTATCAGGCAACGGGCGAATAGTCTGAGCCCCTTCTCCTCTGGTTTGGAATTCTGCAGCAAGCCCAGCCCGGCCAGCAGACCGATTCTCGTGGCAAGGACAATGAGCTCTGGGATCAAGAACATGGTATTAGGAAACTACCGTTTGGAGTCGATGTTGTGCAACGGGCCAATTTAGCCGCGCTAGTTCTGCGATGTTGTTCTGGAATCCAAGTCCCCGGTTGCTACCCTGCTGCAAATCCCATGAATACCAATCGTCGCTCGTTCCTGAAACGTTCCGCCGTTTCCACCTTTGCCGCGGCCTCTGCGCTGCACTTCCCGTTCATCGCGAAGGCCCAGTCGCCGAACTCGAAGCTTAACCTCGTCTCCATCGGCGTGAACGGCCGCGCGGCCGAGAACCTGAGCGGCGTGAAGTCCGAGAACATCGTCGCGCTGGCCGACGTGGACGCCAACAGCCTCGAAGGCGCGCTGAAGAAATTCCCCGGTGCCCGGACCTACCGCGACTTCCGCGTGATGCTGGAGAAGGAGGCCGACAGGATCGACGCGGTGATCGTCAGCACGCCCGACCACACCCACGCGCCCGCCGCGGCGATGGCGTTGCGGATGGGCAAGCACCTCTATTGTGAGAAGCCGCTCACCCACACCGTCCACGAGGCGCGCGTGCTGCAGCAGCTCGCGCGCGAGCACCGCTGCGTCACCCAGATGGGCACGCAGATCCACGCCGGCGGCAACTACCGCCGCGTGGTCGAGTTGATCCAGAGCGGCGCGATCGGCAAGGTCGCGGAGGTCCACGTCTGGGTGAATGTCAGTCACAGCTACTCGGGCGGCCGCTTCAAACGGGCGGAGGCGCCGGCGCATCTGGATTGGGATCTCTGGCTCGGGCCGG
>DNDP01000060.1:0-1032 GCA_003484235.1 Verrucomicrobiales bacterium
TTCGACGCGCCGGATGCCCGACGCGTTTGTGGAACATGTAGATCGTGCGCCGCCGCGTCTCCGGCGTGTCCTTCGCATCCTTCGGATAGGGGTCCTTGACGTTGCGGGCCTGCAGGGCCTCGGCGGGAATCGGCGGCTTGAAGCTCGGGCCGAACATCGCCGGGTTCAGCGTGCCGGCGACGGCGAGCATCGAGTCGCGTAGGATCTCCGATTCGAGCCGGACCGGGCGGCGCCGCCAGAGCAGGCGGTTCTCCGGGTCGATGGCCGCCTTCCTTTTGTCGAGAGCGGAGGACTGCTGATAGGTGGCGCTGTTCACGATGAGCCGGTGCAGATGCTTCAGGCTCCAGCCGCTCTGGATGAATTCGCCGGTGAGCCACTCGAGCAGTTCCGGATGGGTCGGCAATTCACCGCGCGTGCCGAAGTCGCTGGCCGTGCGTACCAGTCCGTCGCCGAAGTGGTGCTGCCAGACGCGGTTCACCATTACCCGGGCGGTCAGGGGGTTCGCCGGATCGGCGATCGCCCGGGCAAGGTCAAGCCGCCCGCTGCCGTTGGCGAAGGGCCGGCTGTCCGATCCGCCCAGCACCTCGAGGAACCGGCGCGGCACGATGTCGCCCCGGTTGTTCGCCTCGCCGCGGATGAACACCGGGGAATCCTTAGGCTGCACCGCATCGTAGAGAACCATCGCCCGGCCGGGCGCACCCGGGTGGGCCAGCTCCAGCGCGGCGATCTGCTCGCGCAGCTGCCGAAACTCGTTCTGCTTCCTTCCGCGCACGACCCGCAGGCCGGACTCCTTCACCAGCGCCTCCATCGTCCGATTGAACGCCGCATCGCGCCCGGCGATCAGGTTGCCGTAGGCGACCGCCAGCTCGCCCTTGGTCTTGGGCTGGACGGTGCTGAGCATCTGCACCACGGACGGGTGGAGATCCTTCGCCTGCCGGCTGCGGGCGAGGTTTTTGAAGTTGTTCGGCGCGGTCTGGGCAAACTTCTCGTCCGACAGCCGCATCAGGAAGTTCAGCGGTCCAAAGATCGGGT
>DNDP01000060.1:1195-2921 GCA_003484235.1 Verrucomicrobiales bacterium
GATCGGCGCCGTTCTTCCGCAGGTAATCGGCCTGTTCCTTCTCCGGGAGGGAAAGCGCGTAGAGGTAAACCGCGCTCAGCTTCCGGTAGTCGCCAAAGGATTCCTGCGCGATCTCATCGGTCAACGTGTCGCGCCGCAGCTCCAGCGCGAGCAGCCGTGTCTGGTAATCGTTCTGTTCCTCGGTCGTGCCCAGGCGGGCAATCACCGGCGGTTCGTCCGGCTCGAACGAGCTGCTGAAGATGCCGTGCAGCGCGTAGTAGTCCTTCGTCGGGATCGGATCGAACATGTGGTCATGGCAGCGCGCGCACGAGACGGTGAGGCCGAGGAACGCCTTGGTGGTGACGTCGATCCGGTCGTTGATGATGTCGTGGACCATGCCGTTGAAGCGGTCGCCCACGGTCAGGAAGCCCAGCGCGGCCAGCGTGTCCTTGTCCTTTGCCGTCGGCAGCCTGTCGGCGGCGAGCTGCTCGATGATGAACTGGTTGTAGGGGAGATCTTGGTTGAACGCCTTGATCACATAATCCCGATAGGTCCAGGCGTAAGGATAGCTCGACTCCTCGCGGTTGCGGTTGAACTGCCCCTTCGTGTCCGAGTACCGCGCCACGTCGAGCCAGTGACGGCCCCAGCGCTCGCCGTAGCGGGGCGATGCCAGCAGGCCGTCGATGACCTTCTCCCAGGCATCGGGCGAAGTGTCGGCAACGAAGGCGTCGACCTGCTCGACGGTCGGAGGCAGGCCGATGAGGTCGAAATAGGCGCGCCGGATCAGCGTGCGCCGGTCGGCCTCGCCGTTCGGCTTCAGGCTTTCCGCCTCGAGCCGGGCGAGGATGAACCGGTCGATGTCGTTCTTGGGCCAGGCGGAATCCTTCACCGCCGGCGGCGCGGGATCGCGCACCGGCTGGAACGCCCAATGGTCCTTGCCCTCGCCGCCGCTGCCGGCGACGGCACCGGTGGACTTGCTCGTGCGGGGATCGGGCGCACCCATTTTTACCCACTGCTCCAGCACGGCGATCTGTTCGGCGGAGAGCTTCTCGCCCTTCGGCGGCATCTGGAGATCGGGATCGCCGTAGCGGACGGCGGTGATCAACAGGCTGTGCTCGGGGTCACCCGGTTTGATGGCCGGGCCCGAGTCACCGCCCTGCTCCCAGCCGCCCTTCCAGTCGAGCTCGAGCCCGCCCTTGATCTTGCCGCCGGCCGTGCTGTGGCATTTGTAGCAGTTGTCGGCCAACAGCGGGCGAACCTTGGCTTCGAAGAACTGCGTCTGCTGCGGAGCGAGCGCCGCCGCGCCGGCACTGAATATGGGCGCGAGCGAAAGGGCGGAAAGGACGGCAATGAAGGACAAAGGACAAAGGACAAAGGACAAAACTGCCGAGGAACCACGGTGGCCATTGAGTTGACAAGGGGCGCCCGCCGCCTGTCCTGTCACTGATACTCGAGCATGAGCATTCATTGCGCGTCCTTTCTCCGGTTCAGGCCAGGATGTTCTCCACGACCTTGCCGTAATTGTCGGTGAGCCGGAAGTCGCGGCCGTTGTAGCGATAGGTCAGCTTCTCGTGATCGAAGCCAAGCAGCCGCAGGATCGTGGCGTGAAGGTCGTGGACGTGCACCTTGTCCTGTACGGCCCGGGCGCCAAACTCGTCGGTCGCGCCGTGGACAATTCCGCCCTTGACGCCGCCGCCGGCCATCCAGACGGTGAACGCGTCCTTGTGATGATCGCGCCCGGCGCTGG
>DNDP01000060.1:3174-3366 GCA_003484235.1 Verrucomicrobiales bacterium
CCCAGATGACGAGCGTGTTGTCCAGCAGCCCGCGCTGTTTCAGGTCGGTGAGCAGCGCGGCAGCGGGGGCGTCGATCTGCCCCGCGCTGGCCGCAAGGCGCGTGGCGATGTCCTGATGGATCCCAGCCGCCAGCCCACACCTGCACGAAGCGTACACCGCGCTCAACCAACCGCCGGGCGATCAGCAGCTGC